>NZ_CP156891.1:0-357500 GCF_019249795.2 Segatella copri
GAGGTTGTCTTCCTCCACGTTCAGGGCGAAGTCATAGAAGCATTCCACACCCATCTTTTCGCCTGGAGGGTGTATGTGCAAGGTCTCATCCTGTAGGTAGATGTCAGCCCCACATTCCTCCTGTACCTTTTTCAAGACATCGTAGCCAGTTGCGTTGTTGATGACAAACTTTCCGTATGTCCAGGAATAGGAGCACTCCACCTTGAATGAGAGACCACACCCAGAGACCACCTTGGCAAGGAGATCCTTCAAGGCTACCTTTTGAAGCACTTCGTTCTTCATGTCCTTTCGGAACAGAAAGATGTCATCCTCGCAATATAGCTTGACGTTCCCTCCATCGGTGGATATGCGTTGAAGCCATCCTTCGAACTCAGTTTCAAGTCCTGCCTCTTCGTAGCCAAGGGTGATTATCACCTTGTCGCCTCGCTTTAGCTTGTCTTCGACCTGGAGGGCATGGTTGTACTCTGATGCAGGAAGAGTAATGACAGCCGTGTCCGCAAGTAGTTCCACGCTACGATGGATTTCTACCTTGTCAATCATACAGAGCTTGTATGTGCCGATTCTGATGTCAAATGCCATGGTGTACATAATTCTATGCGTTTAAGTCGTCACGGCTCAACAGCAACTTGTAGATGTCATCACTGTAGGCCTGTATGGTGTAGTTTTGATTGATAGTGCCAGAAGTGAAGGGAATGTCCCAACTCTCGATGGCAAGTTGGCTGATGCCGAATATCTCAAGCAATGGATTCAGTGCCTTCACGTGACCAGCCTCACAGAAACTTCTGAGCTTTGCCACGTCCGCCTCAGGGTACTTGCCATCCATGCCCATCAAGATGCCCTCGATTCTCACGCTGTAGTCATCCTGCGTCCAACGTTCCTTGATGCTTCCCCTGATTTTGCCCTTTGAGACGTTTCGCCTCACAAGTATGTTCTGCCCATTGACGCTGATCATTGGCTCCATGGGGAAAAGCCACTCTTGCGCTCCAGACTCTTCAAGCTGGGTCAGGAGAAAGGCACGGAAACCAGCGAATTTGTTCCAACAATAGACCACACCTGCGACAAGGGCTGCGATGGCAGTGATGACAAGACCTATAGGGTTTGCGTTCATGGCGATGTTCAACAGCCACTGCACGCCTTCCCACACCTTGGTCACGGCCGCCACCACCTTCATCACACCCACAAGCCCCCATAGGGCTATTGCCTGGGCATTGAAGGCGATGGCTCCAACACCAGCTATTACAGCCACATAGGCTATTTCCGTCTTCCACTTCATAAAGAAGCCGATAACACCGCCAACGATGGAAAGAAGAAATTGAAGAGCTGATGAAATCGGTGGAACCAATGCTCCAACAATGTCCATCAGTCCAAGCACAACAGGCTTGATGGAGTCGAACATGCTGATGGCTGCTTGCCTGATGTTTCCCATCATGGTGGAGAACTTTCCGCTGACAGTCTGGCTCAGTTTGTCGCTCATGCCGTTGAAAGCACCGCCCTCGCTTGTGGCATGGGCGATGGCTGCTGCCACCGCATCAAAGCCTATCTGTCCCTTGCTCATCATGTCTTGAAGCTCGGCGTATGTCTTACCTGTCATTTTTTGGAGTTCCTTCAAAGGGTTGAAACCTGCATTGATGAACTGCATCAAGTCTTGCCCTTGCATCTTTCCTGCTGATGCCACCTGTCCAAAGACAAGTGAGAGACCACCAAGCTTCTCTTTGTCGCCCATGGCAATGTCGCCAAGTTGTTTCAGGTATGGAACCACCTTCTGTGCGCTTACACCGAATCCAAGCATCATCTTGGCATTGTTCTCCAGATCAAGAGGCTCAAAGGGAGTCTTTGCTGCGAAGTTGTAAATGTCTCCAAGCATCTTGGCTGCTGCCGTCTCATTGCCCACAAGTGTCTTAAAAGCCACGCTCGTTTGCTCGGCTTGTGCACCGATGGACGAGATGGCTGCGACACCTGCACTTGCAAGGGTATAGGGATTCATCAGGAAATCCATGCCAGGGAGGGACATCAGGGAGGTCTTCAAGTTAGAAAACGAAAAGGCTGATTGGAGGCGACTTTTTACAAGGGTCGCCTTTCTGGTGATGTTGTCCAGCTGCTCAGACGTTCTTCTTGCCACACTCAGCACATTGCCTTCGTTGGCTTGCAACTTGATAAGAAATTGAAGTACACTTTTAGCCATCTGTCTTATTCTCTGCTTCTTTGATTTCCTTTAAATACCTGATAGTCCACGCCCATTCCTCATCTGAAAGCGTATCAGGATCCAGGAATAGATTATATCTCAGCAAGGTGTTCATATAGAGAATGTCCTTTGCCTCGACATCATCTATTTCCGCATCCTCTAAAGCTTTTTTATGTCAGCCTCCTTGATAGCCAATACGTCTTCAAGTTGTGAGCACACTGCGAAGAAAAGGTCATCATTGGTCTTGATTTCCTCATCACCGTCAAGCCAAATTTGGTTGAGCAAGGTTTCTTGTGCCTTGACAGGATTCTTCACCACTGACACATAGCTGTATTCCTTGCGTGTTGGCTTGCGGACAATACAGCTTTTGCCTTGGGTCTCTATCTGGAAGATTTCGCCATGCTGTTTCTTCCACTCTTCTACTTTTTGCTTATCTATTTTCATTTTTCTATTATTTGAATGTTATTTGAATGGTGTCCAAACACTATCCTTTCTTCTTATCCACAAAGATGAAAGGAAGTTCCTTTTCCTGGAACTTATCACCTTGCTTCCACTCGGTGTTGTCCTCAGTGAACTCTGCACCCACAAGGATGTCTGTCACGATGACATCACCCTTTGTGGCATTGCCGTAAGAAACGACAAGATCAAAAGAAGCATCAAGGATGTCACCACCGCAAGCTTGGCTCAGGGCTTCATACTCACTTTGCAGCAAGCCAATGGAGCCTTCATAGGACTTGTTTCCTCGTTGCACACCTTGTGGCTTGTTGCCCTTGGCATACAAGGCTTCCTTTTCCTGCTTTGAAGAGTATTTCACGGAGCGGAATCCTGTGACAGGGCGACCTGCCATGACAACGTTGATGTCGGCCCACTCGTATTCCTTTGAATTAAACATATTCTTTAGCTGTTACTTGTTTCTACTAAGAATCCCAGATTCACGTCCACGTATCGGGCATATCCGTATGGACGCACTTTCAGAGTCACAAGCACCTTCGAGGTACTGAGTACATTTTGCTTTTCGTCGATGTAGCACTGGCATCCCTCACCATCGGAATTTGCGCAAAGCTCACCATTGGCGGTCATCTTTTTGTTGATGCCGTTTTCCACGGTCTGCTGCCAACTTTTCACGATTCCAACTTGCAGCGTGCCGTCATCATTGACTTCCAGCTCGTCAAGGAGCATGTCAAGCATGATGTCGTATGCCAGGCGATATGCCTTGTCTATCACCCGACGGTGGGCGATGTGCGCATAGTCACCTGTAGGATCACAGGCCAGGTTGTCATCAGCAAAGAAGTAGCCTGAGCGTCCCACATACTTGCGTGGCACGAGGTAGCCCTTTTCATAGATTGCCTTGATGGTACTCTCGGACTCATCAATTTTCTTGGAACCCACATACATCTCCAATGGGGCAAGCGAGCCATCCTTCACACGGCCAATGTTGCGCTGCACTGGACTCTTGGCAATGCGCCCAAGCCACGTGCCAATGGTCGCTCCCTTGGAGGATGCCACGGTGTCACCGATGGCAATGCCCACACGGTCATACTTTTCCTTGGTCATGTCCTTCAATTCCTTCGATGGGTCAAAGTTGCGACCTTCGAGGATGAAGAACAAAGGGGCGTAAAGCTCGGTGGTCGCCCATTCTGCCAGCTGCTGTGCCTTTGGCATGGCAGTGAACACATCGGGGTCGATGCCGTTGATGCTTGTGCCAGAAGCTCCCGTGTTGACATTGGCGATGCCGATGCCCCTCAAATTGCCGTTTTGCTTGGTGATCAAGTCTCTCGCATACCCTGCGTCCGTCTTTGTGTAATCACACATGTTGGTCAAGGTGGTGCTTGGATTGACTGGGTAGAGGACCAGCTTTGTGCCTGTTCCTGCCTCATCGTAGAACTCGGACACCTGCTTATAGAGGGCTGCGTTATTTGTCGCTGTGACTCCAAGCTCGGCAAGGTCATCCATGCTTGTGATGGTATAGGCTGTGTTAAGCACAAAGGTTCCTGCTACGGCTGCCGCACCGCAAATGAGGGCCAGGAGTCCGTCGGCACTCTCACCGACGGTTCCCAACTGGCCATTGAGGAACTGAATTTTTACTCTTGGTAATATCATAGAGTCTAATTTTACGATTTAACCTTTTAGGCTGCGTTGCTCTCAATGATGACTGCGATACCCTTGCCGTCGTAACGACGTGGAGAGCCACCTGTACGCACAAGGAATGAGTAGATGTCACCATAATAGGTTGGGTTGCCCATATCATCGAACATCTTCACGTCACCCAAGGCACGGCTCACACAGTCTTGCTGCCAGGCAAGACCAGCTGCAAGTTCAGTGTCAGCATCATCCTCTTCCCATTTCAAGATGGCTGCACCGTTTGCCGTTGTGCGAAGCACCTGGGAACGTTGCATGATCTCAAAGCCATACAACTTGCCAAGAACGCCCCTTGAAGCATCAGCACAAGCGAGGAAGGCTGAGAGTTCCTTGTCTGTCAGGTCGTCAAGCAAATCCGCATACATGGCTGCATCAAGCAACATGAAACGACCATCTGCTGGCACGTCATCCATATTGAACCTTACGAATACTTTCATCACTACAGCCTTGGTGATTTTTTTACGATTGCCAGAGGCAGTCGCTGAGGTGTGGGCTTCACGAGCCTCACCAGCTGTGAAAAACTTTGTCTTCAAGCTACCTGCCCACTTGTAGAGCAAGTTCTGTGCTGCTGCCTTTTGCAACTGCTTGCGGTCGTTGGAAAGAACGCTGTTGCGTTTGTCGTAGGAGAGTTCCACCGTGTCCACATTGGAGATGTGGATAGGGTCTGTTGTCAGCTCATCAATGTTGTAGGTGAGTTCGTTGTCCTCACGTTCCTTGATCTTCGCTGGTTTCTCGCTGCGGTTGATGACAACGCTCGAAGGCTTGCCAGCATTAGGGATGTGAACGGTCTTGTTGTTCACGAATGCGGAATCGTCAATACTTTTCGCCATGAAGGAATTGTCTGGATAGAAATTCTCAGTGATGGTATTGATCCAAATTTCTCTGTTTAATGCCATTTTCTATAAAATTAAAAGTTATTACTCATTGTAGTCCACACCGAACTTCTGCTTGTAGAGGTTCTTGAAAAGTGCAGGGTCTTGGTTCTTCAACTGGGCAAGGTTGTTTTCCTTGTCAATCTCATCCCATGTCTTGTTGGCGAACGAGCCACCTGATGGTGTGTCTGGGTTGATGAAAGCCATGGCACGGTTGCTTGCACGTCCCTTCATGCCACCGATGAGCTTGATGGTGTTCTCACGGTCGCTCTTCAAGAGGTTTTTGAAGGTCTCCACCTGCTCATTGCTAATTTTGCCAGCCTTGACCGCCTCATTGATGAGAGCATCATCTTGCTCTTTGTGAGCCTTTTCAAGCTCATTCTTGTAGGTATTCACCGTTTTTTCGAGGATGGCCACCTTGGCTGCCTTGTTCTCCAGTTCTTTGATGTGTGCCAGGACGGCACTCGAATCCGCTTTGTCCTCAAAGCTTGGAATCGTCTTGATTTCATCTATTAATGCCATTTCTTCATTGTTTTGTGGTTTGAAGTCAAACCGATTATTAAAATAGTTGTAAATGCCTTCTGTTGTTGTCGGTGGGTTCGACACCTCATCCATGTCATAGATTCCATCCACGAGCTTCATGTCCATTGCCTCGCTCGCTGTCATCCAGTGATCCTTCCCATCGAAGTATTTCTTTGCCACGTTTTCAGCCTCCATGCCAAGGCGACCTGCTATCATGGTGGCAAGGTTGTTCTGCAATTCTTCCATCTGATCTGCCATCAGTCGAAGTTCGGAGGCATTGCCGTATGTGCCACCGCTCACATTATGAAGCATAAGTTTGGCATAGGGACTCATATAGAGCGGTTTTCCACATAAGGCAATGATTGCAGCGATGCTCGCTGCCACTCCATCAATAAATATGGTGATGTCGCCTTTGGAGTTTCGGAGGGCGTTGTAGATAGCCATGCCGCTGAAAACATCTCCACCCTGGCTGTTTATGCGCACTTCGATCTTGCAGCCTTGGTTCTCCAATGCGAAAAGCTCGCTCACCACACGGTTGCTATCTACGGAACGCCCTTCACCGACTTCTCCATAAAGCATGATGATAGACTTGCCATCACCTTTTATTATATTGCTAAATTTTTGTTTCATACGTCGAATTTTTCTGCAAATATCGGGACTTTTTTCGAGCTGTCCAAATCGTGATTTCATGGTGGTGCTCATGGACGCTATGGTGGTGTTCATGGATGCTACCATGAAATCACGATTTCTTTTTTTGCGGATTTCTTTAGAACTTTGCAGAATCAAAACTATATAAATATGGTAAAAAGTAACATAGACAAGAAGAGCATTGCCAAGGATTTGTTCATCAAAAGCCGATGCACACAGGAAGAAATCGCTGAAAAGGTGGGAATCACCAGGCAGACGGTCTCCCGATGGATCAGGGAAGGGAAATGGGAAGAGCTACGTGTCTCCATAACTATCTCCACGGAGCAAATCATTGCTGGCATGATCAAGCAAATCAGTGACATACAGGATGGGGCGAATGCACGTCCTGAAGGACAGCGTGCTTTGACGGCCAAGGAGGCAGACACCATTGTCAAGCTGTCTTCTGCCATCAAGAAATTACAGAATGAGGCAGGAATCACAGACATAGTGAACGTGGGCATCAAGTTTACCAACTGGCTTCGCTCCATTGACATAGAAAAGGCCAAGGAGTACAACGAGCTTTGGGATTTATTCATTAAAGATCAGTTGAAATGACACAAGAAGAAAGAAATGCCCTGCAAAGGTGGGCAGAACACCACAAGGCACTGGCTGCCGATGTACCTGTGGAAGACTGGCTCTCACAGAGTGAAATCGACAAGAAGAGAAAGAAACTGGAGAAAGACCCAATCAAATGGATCAAGTACTTCTTTCCCAAGTATGCCAAGTATGAGTTTGCGCCTTTCCACGTGCGTGCCATCAAGCGTGTCATCGAGCATGATGAATGGTATGAGGTGCTGTCTTGGAGCCGTGAGCTTGCCAAATCTACCGTGGCGATGTTTATCTGCATGTACCTTGCACTGACCAAGCGCAAGAGGTTCTTTGTCCTGGCATCTGCCACCATTGACTCTGCCAAGCGTCTCCTTGCACCTTACAAGATTAACTTTGAGTCAAATCCCCGAATCCGTCAGTTCTATGGCTCCCAGGTGACGCTTGGTCAGTGGACAGATGGTGAGTTCACCGCCAAGTGTGGTGCAAAGTTCGTAGCCTTGGGTGCTGGCTCTGCCCCTCGTGGTGCTCGAAATGAGGAAGTTCGCCCCGATGTCATCTACATGGATGACTACGACACGGATGAGGATTGCAGAAACCCAGAGACGCTAAAAAAGAAATGGGACTGGTTCGAGGCCTCGCTTTATCCTACACGTTCCATCTCTGAGCCTACCTTGATTCTGTGGTGTGGAAACATCATAGCCAAGGACTGTTGCATCAAGAAGGCTGGAGCCAAGGCAAGACACTGGGACATCGTGAACATACGTGACAAGGATGGACACTCAACCTGGCCAGCCAAGAACACAGAGGAACAAATCGACACCGTACTCTCAAACATATCCACCAAGAGCGCACAAGCCGAGTACTTCAACAATCCTGTGAGCGAGGGAACCATATTCAAGTACCTGCCATTCGGCAAGGTTCCACCGCTCAAAAAGTTCAAGTTTCTCATAGCCTATGGCGACCCTGCCTATTCCGACTCGAAGAAAAAGGCAAGTTCCACCAAGGCCTTGTGGCTCATCGGCAAGCACAAGGGTGTGTATTACATCATCAAGGGATTCCTTGCCAGGGAACTCAATGCCACCTTCATAGGTTGGTATTTCGACATCATGGAGTATGTGGGAGGGAAGACCAACGTGTATTACTACATGGAGAACAACAAGCTGCAAGACCCTTTCTTCAACCAGGTATTCAAGCCCCTGCTGCGTGAGGAATGCAATCACAGGAACAAGCAGCTGTACATCAAGGGCGATGAGCGCAAGAAGACTGACAAGGCGACCCGAATAGAGGCGAACCTGGAGCCGATTGACAGAAACTGCGAATGGGTATTCAACGAGGAAGAACGTGACAATCCACACATGCAGGAACTCATCAACCAGTTCAAACTCTTCGAAATGCACCTTCCATACAATGCCGACGGCCCCGACTGCATAGAGGGTGGAATCACCATTCTTGAAAACAAGGTGGTGGAAATGGAGCCGACCGTCACCATATCATACGAGGAATTAAACGAGGACAACCCATATAGAATGTAACTATGGCAAATTTTATCAATACTTCGGACTACGATGCAACCATACATCGTGAGATTCTGGACTCCCTCCTTCGCAAGGAGTCCACGACATACGACCCACAAATCATTGAGATTTGCGAGGACAGGGCCATCTCTGAAATGAGAGGCTACCTTAACAAGACATACGACTGTGACAAGATCTTCTCAGCTGAGGGCGAGGCAAGAAACCCTCTTATCCTGATGTTTGCCATCGACATCACTGTCTATCACATCTTCTGTCAGCACAACCCTTACAAGCTGGCAAAGATACGGCAAGACCGCTATGACCGTGCCATTGAGTGGTTGAAGGGAGTGATGAAGGGAGACATCACCATCGACGGTGCTCCCAAGTTGCCCGATGAGCAAGTTGCAGACAATTCCAGATGGCAAATCTTGGCAGATGAGATAAGACCGACACTTTTATAAACAAGAATTGATATGAAGAAATTTAAGAAGAGACTGGGATACAAGCCAAATGGTGGTAGTTCCAACAAGATAGTTCAGGGTGGTTTCAGAAAAGTAGAGGGAAACCGCCCTCCAGACGTGTTCCTACAGATGCCTGAGCTTTTCATGTTCAACATGAAGGACTACATGGAATCCGTAAGGAGTGCCAAAAGTGTGGATTTCTCGTACCGCGTCAAGTTGTTTGACATGTATGAGTCAGCCCAGCTTGACCTCCATCTATCAGGTGTGCTCGACAAGCGACTTCGTGGTGTCACTCAGATTCCCATTGAGTTCCAACGAGACGGCAAGCCCGATGAGGATATTTGCCGTCAGCTTCGCTCTCCATGGTTCAAACAGTTGCGAAGGGATCTTGTCATGTCGAAGTTCTATGGCTTCACCCTCGTTCAGTTCTACTTGGATGATGATGGGAACATTCGATACGATCTCATTGACCGCAAACACTATGATCCTGTTTTCCACAAGCTCTTGAAGCACCAGGGCGACCAAAGTGGCATCGACATAGATGAGTTCGACAACATCCTGTTTGTCGGCACTGAGCGTGGACTGGGCATCTTTGCGGAACTTCTTCCTGCCGTGCTCTACAAGCGTGGCGACATGAGCGACTGGGCGAAGTTCTGCAACATCTTTGGTATGCCAATCCGTGAATATACCTATGATGCAGGTGATGAGGACGCTCGCAAGAAAATCATTGCCGATGCAAGAAACCAAGGTAGCAATGCCGTCTATATCCATCCAAATGAGAGTGAGATGAAGCTGATAGAGGCAGGAAACAAAACAGGTTCTTCTGACCTCTACCAGAACTTTGCGGAATATTGGGACAGCAAGATTTCCATCCGTGTGCTGGGCAATACCCTCACCACCGATGCAAAGGACAATGGCACGCAAGCCCTTGGAACTGTCCACAAGGAGGAAGAGGATGACATGAACGCTGATGATCGTGATTTTCTGCTTGACATACTTAACTATGACATGAAGAACATCTTCGAGAACCTTGGCTTCAATGTGGAGGGTGGTGAGTTTGTCTATGCCCACAAGGACAAGACTGAGCCTCAGGCCATGCTTAACATCGTGAAGGGAATGAAGGAAATGGGCTTGCCTATGGATGATGACTGGCTCTATGAAACATTCAGCATTGAAAAGCCAAAGGACTACGACCAACAGAAAGAAGCCATTGAAACTCAGAAGCAGGCCTTGCGAGACAGTCTCCAATGCAAGGGGAACGAGCATGAGGAAGAAGACCCAGACAACGAGAAAAAAGACCCGAAAAAGAAGCCTTTGAACAGTGATAAAAAAGCGTTCAAAGACCGCCTGAAAAGTTTTTTCGGAATAGCCCCAGCTATCGGGGCGGACACCGACTTCTGATTGACACCCTCTATTATGGCGACCACCAATGCCAATGCGGACACCACCATTTCGACAATGTAGATGGTGGCATTCGCTTCAATGCCGACATCCTGGCCCAGTTCATCAAAAAAATCTATCAGGGCTTTGACACGGAAAACAGCATTGAGGGTGTAATGTGGCGTGAGGTACTACGCATCATCAATGAGGGAACCGTGGAGGGACTTGCCAAGGCAAAGACACCTCCAACCCATGAGGAATACTTCTACAAGGCTCTCAGACACTCCAACGAGGTCTTTGCTGCCTTCAAGGTTCACACCATGGGCCAGGAGATGGCTGCAAAACTTTATGACTCCAAGGGACAGTTGAAACCTTTTGGCAAGTGGGTGGAGGATGTGAGTGCAATCAGTAGCCACCAAGTAGGTTCTTGGCTACAGACGGAATACGACACGGCCGTCATACGTGCCCATGCTGCTGCCGACTGGAGAGAGTTTGAGCGAAACAAGGACATCTTGCCAAACCTCAGATGGATGCCGACCACCTCCAAGGAGCCAGAGAGTAGCCACCGTGCCTATTGGCAGATGAAGCTCACACTCCCAGTGGATGATCCATTCTGGAATGAGCACCACCCAGGAGACCGATGGAACTGCAAGTGTTCGCTCGAAGCCACTGATGACCCAGTGGTCCGTCCCAAGGACATGGAGCCTACAAAGCCTCAGAGGGGACTGGAGAACAACACTGGCAAGGATGGACACACGTTCAGTGACAATCACCCATACTTCCCAAAGGACTGCAAACACTGCGATTTCTATAAAAAAGGTTCTTTCAGGAATAGACTTAAAAGACTATTCTCTAATAGAGCCAAGGATTGTTTTAATTGTCCATTCATAGACGGCTGTATAAATAGATTGGAAGCAAAACAACCTATAGAGGAAAAGGCTTTTGCTCGCAAGCAAGAGGTGAAAGACCAAGACCTCATGCCAAAGATGGACAAAGAACCATGTAGCTCTGTTCTTTCTGGAACTTTGAACCGTACCAACAAAGTAAGAAACGCCCTTCTGAAACATTGCCACCATGACTATGATGTCGATGCTGCCATTTATATATGGAATAATCCATCAGAAATGAAATTCATTAGGGTAAGTCCGCTTGGTGAGGGAAAGGACATGAGCCTTCCAAAAAACATTGCCAACATTGAAAAGAAACAAAAGGTTCTTCATTTCGTAGAGTTCAGACAATATGAATTTGAGTATGAGGGAAAGACCTTCGAGGTTAAAATGGCTCTATGTCAAAAAGGCTATGAGCAATTTTATTCATTGAAGGAAAAATAAAAAATCCCCAAACCTCAAGCCGTGACAGCCTATATGAGCGAATGGGGACGTTGCAAAGATACAACATTTCCTTGAAATGCAAGTAAAAAGAATAAAAAACTTTGCCTATGGATGCAAAAAACTTAGAAAAATTGGTTGAAAAGGCCAAGGATGACATAATGAAGGAAGTAAACGACCGCCTTCCTCGAAAAGTTGGAGTGATAGCTGTGAACCACTTCAAGCAAAATTTCCGTGATGGTGGTTGGCTTGATGACGGTCTTCATCCATGGAAAAAGGCCCTCAGACAAAAGCAAGGTGGCCCAGATGCCAAGTATGGGCCACTCACCTCCAGGCGAAACCACCTGATGAGTTCCATACAGAGCAAGCCAGGGTTGGGTGAGGTGACAATAGAGAACCCTGTGCCATACGCTGCCATCCACAATGATGGAGGCGACATCACCACGCATCCCACGGTCTCGCCCAAGATGAGACGCTTTGCATGGCACATGGCTTACTCGCTCGCTGGTGTCAAGGGGAAGGGAACACTGCCAAAGGAACTTCCAGAAGAGGCACGCTTGTGGAAGTGCCTCGCATTGACTAAAAAAGACAAGATCACCGTGAAAGCCCATATTCCACAACGTCAGTTCATGGGCGACTCCAAGGAGCTACAGGTGAAGGTAAACAAGACTATAAACGATTCATTGGAAAAAATCAAAGATGGAATTATTTCTTTATCAAATCATTAATCATGTCAAGGAGGGGATGCCAGGGCTTTCCCTCGTTGATGAAAACTATGGCCAGTTGGAAAACATCGACAATGCCAACACTGACATGTACCCAATAACTTTTCCAGCCGTGCTCATCGACCTACAGGAGGCGACCTGGAGCAACTTGGCAGACAGAAGCCAAAAGGGGACCATCAAGGTCAACGTTCAGTTGCTCATCGACTGCTATGATGACACCCACTATGACAGCGGAACGATGGAGGCCATAAAAGAAAGGGCTGCGATGGTGGAAGAGCTTCACCGCCTCTTGCAAGGTTATCGACCAAAGGAAGATGGGGCACTTGTGAGGGAAACATCCAAGTTCTACACCGCCAATCATGGCATCAAGGTCTATGAAATGGTCTATTCGGTTGTGGCGACCGATGCCATCAAGGACACGCAAACAGTTGCCCCTCCACGTAAGGTGACGATTTCAATGAAGAGGATGTAGAGCGAGGCTTCAACTTGAAGCCGGTGAACAAAGGTTTCTCTATTTTCTTGCCATCCACGGTCACGCCTGCCTGGATCATGTCTCGTATGATTTGCATGATACGACTTTCTGAGAGAAAGAACTCCTCGGTGCTCAATCTCCTCAAAGCGTCATCGAAACGGAGTCTTCTCACCTCTGTCCAATAATAGTAACGCTCATAAATACGCTTGTTTCTTGAATTTACAAGATTCTTGTCTCTTCCCTTTGCCACGGTGCAAAAATAACAAAAATCTCTCAAAAAGAGACATAAAAAATGAGGCATTCTTTTCGGGATGCCTCATTTTAAGTTTAATCTTTGAACGAACCGCCTACAGACGGCAAAAAGATGGCTCTATCTTGCGCCAAACACCATCCTCGCTCTTCATGCTGAAATAGTAGCTCACCACGGTCTCCTTGGTCACGTTGCTCTCACGGAACAAATCCATGATGCTGGTGTATTCCTCATCGTTGAACTTACCTTCGAGCTGGTAAAGCTTGCTGATGCTTGTATAGTTGAACTTGCCGTTACGGTTACGCTCCAGGAGGTTCATGCAAAGTTGGTACATCGGATCATCCTTGCCCTTCTCGCTCTTCTCAATGTAAGCACCAAGGAAGTCCATCAGTCTTTGCGCTGCAAGCTCGGAACGCTCATCAAAGCCCTTCACATCCTGGCTCTTCACCTCAAACTTGAAGTCATCCACCACGATGGTGAAACCACGCTGCTCCTTGTTGCGAAGCTTGCCATACTCGGCCATCACACTCTTGAAGCCCTCGCTCTCATTGTCAAGCCAGTCACGGAAACCCTTCACCTTCAAGGCTATCTCCACAACTCTGTCCTTCACGTTTCGTGCCAGGCTTCCACGGATGCTTTCATAGGCATTGCGCTTGTCAAGTTCACTCTGCTGCTTGTTGGCAGTCAATGTTCTCAGGAGTTCTTCCTGTTGCTCGGCACTGAGGCCTTTCAAAATGTCTTCTGTCTTCATAATCTTAATAATGTTTATTCGTTGTCTTTTTGCTTTTTAAGTATCATTCTCAGTTTCAGAGATAACAGCTGCAATTCTTCTATATCAAGATCTGCAAACACCTTACCTGCTATCTTTGGACTCTTGCAATAGTTGTTGATGGCTGTCCAGCTGGTAGTATCAACTCCTATTTTCTGCAAGAGCTTCAGGCAGGAACTTCGCTTCTTTCTGCGCTGCTCCACATAGATGTTTCTCTTTTCAGGGAAACGCTTCTCCAGGAGGTTGCAAAGGTCATCATACTCTTTTCGTGTGATTTCCTTCAGACTCTCGGTTCTTCCTCCAGTAGCAACGCTGACCATTTCTTTCTTCAAGTACTCGTTATCACCGATTTTTGGCACTCGTTTCAAGATGGAGTAGAACCTTGCAAAATTAGTCACTTCTTGCATATTTTACTTTTGAATATTCCTAAAAAGAACTTATCATTTATAATAAAATCACACGTCTGCATTTTGTATCTTACGGTGATTTTTATTAATTTTGCATTATTATTATCCTTACGGATAGCAACATCTGCAATTCTTTCTTTATACCATTTGATTAGAACGTCTGTGAATTCTTTCTTTTCCTTCCGATCGAAATCTTTGGCACAGGCAATACCTATCTTAATTTCAGCATAACTTTTTTTGCCATTTACCTCGTAAAACGCTGTTATTATTGCTACGCCTAATTTTTCCTTGTTCTGTTTCATAAGCCTTAATCTTTACAGGTTGGTTTCCATGTGATGTTGATGATGGCATCAAGTTCACCCTTGCCGTTACACTTTGGGCAGGTAACCTTGATTCCTTTCCCGATGTCATCGGTTCCCCAGTACCATCCGTTCCCCTGGCAATACTCACATCGATGTCCCACGCTTACCAATGTCTCATGACTATCATGTCTCATTGGCTTCAGTTCAATCATTCTGTCAACTTTACTCATTTTCAGTTCCCTCCATATTATTTAAATATTCGTTTTTAAGAGCATCCAGTGACATGTCTGTCAGTTTACCAGCTATTTCATCATACATCATCTGCTGATCCATATACGAGAAATTTTCGGTCTTTTTCTGGATGTACTCCATGATTTTGTTTATAACTTCTTCCATGATTCATTCATTTTTAGTCGTCACCCCAATATCTGTTCGCTCCTTCGTCCCAAATGGTGTATTCACCCTTTTCCCCGATGAAGCGACCTTTCGAAAAGGCTTTGAAGCCTTCCACCCATATCTTCAAGGTGGCATCGTACATCACGCTTTGCGCTGCGCTGCCTCTTGGAGCCTTTCCTTGCGCATGGCTGATGAAGATGATGAGCTTGTCACGGTGGGCCTCCTTGAAGCGGATGTATTCCCTGTAGTTCATCTGTGTGTACTGGAAGGAATCCACCACCACGATGTTCACACTCTTGCGCTTGTCAAGGCGATCGCTCAGTTCCCTCATGTTCTCACCGTTCAACAGGTAGAACGATTTGTTCACCTCGCTCATGCCATATCTCTTCAAGGTGTTCTGCATGGTGAGCGAGTCACCTTCCTCCAGACTGTTGTAAGCCACACGGTCAAACTCACACAGGTACTTGCAAAGCTGCATCACGAAGCTGCTCTTGCCGTTGCCGCTGTTGCCCCAGATGAACCATACGCCTGTACGCTCAGGCTCACCAAAGGCATCCTTCCATTTCCCCTTGAAGACAAATGTGCGCTTTTTCTGCTTCAACACCTCTTTCACTGTCAATGCTCTCATTTCTTGATGCTTTTGATTTTCTTCACTCTTCTCACGCTCTTCTTCACTCTTCTCAGGTCGTACTCACAGCCATCGGCCTCTGTTATCACTTCCTCGATGTCCTTGCGGTCACTCAGTCCGTTTGCCGTACAGATAGCGTACACGTCCTGGGGAGTCGTGTCGTCCAGCTCGAAGTACTTTCGACCGATACGGCTGTAGAACTCCTTGTAGCCACGCTTCTTGCATCTTAGGCCACGGCTTATGCGTGTCTTGATGTAATCGGTGGAGAGGAACACCACGCCACATTTGTCCTCAATCTTATTGTAGAGGCTGATGAAATACTGAAAGACGCTTTCAATGAGTTTGTCTGCCTCGTCGAACACCAGGAGAGGGGCATCCATCTGAATCAGCTCGTTTTGGATGGTTATCCATAACTCCCTAACCGTGTACCCATCGGTGCGGATGCCCATCTTGTGGGCTATCTCTCTCACAAAGTCGCCCTTGTGGAGGTCTTCTGAGCAAAGGATGTAGAACACCTCACGGTTTTCCTCACCGTAGATCTTTGCCGTGGTGGTCTTGCCACTTCCAGCTTCGCCCACCACCCAGGTCACGTTTTTGTCGTTCTGGGCATCACGCATGGCAAGGGTGATGTCATGGAAGGCATGTGTCTCCACAATCTGCCAGCCCTCATCGTTGCCACCCACCGTGCCAACCTGGTCGCTTACCTTGCGCCACATGTCTTCGCTGATGTTCTCCCACTTGCCGTTGAGGATGTTGCTCACGGTTCCTGCACTTGTGCCCTTCATGCTTGCCACGGCCTTGTTTTGGCTCGCAAACTTTGACACATACATTCTCAGTCTGCCTGTTATCTGTTCCTTTTCCTTGTTTGTAAACTCCATGATTCAGTTCCTTTCTTTATTTTAAATTGTTATTACATTTTTCCCATTGTCTTGGTATCGTCAAACTCCACCACCTGGCAAATATTATCCCAGTCGATGTTGCTCACTTTCTTGGTCACCTTGCCGATGCTCAGTTCTTCTGGCTGACCTCTGTATTTCCTTGTGCGTCGGTCTATCTGTCTTTGCACCTCCTTGCTCACACCCTTCAGCTTTGGTGTCTGCAAGCCGTGCTGTTCAGGAGCCACGCCCTCGTCATACTCGATTTGCCTTGCCTCCACTTGTCGCTCTATGCGACTTTGCTCGGTTGCCTCACGCTGTTGCCTGATGAAAAGAGCCTCGCCCTCGGTCTGTTCCTGTATGGCTCGGTGTATCACCATGTATGGCTCAGCCACTCTCTCAAATCTAAGCTGTCCTGCTTTGTCCTTCCAGTAGAGGCGAATGCTTGTGAAGTCGTATGGATCATATTTCACCACAAACTTCTGATAGGTGTGCTTTCTTCTCCATTCCAGATCTGGCACTCCAGGGCTGCTCATCACCTCATAGGTTCGCTTCTTGCCCTTGATGGTTATCTCAATGCCACTGGAGGTGAAGGTGCTCATGCGGTCTGCCTGTACCCAGAACATTTCCACCATGTCGCTCACTGTCACCACTGGGGTCTCAGGGTTCATGCTCTTCTCATACATGTCGATTCTCCTTTCTCCAGTGGCAGGGTGTGGCATTTCGTTCCATTCCTTCCTTGCCTCCAGATAGATGGCTTTCAGTTCGTCGTATGTTGGAAGGCTGTCCTTGTTTGCCTCGATGAACTCCAAGTTCGGGCGGCTCGTTTCCTTCTTGGTGGTGATGTTCTGTCCTGTAAAGTTCCATTCCTTGTGAAGTACCTGGCTCTGTAGCCTGTAGAAGAGGTTCTCGATCGTCTTGCTCGCTCCGTTGTATGGGGTGGTGGTACGATGGATGTGGCATAGCTTCTTGAAGAACTCCTGGTTCTCCAGCTTCTTATGGCCACCTTGGTTGTCATACACGATTTCGTAGGGCTTGTGTCCGCTCACCTGTATGGCCATCCTGTAGCTCATGTACTGGGCTTCATAGTCCTCGCTGTCACTGATGCAGAAACCAAGGAGACATTCTGAGTAAGCATCTATCACCTCATACACGCTCGTGGTTCTCACCTTGCCATCCTCATCCTTGTAGTAGAGGTTGAGCTTCGTGCCGTCACCATACCAGAGGGCATCCCTCATCTGTGGAAGTTGGGTCTTGTGTCTGCGGTCAAACTTTTGGTGTGCCTTCTGCTCGCCATGTACGGCATCATACCACAATGGCTGCACGGCTGCACTGTCAAGCCATATCTTCAAGCTGCGGATGCTCTTCAGGGGCTTCCACCCACGGCTCTCACACTCTTGGTTGAACTGGGTGAAAATCTGAGAGTCTGTCAGCACTGGCACACGGCTTCTTTTCAGTGCCACGAGTCTTCTGCCAGCTTCCTCTGTTATCTTCACCGTGTTCTTATTGCCTATCTTGCCACTTATCAGTGAGGGATAGCCATCCTTCTTGAAGGTGCTCATCTTCACTTTCAATCGAGCGAGGTTCTTGGGGAGTGTATGTCCAAAGGCTTCCCTCATCTTCTCGCTTTGCTTGAACACGATGCTCCAGAGGTCGCTTCTTCTGCCACCACCCAGGGCATGTGTCGTGGCTTGCAGGTCATTCATCCTGGCAAGGAGCATTTTCAGCACGCTTGCGTTCTGGGTGTATTCGTCGATGAGCTTCTGTGAAAGTCTTGTTTGAACACCATTCAAATCGTATTCAAACGACTCGTAAAACTTACGAGCTTCCTCATCCACCTGCATGTAGTCCTTCAACTCTTGTCGCTCCAACACGTCCTTGGGGTCGCCATATTTCTCCACGAATCTCATTCTGTACTTCTTGGGAAGGGAGGCATACACATACAGGGCATAGTTTCCTTCTCCTCTTGCTTGTCGGGCGCATTGGATGTTGCCACGATTGACATTTTTGATGAGAGTGTCACCCTTGATGACAGGCTCGTCACCACCAGTTAGCTCCTCGAAGGTCACACACAGTATCTTGTTGTAAAACTCCATTCCGTTATTTGTTTAATATTCTTGTATGTTTTTACTCTTCTATCCCATCACCAGGCACACCTCTCAAGGCGATGGCACTGGCAAGGAAGTTCACAATCACGGCAAACACACACAATACGTCACTTCTGTCAAAAGACAATGCGCAAAGCATCACAAAGCTCACCAAGAACCAAATCAATCTCAGTTTCATGGCAAGGGCAAGGCTGAGAAACCATTTCCATTCCTTACCATATATCAGTCTAAATGCTTCCTTCATAATTCTTTATTTTTGAGGATCCAACTTATCGCCTACAGGTATGCCACCAAAATCCTTGATGGCCATGTATCTCACCCTTCTTGCCAGGTGAGAGTCCTTCTTGTAGTTGAGCGATTTACTAACCATTTCGGGTGTAATACCCATCAGTGTGGCTATTCTTTTGCCAACACCATGACCTACGATGATTCTTTTATTCATGCCTTTTTATGTTAAATTCCTATTATTTTTACCTTTTCTCGCCAATATTTTGTATCTTTGGCGACGTGTTCAATTATTAAACACGCTGCAAAGATAAACAAAATGTAGATATTAACAAAAGTTTTGGAGATATTTTTATCAACAAAATGTAGATTTTAACATATTATGGATAAAAAAACGATGTTAGAAGCTTTGATTTCTCATTTTACAAATGGAAATAAAGCACAATTTGCTAAGCTATTAGGCGTATCTCCACAAACTATCAGTGCGTGGATAGCCAGAAATACATTCGATTCTGAATTAATATACGCAAAATGTAGATATATCAATCCTTCTTGGCTATTGACAGGTCAAGGTAATATGCTAACCAATGATGAAAACACACAAAATGTGAAATCCAGTCGTGAGGCCATTCCTGCTATAGATGGAATGCCAAATGACATAAAACCGATTCCTTTGGTAACAGAGCGTGCTGCTGCTGGATTTGGAAATGAATGTTTCGCTATACAAAAGAGTGACGTGAAAGATTATTATATCATTCCAAAGTTTAGATTCTGTCAAGTTGATTTTATGATCGAGGTTTCTGGCTTGTCTATGTATCCACGTTTTAAGTCTGGGGATGTTATAGCTTGTACTATTCTCCATGATGCAAAATATATACAGTGGAATCGTTGCCATGTTATAGCAACAAGGGAGCAAGGCATCCTTGTTAAGAGAATCATGCCAAGTGAGCAAGAGGGATGCTTTAAAATTGTTTCTGACAATAAGGATTTCCCCCCATTCGACCTGCCAACAGAAGAAATTACTGGTCTTGCACTGGTTGTTGGGTGTGTTAGCTTAGAATGATTGAGATGTGTATGCTTTTTATATATAAATATGTGGAAGTCCTTTATTTTTAGGACTTTCACTTGTTTTTTGCCCCTTAAATAAGGACTTTTTCACTGTTTTTTAGTTAATAAATATAAGAGAAAAAGCCATTTTTTCGCCTTTTTCATACCCATTTCCTTATTATATCTAATGTTTTTACATTGTATTTTGTCCTTCCAAATGTCCTTCCTATCCAAACATTTCGTTTTTCCAAATGTTAGAATGTCCTTCCAAATGTCCTTCCAAGTGTCCTTCCAAACCCTATTTTTACGGTAAATTGGTCAATTCGTTGTTGGCTAAAACGGGAAAACGGCTCACAAACTATTCAAAGATAGTTTGCAAGCCGTTCAAATCCTTTTAAATGAGCGTTTTAGCCGTTTTATTCCTTGCCACCACTTCGTCTTAGATGGCTCTGTATGATCATGGCCTTGCCATTCATCAGACAGCCTCCATCCGTCAATCCTGCATGGAGCAAGCTGCTCTTGGTGTAGCCTATCTGTTCGGGCGTTAAAACGTCAAATATGGCCGAAATAGAGCCGAAATAGTAGTTCTTCCTACCTGATAGCAGGTGTACATGTATTACCTTCGTCATTGCCTTATAATTTTGTCGTAACATGAATAATTTATCGGGTGCAAAGATACCAAATATTTATTATATGGAAGAATTTAATAATATAAAACTTCTAAATATTGCTTATTTAGAATTTTCCAATAATCAAGAAATACAGTTATCAAACTTACTTTTAAAGCCTATAGATGCCTGACGAAGGAACAATCTCTGTTATCCATTCCATCCATCAAAGCCCAAAGAAGGCGATATGAGCCATCAGGAGCCTCTTACGCATAAATGGATGATAAACCACCCACCAACTCCCTCAAAAAGCCCTCATATCGCCTTCAATGTAACATTTTCCCTTTGAACGCTCTTCAAATGTTCGTTGAATGTCATATGAATGTTATATGAATGTAACATTTCGTTTTTCCTCTGGTTAACCTCTCAAATCTCTCAACCCCCCAGTGTTTAAAGGGCTTTCCACTGATTTAGGGTCTCATTCATTTTTACACATTTCGTTTTACCCCCTATATATAGAAAGGTTGTACAGGATGCAGATTTAGTACTGAGTGTTGGTGGACATCATTTTACGACTTTGCTTTCCCGAGATTTAGTTTCTTCTATTAATTATGATGCAATGGCAGTTCTTTCTTTGGGTAAACCATTAGTATGCTTTTCGCAGTCTTTTGGTCCTTTTGAATTCCATAATCCAAAGAATGAAATACTCACAAAGAAGATTCTATCAGCTTGCAAAATAATGCTTCCTCGTGAGTTGAAATCGGCAGATGAACTTCGAAGAATGGGTGTAACCAATGATAAAGTAATAAATACTTTTGAAAGTGTGATCACTCTCAACTCTTTGATTGCTGATTATGTCCTTCCAACAAAACGTGATAAGAGGGTAGGAATTGCGATTTATGCAACACAGAAACGAGAGCCTGAAGTACATGCCAATTATATTAAGACATTTGTCGATACATGTAATTATTTGAATGCACAAGGTTACGAAGTCCGTTTCTTCCCAATGGAGTTAAAGGGTACTGGTCCTGATGATCGTATACTGATTAAGGAAATTACTGATAAGGTATCAAAACCGACAATGTGTAAGGTTTATGACGATGATTTAACTACAGAAAGTCATATAAAAGAAGTTGCGAAATGTCAATTCTTTATAGGGCATAAAACTCACTCAACCATATTTGCAATGGCTACTGGTACTCCGCTAGTTGGAGTTGCTTATCATGTAAAAACTCGTGAATTTATGCATCAGTTTGAATGTGAGGAATATTGTATTGATGATAGTAAACTTACGACAAATCTAATGTTATCTACTATTGATAATTTGCGTAAAAATATAGATGTAGTGGGACAAAAATTGTATGATAATGCAAAAAAAATGAGTGATGTCGTAAAAAAGGATATGCGAAAGATTTTAAATGAAATTTGATTATGAGATTATTATTAATAGCTCCCGGCTATCTTCCTTATACATTTTCTGAAAATTTGTGTAATGGTAAGTTGGCTTATGCCATGTATAAAAAAGGTTGGCATGTGGATGTGTTATCAAAGGTGGATGAAGGTCCTGCCTATTCGACTGAATGGACAGAACCTTGGTTGTCACTTAAAAAGAATAATATCACTATAACTTATCCAGTAGGAGGAAAACTCACTCGTATGTGGGACGTTCTTCGCTCTTCTGTTAAGTTAGGTATGTATCCTGAAGGAGGTGTCCGTTGGGCGTGTCGTGCATACGAACTGGCATTGAAGCTCTGTAAAGAGAATCATTATGATGCTGTGTTGACCCGTTCACCAAGTGATATTCCACATATTATCGGTCTTCGTCTTAAAGAAAAGTTGGGGATTAGATGGATTGCTAATTGGAATGATCCTGCTGCTCCTATATGGCCAGAGCCTTATACGCATCATTTTTCGGCAAAAGAACAGGCTAGAAAGGATCAATTTACTCAGATGTGTTTAAAGGGTGCAGATGTAAATACATTTCCTTCCCAGTCTTTGTTGGAGCATTTTACATCACATTATCCTTTTTTGGCAGAACAGAAAACAGAGGTTATTCCACATATTGCATTGGTTGAGGATATTGTTCCTCGATTGAAAGAAAAACCAGTCAATGATAAGTTTAGAATTTGTCATTCTGGAAATCTGTCTATAGAGCGCAATCCAGAACTTACTTTTAAGGCTTTACGTGAGTTAATAGATGAAGGTTTCAATAAGATGGAGTTCTCTATTATGGGGCATTTTAATGATTATACTACAGAACTTATTAGAAAATATCAGCTGGAAGACTATGTAAAATGTATTGGTGGATTCCCTTATATGGAGGCGATTCAAAAAATGCAGGAATTCGATTGTTTGGTATTGCTGGAAGCTCGTCTGAAAAAAGGAATCTTTTTCGCCAGTAAGTTTACTGACTATGCTCAGTTAGGAAAACCAATTCTTGCCATATCGCCGACCAATGGTTTTGCAGCTGACACATTGGCTCAATTTGGTGGTGGAATTAGTGTGAATAATCAGAGTTATAGGAGTATTAAAAATGGTATTTTAAAGCTTTATATGGCTTGGATGAATCATACTCTTTCACAAGACTATTCTACTCAAAAGTTATATGAGCAAGTTAGTGCAGAGCATGTGATCGATATTTATGAAAGAATATTAGAAGACTAAAAATGAAACTTACATATATTTCGATTTTACGTTCTTTGTCTATCTTGGTTGTAGTATTCTTCCATGTTTATCAGTATATGTATGTACCTGCTCATTTCCCTGAAACGGTACAGATGTATCATGATGCATATTTCTGGTTCAACCAATGTGTGGGGATTAATATAGCTATGCCTATGTTTACATTGATAGCTGGTTTTTTGTTCAGCTATTTTTATGATAAAGGTAAATACCAAGAATTTGTACCTCTTATCAAAAAGAAAGCAATGCGCTTGTTGCTTCCTTTCTTTGTATTTGGTATCTTAATGATGGCAACAACAGGTGTTTCTTTTAGGCCATGGGAGTTATATACTGGTGGTTTTGCCCACTTATGGTATTTATCTTTCCTGTTCTGGTGTTTTCCATTGGGATGGTTTATTAAGAAATATATGAAGTCTGTTAATGTGCAGGTCTTTATGTTGGTAGTCTTTCTTTTGGGAGCTAGTCAAGAAAAGTTTTTACCCATGATTATGGGAATTCATAATATTTCTAAATGGTTTGGATGGTTCATACTTGGTATGTTATTGTCTTCTTACCAAACGAAAATAAAAAAAGTTATATCAAAATATCATCTTGTGACACTTTTATTGATTCCATTTTTACTTCAGACTTATTTTAGTCCTTTAGAATATGGAGATCAAACATGGTATTCAGTGTTTTGTGTAGCAAGTTTATTAGTAGGAATATTGTATATTTTTGCTAATATGGGAGGGCATATTTTAAGATTATGTCAACCGTTGGTTTGGTTAAGTAAATATTCCTTTGGTATTTATATCTTCCATTATTGGGTAGGACCTTATATGATATCTTCTACGGCAAAGCGTATATTTCCTCTGGAGGATTTGGCTGCTAATCATGTTGTTTTGTTTCCTTTCATGCTTACACTTTCCGTGATATGTATTTCTTGGTGTCTTTCTTGGGCCTTGATGCAAACAAAAGTGGGAAAGATACTGATTGGATAGAGAAGATAATATTTTTCAATATATATTATTGTACAAATAGGATATGTATAAAATTCTCATAAGGAAAGTTCGTGTTCAAACTATTCATTTAAAGACAAGCAGTCTTCATGATTTGACTCCAGCTAATCTTTCCGTGATAGTTGCCCCACATCCTGATGATGAGGTGTTTGGGTGTTGTGGTTTGATGCAGCGTTTGATAGCGCAGGGAAAACGAGTTGAATTGATTGTCATGACGGGTGGAGGTAAAAGTCATGCTGGCTGTTGTGACATTGATGAAAGCGAGTTGATCCGTCAGCGCCGACAGTTGACTATTCGTGCAGCGAAAGAATATGGGTTGTCTCAAGAATATATCCATTTCTTGGATTATCCAGATGGTGGAGTTCTAGAGAGTGATTCTCAAACAGATAAACTTTCTAGTCTTATACACAAAATAGTGGATGGTCAGAATGATATATCTGTGTTCTATCCTCATAAAAATGGAGAAGGTTGGTCGGATCATGTAACTACGAGCAATATTGTATCTCATTTATTTGATAAGATTTGCCCCAACGCCAAGCAGTATGAATACTGTGTATGGTTCTGGTTCTATAACTGTTGGAAGATTGATTGGAAACAGGCTTGTCTTGTTAGAATGAATAAGAAAGAGCATGCCGTAAAATTGAAAGCAATTGATGTTTATATTGAACCAAAGGCTCCTTGTGGCAAGCCATGGAGTGGAGTATTGCCACCTGTGTTTCTTTGGGCAAACAAATGGGATAAGGAATTATATTTTAGAGTGAAATAGATATGTGGAGTTTTGAGATATATAATGATTGGAAAGAGATTTGGAGTGAGACATTTTTGATGAAATGGAATCATATATATGAATCGTCACCATTTAGTCATGTATTTTTTCATCCTGCTGTTGCTAGAATTTGGATAGATACTTATATGCCTCTTAGAAAGATTACTCCTATTTTTGTTTGGGGCCGATATAAAGATATAGAAGTTTTCTTACCTTTGGTGCTTTGGAAAAAGAACTGGAAACAAGCTTTTATGAAGAGTATCGTATCTGTAGGGTATTCAGACTATGATTATCATGATCCTCTTTTTTCAAAAATGATTAGTGATGATGAAAAAGAAGCCTTTTGGGTTGACTTGTTTGAGTGTTTGAAAACATATCATGCAGATGAGGTATGTTTAGAGGGAATTAGAAGTGATATTATATCTTCTGACCCAAATTGGATACAAGGAGAAATTTGTCCTTGCTTGAATCTGTCTGATATGTCTGATGATTCGGATTTGTTGTCTTTCTTAAATACAAAGCTTCGTGGAGATATAAGAAGACAGATTCGTAGATTAAATGAAATAGCAGAACTTAAGTTTAATGAATATAATTGTATTGATGAAGTACCTGTAGAATTGTTTGAGGAGTTTTTAAAAGTACATACTTTGCGATGGCCACACGCATATAAGGCTCCCCTGTTTCACAAAAACTTACTTGGATTGTGTGGCATAAATGGACCTGTACATTTTTCAACACTATCTGTTGGGGAGGTTGTTGTTGCTTGGCATCTTGGTTTTGAGGATGACAGTACCTACTATTATTATATGCCAGCAGGAAATCCTGAGTATCAGAAATATTCACCTGTAAAAATTCATCTTTATTATTTGATTTGCAGAGCTATCAAGAAAGGCTTGGTTAAGTATGATCACCTTAGAGGTGATGAAACCTATAAATCTGGCTGGGCAGATGGAAGTATTTATGTAAATAGTCTTCGTCAATTCAACTCTTCATTAAGTACGAATATGAAGCGCTCTCTACTTAAATTTCGAAGTGTTATTTCTTAATTATAAGTGTTGTATCCTTGCATTTATAGTTATTATAACATCATGATTGTTTTTTAGTAACTTATGAAAATATTAGTAACAATTCCGTGCCTCTTGACTGGAGGCACGGAAATACAGACCCTAAATCTGGTGCGTGCATTGGTGAAGGGAGGACATCAGGTGACAACAGCCTGCTACTTTGAACACACCGAAAATATGGTGAAGCAGTATGAAGAAGTGGGTAGTAAAGTGGTACTCTTTTCAAAAGCAGGAGTACGATTGGGAGGAGTGAAGGGAATCTTGTTCCTCTTGAAAAATTTATGGAAGATTAAATTATCTCTTAGACCTGATGTTGTGCATGTACAGTATATGGCACCTGGTGCCATTCCCATCATCCTGTTAAAACTGATGGGGCAGAAGAATATCGTTGCGACAGCTCATACCAATGCTGATGTATATGGAGTAAAAGCAATGAAACTATTAAAGTTTTTGCAGAGTCATGTATTGAGAGCTTTTACCTGTATTACACTTAGAGCAGAGAAAAACTTCTTTGGGAGTTGTTCTTTATTTGATTCTTCTATCTGTCGTATTCCTGCTCATGCTCATTATACCATATATAATGCCTTGCCTGGTTATATTCAGATTACTGATAAAAAAAGAGAAAATAAGAATATTATAACCATTGGTGTGGTGAGTCGTTTGGAGCATATCAAGGGTATGGATCTTATAGTTCCTGCTTTTGCCAAAGTATATGACAAGCATAAGAATGTTCGTTTGTTGGTGGTAGGGGATGGTTCCTTGCTGAAACAAATGGAGGAAGATGCTAATAGGTTGCATCTTAAAAATATAATAAAGTTTGTTGGAAGGCAAGAACAAGCAGCCTTGCAATCATATTATGATAAAATAGACGTGTTATTAATGCCATCTAGAAGCGAAGGCTTCGGCCTGACGGCAATAGAAGGTATGGCACGTGGATGTGTGCTGGTAGCTAGTAATACAGGAGGCTTGCCTGAGGTAGTAAGAGAAGGGTATGTTGGATTACTTCATCAACCGGAATCGGTAGATGATTTGTCTAATAAAATCTGTTGTCTTTTAGAAAATCCAAAACTTTTAGAGCAAATGCGCTCTCATTTATCGGATTATGTGCATCAGTTTACCTTTGAAAGGTATGGTGATTTGTTTAATGATTTATATTCTAAATTGAAATAAGTAGTAATTATGTCATTAATTATAAACTTGATAGTTGGTTTGATTGCTTTCTATTTTGCTTATATGTATGCCACGAGAAAGCCGATGTTGGTAAAAGTGCCATGGTATGAGGGATGGAAATATGAGTGCAATCAACCATTAAGCTTTTTGATATACAGTATATTGACAGCAATGTTATTCCTTGGTCCACTTTCTTTGGTGAAATACGGAGTATGGATAGTTATATTGCTGTTGATGATGTATAGAGGGGCTTTCCGATATCGTTTTAATATGGTACTTGGAGCATATACCTTGTTTGTGCTATGGAATCTTTATACAATGACTTATACTCCATATCCAGAACAGGGATGGATGATGATCTTGAAGTTTTGTCTTCCGTATCTTTATTTTTGGTTGGGATACAATGCCATCCAATGTGAAGATGATTTCTATGTTTTCTTAGAGAAAACTTGCTGGATATGCTGTGTGTATGCACTCTTTTTAGGAGGTATTATATCTAATACATTACCAAATTTAAAAGCTTTGTTTACTTTTAGAGCTGGCGGTCTTTTTATATCGTATGCTTCATTGGCTGACTTTTTTGCTATTTTGTTTTCTGTTTTCTTTATTATGTATTTTGTTACTAAGAAAAGAAAATATTTATGGATGGCAGGTTGGGTGTTTCTCTCAACGGTTGTAGATAGTGTAAGAACTGGCATTGGTGCTTCAGTATTAGGTTTGTCATTTTTTTATATGATATATAAAAAAGGAAGATCCATACCTTATATAGGTTTGATGGTTATACTTTTTATCACTTCCATTTTTGCCGTTCCTGAGGTAAGAGAAAAAATGTTTGGTTCCAAGGCTTCCACAGTGTCTGTTGGTTCTGCATCAATGGATCAAGTCGAAATGAATGGTCGTAATTTTATGTGGGAGAGAATTATGAACCATGCTTATTATGGACATGAAACGATGGGAAGCGGTTGTGGTGCAGCTTTAGGTTGGCTAAAGGAGCAGGCTGATAAGGATAATGGATTGCGTTTAATACATTCAGACTGGGTACAAATGTTGTCTGAGTCGGGAAATATTGGACTTGGCATATTTATCTTTTTTGTTATAGTTATGCTTTTTGTTGTGTTATCTGAAACCTGGAAATTCAAAGGTTGTGAAATTGTAACTTTTGCAGGCGCTTTGACCGTTGCTTCTTTTGTGGCTTGCTTTTTTGCAATGGGATTTGATAATGTTATCACTTATGCTCAACAAAGCTATGTGATACCATTTATTTTTCTTGGGATATTTTATAAAATTAAAGATTTAAATAATGATTTCAGTAGTAATACCTCTATATAATAAAGAAAAGCAAATAGCTAAAACGCTTCAGGCAGTTTTGGATCAGACATATAAAAATTATGAAATCATAATCGTTAACGATGGCTCTACAGATGGAAGTGTTAGTATTGTGAAAAGTTTCTCAGATTCTCGCATTCAATTGATAAATCAAGAGAATGGGGGAGTGGGATGTGCTCGTAATCGAGGTATAGAAGAATCTAAAGGTGAATATATTGCATTTTTAGATGCTGATGATATGTGGCATAAAGACTATCTTCAAACACAAATTGATTTAATCAATAAATATCCTAGCTGTGGAATTTGGGCGACAGACTATTTATTGAAAAGTCCTAGTGGAAAAGAAGTTAATACAATAATTAATAATTTGAGCTTTAAAGGAGAAGATGGCATTATCGACAATTATTTTAGGGTTGCTTCAACATCTACTCCTCCATTATGGACATCTGCGATTGTCTTGAGAAAAAGTATAATACAGCAGATAGGTGGATTTCCTGTAGGATTGCCTTTAGGAGAGGATTTATTAACTTGGGCAAAGATGGCTCTATGTTCTCAAATAGCTTATAGTAAGAAAGCGCTCGCAGTTTATTGCATAAGAGATACTCATAGCTTTGATCAACGTCCTATGAAAAGGATATCTAAGGAAGATCCTGTAGGGGTAGAGCTGCAGAAAATATATTCTCAAAATAAGACAGTAGAAGGATTAAGGTGTTATTTGTCTAGTTGGCATAAGATGAGAGCCTTTGATGCAATGAGAAATTGTCAAAGGCTTCTTGCTTGGAATGAGTCTTTTAAGGCATTAAAATATAACTTGAAGAATTTCAAGATATACGCTATTATATTTTTGTCTGTTTTGCCAGAATCTTTAATGCATCTGTGTCTTAAATTAAAAAAATAATAGAATGATTGATATCGGAAAAAAATGTTGTGGGTGTAATTCTTGTGCTCAAAGTTGTCCTAAACAGTGTATATCAATGTCTGAGGATAATGAAGGCTTTCTTTATCCTTCTGTAGATACAAACCTATGTGTTGGGTGCCATTTGTGTGAAAAGGTATGTCCTGTATTGAATATTTCATCAGGTCAATATCCTATATCATGCTATGCTGCTAAAAGTCCTGATGAGCAAATCAGAAAAGAGAGTTCTAGTGGAGGAATCTTTTCTTTGTTGGCTCAAAAAATTATAGAAAATGGTGGGGTCGTTTTTGGAGCTGCTTTTAATAAAAAGTGGGAGGTTGTTCATTGTTACACAGAAACATTGGAAGGCTTAAACTCTCTTAGAGGGTCTAAATATGTACAGAGTAAGATAGGAAATGCATATGAGCAAGTGAAAACTTTTCTGAAAAATGGACGTTTAGTCCTTTTTTCTGGAACCCCTTGTCAAATTGCTGGCTTGAAAACGTTTTTAAGGAAAGATTATGAGAATCTTATTACCCTAGATTTCGTTTGTCATGGAGTTCCTTCGCCTGGTGTTTTTAGATGGTATCTTCAAGAGCAAATTTATTATTACGCTGCTCGTAAGAGCAGCAAAAATTCTGTTTTTCACTCCTCTATTCTTTCTATTCCCAAAAGGGAAATTTATTTTCCTGATGGGGTAGAATTAGATAATGTATTTTTTAGAGACAAACGGAAAGGTTGGAAAAAATACTGTTTTTCTCTCCTCTTTGCCGAAGCCTCGGCTGATGGCAAAAGAAATACTGTTTCTTTCTCCTATGTGCTTAATGAATGCAAATATTTAGACGGCTTCTTTAATGATTTATATTTACGGCCTTGTTGCTATGGGTGTAATTTTAAGGGCTTGCGCTCTGGTGCAGATATAACAATCGGGGATTTTTGGAACATTCATACGTATAATAGGAAATGGGACGATGACAAAGGTGTTTCTTGTGTGATAGTTCAAAGTAAAAAAGGTAAAGAGCTCTTTAGTAAGACAGATAGTGATACGATAGAGGTTCCTTATGATGTTATAACTTTAAGAAATCCATCCATAAATCATTCTGCAAAAATAGATAAGACAAAAAGAGAAATATTCTTTGCAGGTCAGAATAAAGAATTGTCTTCTTTAATTGATAGTTTATGTAAACCAAGTTTTAAACAACGGGTCTATAAAGAAATATATAACTTATTAGAAGTTGTTGGTTTAATGACAATAGTTCGTTAATAATTCAATAATGTGCTAAGCAGCTGTACGCTGTAAGCACGAGAGATCTTTGAAAATCTTGCTAATTAAAGTTCGGTTCGGGGTGTACCCGCTTGCTTTAAAAATTCGTTTCACCAGATAAATGTTGGTCATCAGTGACTTGAATGAAGACATAGAATATTCCATTCCCATCTCCTTCATAGTTACCTTGGCAACATTTAGTGATGTGAACGAAGCATTGAAAGCAAAATCGAGTTTCCACTTATCGCGAGCCTGGCAGTCCATAAGACCAGTATAGCCTTTGGCGTCACGAAAGCAAAATTCGATCTGGAACCTGGTTCTATAATAAAGAAGTACCTCTTCACCCGAAAGTGAGGTGTCTGTAGAGAAGAATAGTTTCTTCTTGCCATTCGGCATCTGCCAGATGACAAGTCTAACTTTACACCTGAGTGCCTTGGAATAGGCTATCAAAGTATAAGCTGTTCCTTCTATATCTTTCATCTCCATCTTCTCCATTCGAGTGAGGTCAAGATTCTTCATATCAATCTTGCCATCCTTGGTCTTGGGGCGACCACGTTTTCCAGTACGTGGACCAGCATAGACATAAAAGAGACAAGCATTGTCACGAAAGCGGCTTATCAAAGAGAACCCTTCTTTCTTTATCCCATTAACAAATGTACTTGTAGAGAAGTAAGCATCTGCAACTATGAGGGTTGAGAGTTTGAGAAGTTCCTTGCGGTAACGCTTAATGACGCTGATATAGAAATCTACCATAGTCTTGTTTCTAAGACTCAGTTCTTTATTACTTAGCGACTGGTGTGCTTTTAACATCATGCAGTCTTTGGCATCAATATAAATGAGGACAATACCCATGATTTCGAGACCATGTTTAACAGACTGTGCACATCCCGACCAAAAACGACCGATATGTGGAGTCTTCTTGCCAGCTTTGCTGATGTAGCTGGGATCAATGGCAATAGCCCATCTTCCCTGTTTACCAAAGAAGCGCTTGGCAAGTGAGACATTAAGTTTGAGCCAGTCAATGCTTTTCGACTTTTTTAAGCCGAATGCGTTGCGATAGGTTTGCTCAACATGCGAGCCATACCTCCCCATTTGGGTGAAATTTATCTTTCTTGGTATTACCATGAACAAAATTATCACCTCGATGAGTATTTTCTCGAAACTTTTTGTTAACTTTGCAGCCGAATCTTCAACTGCATCTTTAAAGATATCCATATATTGGTCAAGTCCTGTATTCATATAATTTTGCGTTTGTTGTGATTTGCAAAGTTACTGAAAATCAGCGACTTGACCAACTTTTTATAATTAAGTTTTCATAAGCACTTCTTAATATAAGTTATTGATTTACAGACGATTAAATATTAATTTAACGCAGTATTATAATGAGAATTATTCACTTAATAAAATATTATAAGCGATGAAAGTAGGCATATTAACTTATCATTGGGCAAATAATTATGGTGCTGTTTTACAGGCTTATGCATTATTGAGCAAGTTAAAAGAAATGGGACATGATGCTTACATAATAGACAGAATTCGTACATTTTCTGGTTGGCGACGCTTGTATCATAGTTATTCTTATAAGCATTACTTTTCTTGGTATAGATTCTTGAAATTTAATAAGGAGTTTTTGGCTCCTAAAACACCACTCTGTACATCTACAAAACAATTGATAGCAACTTTCCCATCTTTACATTTTGATGCTGTTATTGTTGGTAGTGATCAGGTATGGCGAGAGTCCTTTATGGGGCACAACTATTTCCTTGATTTTGTTTCCGGTAATTGTAAAAGAATATCCTATGCAGCTTCTTTTGGTCTTTCTAAATGGTCATTAAATGAGGCTTTTACTTTAAAGGCAAAACAGCTGATGCAACAGTTTGATAAGGTTTCTGTTCGAGAAAAATCAGGAATTGAAATATGTAAAAATGTATTTAATGTTGATGCAGAACTCGTTATAGATCCAACGTTATTATGGGATGCTAGGTTCTATGAAGAGAATTTGTTGGATAAAGTTTGTCGTGTAAAGGAACCTAAGGTAGTAGCATATATACTTGGTGAAAACAAAGATCAAAATGTTGCTGCTAAAAATATAGCGCAAGAAGAAAATATTTGCTTTGTTGATTTGTGGAGTCAAAAATCTTTAGTTCAGGGTCATTATACTGTTGAAGAATGGTTAGGCTATATACGTGATGCAAAGTATGTTATTACTAATTCTTTCCATGCAACTGTCTTTTCTATATTATTTCATAAACAGTTTGTTGTTCTCAATAATAAAAGTGGTGGTAGTGACAGAATCTCAACGCTTTTGAATTATCTTGGTCTTCAGCATTTATTTGTTGTTACTACTGGTAAGGATATGTATAAGGCTTTAGGTACACAAATAGACTATCATCATGTAGATAGATTATTGGCGAATTTGCGAGATGTTTCTTTGAGTTTTTTAAAAAATATATAGTGTTGTTATGAAAAAGAAACTTTTAATCTTCCACCCTATTGTAGCCCCATATCGTATAGACTTGTTTAATTCGTTAGCTAAGCATTACAATTCACAAATCTGCTTATTTTGGCGTAATTTGAGGGATCAGACATTTGATTATAGCAAGATAGAAGAGCAATTTGATTTTGAGCCTAGTTATATAGTGAAAGAAGACATGGGCTTATTAAAATGGATGAAGGCTATTTGGAAAAAGTTAGATACTTCCCGTCCCGATATAGTTTTAGGAGCTGAATTTGGAATTCCTACTATTTTAATCATCTTGCATAAAATTATCACGAGAAGGCATTATAAAATCGTTATAATCAATGATGATAGTTATGATATGTTGGTAAATAACAATCCATTTACTAAGCGACATGCTAGGGCTGTAAAGGCAATGATGCCTTTTGTTGATGATGTGATCAATGTTGAGCCTAAGGTTGCAGCTTATAATCAGAAAAAATATCAGAAGGGAATATATTTCCCGATTATCTGTGATGATGTGATTGCCAAGAAAAGATTAGAGCGTGTGCTTCCGATTAGCCAAAACTATGTGAGTGAATATCATCTTGAAGGCAAAAAGGTTTTGTTATTTGTTGGTCGATTGGTGGCTTTAAAGAATGTGAAGTTTGCTCTACGTGCATTCATAAAAGCTAACTTAGATAATACCATATTTGTGATTGTTGGTGATGGACCAGAAAAAGAAAAACTAGAGAAAATTGCAGCAGGTAATCCTGCTGTTATTTTTACGGGGCGTTTAGAAGGGGATGAGTTATATGCTTGGTATAATGTAGGTCAAGTCTTTACGTTGCCAAGTTACAAAGAACCTTTTGGCGCTGTTACCAATGAAGCTTTAGTTGCTGGATGTAAAGTATTGATCAGCAAGGATGCAGGAAGTAACTGCCTTGTAAAGGATGGGAAAAATGGATATATCATTGATCCACATCATGAAACAAAATTTATCGAAAAGTTAAAGCTTGCTTTTTATAGTATGAAGCCTTTGAAAATGCAGTTGGTAGTTAAGGAAAATATGATGGTTAGCAGTTTTGAAGAGCATATTAAATCTTTATATGCTCGTATGGAGAATTTATAGTTTTTGAAGGATATCTTCAAGCCATGCGATTAGCATAATATTTTATCTATGAATAAACAAAGAATTCTTTTTGTCCTACACCTGCCGCCACCCGTACATGGTGCGGCTATGATGGGAAAGTATATTCATGATAGCCGTGTTATCAACGAGGCTTTCAAGTGTAAGTATATCAATCTTACTTCTGCCAAAACCTTGCAGGATATTGGTAAGGGAGGAGTGATGAAGTATATCAAGTATCTGATGCTCTTGTGCAAGGTAGTGCTAATGGTGATTACCTTTAGACCACAGCTTGTATATGTTACTCCTACGGCTTGTGGCGTTGCCTTCTATAAGGACTTTCTCGTGGTGCAGCTTCTGAAACTGATGGGAAGAAAGGTGGTGGTACATTACCATAACAAGGGTGTCGTAACCCGACAGGACAAGAAGCTGGATGACTGGATGTATCGCAGATTCTTCAAAGGAATCAAGGTTATCCTGTTGGCTGATGCCTTATATGAGGATGTGAAGAAATACGTGAAACGCGAACAGGTGCTGATTTGTGAAAATGGTATTCCTGGTAACGCAGTTGATGCAAAGGATATCACTAGAGAAAATACGACGCCTAGAATCCTCTTCTTATCAAACCTATTAATAGCTAAGGGTGTTCTTGTACTTCTTGATGCTTTAAAGATGCTAGATGATAAGAAGTTGAATTTTACCTGTGATTTCGTTGGAGCAGAAACCAATGAGATTGATGCGCAACGTTTTCAAGAAGAAGTGGAAATGCGAAATCTGCAAAACAAAGTAGCTTATCTTGGAAAGAAATATGGTGAAGAGAAAGAAGATCTGTACAAAAAGTCTGATTTCTTCATCCTTCCTACCTTAAACGAATGTTTCCCTCTTGTCTTGTTAGAGGCTATGCAGCATGCTTTGCCATGTGTTGCCTCAGATGTTGGTGGCATCAGCAGCATCATCCGTCATGGCGAAAACGGCTATCTGGTGGAGATGAATAATCCAATAGCTCTTGCTGATAGCATTGAAAAACTATTGAAAGATGCTGATTTAAGAAAGAATATGGGAGAGAATGGATGGAAGAGATTCAAAAGTGATTTTACTTTGGAGGCTTTTGAAAAACGAATGGAATTCTGCTTGAAAAAGGCTTTGAAGTAAAAAAATACGGAGCGATATATAGAGAAAGAAAGTAATATTTTATGGAGAAATACTTTAATATCAACTATGAATTCTCGCCTCGGGAAGTAGGGCGAAGAATCGATGAACAATTATCAAAAAACGAGTCTGACTATATATGCGTGGCGGATGGAGTAATCCTAAACAACGCTAATAGAAAGCCAGACTACTTAAAGATTGTAAATGGCGGTATGTTTGCCATCTGTGACAGCGGATATGTGCCGCTCTACATCAAATGGCTGTATGGTAAAAGGTATCCGCAATACTGCGGTAGCCAGATTTTCAAGGACTTGGTCAGTTTGCAGAAATACCGGATGTTCTTTATGGGTACCAATCAGAGAACACTCGACGGGTTAAAAGAGAACCTGAAGGCGATGAACCCGAAGGTAGAGAACATGAGCTTCTATGAACTGCCCTTCAAGGCTGTGGATGAGTTTGACTATCCTGCCATCGCAAAGATGGTGAACGAGGATGGGGCGGATATCATCTGGGTGGCGCTGGGCGCTCCGAAACAGGAAATCTTTATGAGCAAACTGAAACCTTATCTGAAAAGAGGGGTGATGATTGCCGTGGGGGCTGCCTTTAAGTTCTACAGCGGACAGGATGAGAAGCGTGCGCCGAAATGGATGCTCGATGCTCATCTGGAATTTGTATATCGCATCTTCTGCGACCCGAAAAAACAGTTGAAGAGATGTGGCTGGATTGTGGTTACCCTGCCTATGCTGCTTTATCAGGAGTGGAAGCGTAAACGTTTCATGCAACTATAGATAATGCAGCTATAGATAATACATTATAGAAAATGCAATAAAAAGTAACAATTTAGACTATTTACTTTTATGATTGAACCAATTTATATTTTCCTGCTGGTAGCACTTGTTGTGTCTGTCACCATCGCCATGCTGGTGTTGCCTAACATCCTCCTTATCTCGCATAAGAAGAAACTCTTTGATATGCCGGATAAGAGAAAGGTGCATCATGCGCCGGTTCCCCGTCTGGGCGGACTCTCGTTCTTCCCTGTGATGCTTATTACCATGGGCGGCCTGGTGCTGATATATCATCTGATGGGACTGAGCAGCGGGTCGATGCACGGGGAGGTGCCTTATGAGTTTTTGGCCCTGCTGGTGGGTAGCATGATGCTGTTCCTGGTGGGACTTGCCGACGACCTGATTGGAGTGGGGTACAAGAAGAAGTTCCTGGTGCAGATAGTGGCGGCATCACTGCTCGTGGCTTCGGGCGTGTGGATTAAGTCGCTCGACGGACTCTTCGGAATCTATCAGTTGTCGCCATGGGTGGGCATGCCTTTCACCGTGCTCATCGTGGTGTACGTAACCAATGCCATCAACCTGATTGACGGCATCGACGGACTGGCTTCCGGACTCTGCGGCATCTCGCTGGTGGCTCTGGCGGGGCAGCACATCTGGCTGCATCTGTTTTCCTTTGCCCTGCTCTGCATTACGGCGCTGGGTGTGATTATCCCTTTCTGGTTCTACAACGTGTTTGGAAATGCCATGAGGGGCAGGAAGCTCTTTATGGGCGATTCGGGTTCGCTGTCGCTGGGCTACATCATCAGTTTTCTGATGATTCACCTGAGCACGGTGGATGTGAGCCCGCATGTGGTGTCTGACTACAACATGGTGTTTGCCTTTACCACGATGCTGGTGCCGCTGCTCGACGTGGTGAGAGTGGTGGGTCACAGACTGAGAAACAGGCAGAATCCGTTCTTGCCTGACAAGAGCCACATCCACCATAAACTGCTGAGATGCGGACTGAGGGTGAGACAGGTGATGGTGGCTATCTGCCTGCTCTCGCTGATGTTCATCCTGCTCAATTTCCTGATGATCGGCCACGTAAACATCACGTATATCCTGGGCATCGACATCGCTGTATGGATAGTGTTCCACCTGGTGCTGGATGTCATCCTACACACCAGGAGGGCGGAAATGGATATTTAATCCTCTATATTTAAAACTATGCTATTCCCGGCTCTGAGATTCAAAAAGGAATCTCTGGGCCGGGATTTTTGCGTTTGTGGGGGTAGTGGATGGGGGCGTGGCTGCATGGGGAAAGTGTGATGGCTTTTCGTGTTAAAAACTATGAAATCTTAGGTGTTTTCATATAATAGTTGTACCTTTGCGAAAATAATTATAAATGATTGAATAAATGAGCAAGTATCGTTTTTCTATATGTAGCTATCATGCTATCAAGGAGGCTGATATCATAATAGATGGTATCACCGTGCTGGCAGGACCAAATGGATGTGGTAAGAGTACTATATCTAGATGGTTATATTATATGATAGATATTGCTACGGATTTTGACTCCTATCTGGTTAAAGGATATAAAACAGAAATAAATTCATTGCTGCAAAATATCACTCGTGCTATTAGGGAAATGTGGGGACTACATAGAGGGATTAACAATGGTCTGAATATTTTGCAATCTGTTGACGATTTAAAACTCGATGATAATTTCTCATTAGACTCAATAGGCGAATACTCTGGCAAGTTACATTTGTTTATAGGTGAATTTGCCTCACAACTAGATAAATTCTTGAATGCTGAGAATGTTCAAGAACAACGAAAAGATAGAGTTCTTAATTTCTTGAATCAGAATTTAGATGGTGAGGAAAAGGCTAGAAATGCTCAAACTTTTGCTGAGTTGATAAGCCTACAGGTAGATAAAATGCAGCAAGAGGTATTGTATAAAAGCGAGGATCGCTCCTTGACAGATGTCTCGTCTTTTCTTCATACATATCTATATGAAGATGAGATGGTTCCCGTTAAGATTGCCTTGCAAGAGGAAGGGGTCAACATTATATCTGATGGGAGAATAGGCTCTCTCTTTAATCTGGACAAAGCGATTTACATAGACACTCCAATGGCTTTCGGCTTGGATGACTTCCTAAAGAATGTGTTTTGGCAAAGATTAAGAAAATTAATGCTAGAGGAAAATGGTTGTCATGATAAGCAAAACATACGTTTGCTGTATCGCATATCAGAAATCCTAAATGGAAAAATTAATGTTTCTGACAGTTTGTTGGGCGATAAAGAAATGTATTATGAGCGCAAGGATGGCAAGCTATTGCTTCCTTTGGATAAAATCGCTACTGGTATGAAGTCGTTTGCCTATCTTTTCCAGTTGATAAAGAATGGTCATTTAGATGACAAGACGGTTCTAATGATAGATGAGCCGGAAGTTCATTTGCACCCTCAGTGGGTTGTTGTTTTTGCTAGATTATTGATTCTTATCCGTAAATCGTTGGGAGTAAAAATAGTCTTAGCGAGTCATAATCCTGACTTTGTCGCTGCCATCAAGGCAATAGCCAAAAAGGAAGAAATCTTGGCTGAAACAAACTTCTATTTAGCTCAGAGTGTGGATGATGATGGGTTTCAGTATGCTTTTAAGCCTCTTGGCAGTGACATCGAACCTATCTTTAATTCGTTCAATATAGCATTGGAAAGGATTCAGCAATATGGCGATACAGATTTTTGATAATGAGTGTGTAGAGTCGCACCCCATTTATGAAAAGGCTGGGGCGCTACTAAGTGACGTTTGTAAAAGGGATTATAAAGATAATTTTTTTGACGAGCGAATCGAATGTTTGGACATGGATACTTATGAGGTTATGATTTGTAGTGGGCAAAAGCAAGCTACAATGGATGCGGTAATAGGTATCGCTGATTACGAAAATAACCATAAGACAAACTGTAAGCTGCTAATGGTTGAGTTGAGACTGGGGTATAAATCGACTGAAGGACTAGAGGCTGCTAGCTTGAATCGTAAAGTATCGCATACTCTTGAACTGTTGAATCCTGCTGTTTGTCTAGTTTCTGACAAGGCAATATTTGTTTTTGATGATTTACTGTGTCAACAAGCGATTCATTGGATGTTCTCTAAAAGGTATTCCAATGTTTCAAAAAAGGAGTGGGTGGTGATGAGTCCCACGATGTTTTGCAAGGCCTATCTCGCACCAGAAGATTTGCCTTATCAGCCAATCCACGATTTTGTAAAAGGCAAGGCAGACTTTGCAAAGATGTTGGAGAATAAATCTTGGCAACAGATCTATAAAACTCTTCAATGGTGGGGAAAAGCTTATTATAAGTATTGTTACATAGCAGAAGAGGCAACTCTGATAGCTAGTCTCATCTCGGAAGTATGGGAGAATCTGAAGTCTCACAAGCATGAAATGACAGATGATGTTCTTTTAAGTTTAAGTATTTATGCAGAGGATTATCCAGTTTTTAATTTAGATGAAATTTAATTCTCTATATTTAAATATATGCTGTTCCCGGCTCGGAGATTCTATGGAATCTCTGGGTCAGGATTTTTGCGTTTGTGGGGGTGGTGGATGGGGCGTGGCAGCATGGGGAAAGTTATATGATTGGAGAATGTGTAAAAATATATAAAAAGATAAGCCAAGAAGGGCATTTCTGAGTTTAATTGCTTAACTTTGCAATTGAACATTCATTATTATAGATATGCCTAAGGTAAGAATTAAAAATATAGGCCCAATTGTTGATACGGGAGACATCGCTTTGTCTGCCGTAATGCTTATTGTGGGTAAACAGTCTTCGGGAAAAAGTACCTTTATGAAAATATTGTGCTTCTGTCGCTGGATAGAAAAGCGAATCATGCTTGATGGCGAGAATCTGCTGAAGAAATATACCCATTATGGCCGATTCCTGAAAGAGCTGAAGAAGTTTCATCGTTTCGATGATGCTTTCTTTGCTGCTGATTCTTATATCTTTTATGATGGTGATTGCCTTACCATCGAGATGGATGGCGTGAAGGCGAATGTGAAAATCAGAAAGAAAGCGAATTTCAAAACTGAGCGCTATAATGCAAAACTGAGTTTTATTCCTTCGGAACGCAATCTGGTTTCGGCTATTCAGAACATTGATAAGGTTTATCGCTCATCTGACTATGATTCGATATTTAATTATCTTCTGGAATATCAGGAGGCGAAGAAGGAATATGATATCAAGCATCCGCTGAGAATTCCATTTGATGATAATATGAAATATTATTATGATAAGGTTACGGATTCTGACAGAATCGTGCTTGAGCAGGTGGGTAGAACGATAGCGCCTGTTTATGCTTCAAGTGGTATACTGTCGGCGTTGCCTTTGGCTGTGCTTGTGGATTATGTTACCGGACAGGTGGGGAAGATTCCGAAGTCGAGCCTTACTGATTTAACGAGTTTGGTGGCAAAGATTATGCTGGATGATGAGAATAAAGAAATCAGTGCGGATGATGTGATTAAGGGAACTAAGATGTATAGATATAAATTCGCCCAGCTGTATATTGAGGAGCTGGAAGAAAATCTGTTTCCGAAGTCGCAGTTTGCGATGGTGAAGGAGATTGTGAAGAATATCAAGAAGGCCTATGAGCAGTCGGGGGCAAATAGCTATGTGGTTATGACCACCCATAGTCCGTATGTGCTGACTTCTCTGAATGTGCTGATGAAGGTGGCACTGGCTAAGGAAAAGAAGCTTGATGAGAAAATGAAAGAAATGCTGGAATATGCAATCCCGATTTCATGGTATTCGGCATACTGCATGACAGATGAAGGAAAAATGGAGAATATCGTGGATGATGAATACCATTTTATCATGGGTGATTATCTTGATTCTCTTTCTGATGAAATATCTGAATTATCTTCTGAACTTGATGAGATGATATATGGGAATGAATAATAGTTTTTTGGCAGGTTATCTGGCTGAAAAGGAAGTTAGAAAATGTTCGAAAATCAGTCTGAAGGAGCGTTCGACAGTTTATTTGCTGAACTTCGTTCCTCCGATGGACTGTGTGGCTTATCAAGTAGATGGTAACATTATAAAAGGTGCTTAAAGTCTGGACAGCCTGACTTTTTGAGGCAAGAAAAACTGAAATAAATTTCATTAGACTGCGTTTGATTATGGCAAGAAAATTATATCCTATAGGAATTCAGACATTTGAACGGATCCGCAAGGAGGATATGTTCTATGTAGATAAGACGGAATACATCTATCAGATGACACATACCGATGGAACGTATTTCTTCCTGAGCCGACCACGCCGTTTCGGCAAGTCGCTGCTGGTTTCCACCTTCAAAAGTTATTTCGAGGGCAAGAAGGAACTCTTCGAGGGGCTTGCCATCGAGAAGCTGGAGAAGGAGTGGAATACTTATCCCGTGCTGCACTTCAGTCTGGCTGGAGGCAAACATATGGAGAAGGAACAGCTGGATCGATACCTCTTATATATATTAAAGGAAAATGAGGATAGGTTTGGAGTAGATTGTGATTCTCCAGATCCGAACGTTCGTTTGCTCAACTTGATAAACACTGTTACAGCAAAGACTGGTAAGCAGGCGGTGGTGCTCATCGATGAATATGATGCACCGCTGCTGGATGTGGCTCACGAGAAGGAAAAACTCGATGTCTTGCGCAATACGATGCGCAATTTCTACAGTCCTTTGAAAGATTGCGAGCCATTGCTTCGCTTCGTTTTCCTGACGGGCATTACGAAGTTTTCGCAGTTGAGCATCTTCAGCGAGCTGAACAATATCACCAACGTGAGCATGGATGAGCCTTATGCCGGTATCTGCGGTATCACCAAAGAGGAACTGTTGACCCAGATGAGCGATGACATCGACGCTCTTGCCGAGCATCTTGAACTGAGCAGGGAGGAGACCATCCAGGAGCTTAAAGACCATTATGACGGTTATCACTTCACTTGGCCATCTCCTGATGTGTTCAATCCTTATAGCTTGCTGAATTGCTTTGCCAAGCAGGAAATGGATGATTACTGGTTCGGATCGGGCACACCTACCTATCTCATCAATATGATGAGAAAATATGAATTCCTGCCTGCAGACCTTGGCGAGACCATAGAGGTGGGCAAGAAGGACTTTGATGCCCCCACAGAAACGATGACCACCATCGTACCTTTGCTCTATCAGAGCGGGTATGTCACCATCAAGGGATATGACAAACCGACAAAGTTGTATCAGTTGGCATTGCCTAACCAGGAGATTAGGGTGGGGCTGTATGGTAGTCTCTTGCCTCATTATCTGACGGACAAGTCTGCGAAGGCTAACACGACCATCGCCAAGATGTCGGTATTGGTAAAGAAGGGGGATATGGAGGCTGCCTTTAGCCTGCTGAACGACTTCCTGGAGACGGTGCCTTACTGCGACAACACCAACTACGAGGGGCATTGGCAGCAGACGCTTTACATCATGTTCGCCCTGCTCACCAACTATAGCATCCATGTGGAACCGCATACGGCGAAGGGCAGAATCGATATCACGATGGAAACGGCAGATACCATCTACGTGATGGAACTGAAGTTCAACAAGAGTGCCGAGGAGGCTCTCGCCCAGATTGAGGCAAAGCACTATGTCGACGCCTTCAAAATGAGCGGCAAGAAGGTGGTGAAGATAGGCTTGAACTTCTCGGTGAAGGACGAGGTGAACTGTCTGGAATGGAAGATAGGATAACAAGATCTTATAGTCCTGTATATTTCCTGATAGCCTTGATGAAGGTATCGCCATATTTATTGAGCTTGAATTCTCCGATACCACTGATCAGGCTCATGGCATTCTTGGTGGTAGGTTTCATCCTTGCAAGTTCATGAAGGCTCTTGTCGCTGAGTACGATATATGGAGGATAACCCTGTTCGTCGGCAAGGTTCTTGCGTATCTTTCTGAGGTGTTCAAAGAGCCCTTTGTCTTCCACGCCTTTCGAGTCTTCCTGGAAGATGACACGTTCGGCATGCACCTCAGGAATGAGATTTCCCGGCTGGGCGATGGCGCCCTTCCTATTGCGTACCGTTTTCTTTGGGCGGGTGGCTTTATCATCTTCTTCGATATAAGCCAGCGAAACATGATGTTCTCCCTTCAGTACCTTCCAGCCTAAATCGGTAACCTTCATGTAGTTGTGGTTGTTGTAGGCAATCTCGAAGAATCCCATCTGCAGCATCTGCAGCAGATAAGCATTCCAGTCCTTAGATGTTGTATCCCTGCCCACCCCGAAGGTTTTCATCTCGTTGTATTTGTTTTTCACAACTGCAGAAGAATGCATGCCTCTCAGAATCTCGATGCAGGTACCTACTGCAATATGCTCACCCGAACGGACCACGGCACTCAGGGCTTTCTGGGCTCTGATGGTGCCGTCGAAGGTGCGTGGAGGATTCTTGCAAACATCACAGTTGCCGCAGTTGCAGGATGATGTCTCGCCAAAATAATTCAGCAGAATGCGTCGTCGGCATACTCTCGATTCGGCATATTCCTCCATGCGGCGCAGTTTCTCCATGTTCACATCACGCTGTCCGCTTTCTTCACAGAAAGAACGGAGGGTGATGATGTCGGCCATCGAATAGAACAGCACGGTATCTGATGGTGCTCCATCTCTTCCGGCTCTACCTATTTCCTGATAGAAACTCTCTATGCTTTTAGGCATATTATAGTGGATTACCCAGCGCACATTGCTCTTGTCGATGCCCATTCCGAAAGCGATGGTAGCACATACCACCTGAATCTGGTCCATCTTGAACCGCTCCTGTACTGATGCTCTGGTCTGGGCAGTCATTCCGGCATGATAGGCTGCGGCATTGATACCCATATCGATAAGTTCCTGAGCTACCATTTCGGTGTTCTTGCGGGAGAGACAGTAGATGATGCCTGCTTCTTCCGGATGATTACTGATGAAGCGGGTGATGTATTGGAGCTTTGCCTTTTTGGTACTCTCCTGTCTTACGGTGAGGGAGAGATTGGGGCGGTCGAAACTGCTTACGAACGTCTGCCCATTGAGATGAAGCTGGCGTATGATATCTTCGCGCGTTATCTTGTCGGCTGTGGCTGTGAGCGCCATCACCGGGACATTGCGGAAATTCTCGTGCAGCATACCGAGTTGCGAATACTCCGGACGGAAATCGTGTCCCCACTGGCTGATGCAGTGGGCCTCGTCAACGGCAAAGAGCGAAATCTTGATGTTGCTGAATAAATAAGGTATCTCGCTGATGAGTTTTTCGGGCGAAACATAAAGAAGTTTCAGTTCTCCCTTCTCGCATCGGCGGCGGATGATAAGTTCATCGGTCGTGTCGTTTCCGCTGTTCAGTGCTTCTGCTGGGATACCGTTTGCCTTGAGCGCCTCCACCTGGTCGTGCATCAGACTGATGAGCGGTGAAATGACCACAGCAGTACCTTCCATCGCTAATGCGGGAACCTGGTAGCACAGACTCTTTCCACCACCAGTCGGCATGAGAACCAGACAGTCGTGTCCCTGCATTACCTCTCTGATAATCGCTTCCTGGTTGGGGCGGAAGGAATCGTATCCAAAATAGCTTTTTAATATCTCGTTTATCTGCATGATTGCCGTTTTATGATTTATGCCTTTGCCGGCATGTTTTTGTTTTGTTTTTCATGCAAAGGTAATGAATAATCTGCATAAATAAAAGTTTTCTCCAAGAAAAAGTGCATATTTCAAGTAAAAAACTTTGCAAAGAGCGAAAAACAGGAGGAAAAGTTTGGTATGTGGAAAAAATGTATTACTTTTGCATGGTAAATACAGATAAAAATGGCAAAATGTAATGTAAACACTCAAGAGCGATTTGCCGATATCCAGATGCTCCGTTATGAGCTGAAGGGTTTCGAAAACCTGTCGCTCACACAGAAAATTTATATTTATTGCTTGTCGAAGGCAACCCTCTTGGGACGTGATATCACCTTCGACCAGCAGGGCAAATACAACCTGCGCATCCGTAAAACTCTGGAGGTTGTATACCGTCATTATGAGGGTAATCGCGAAAGCGAAGATTTCAAGGCTTTCGAAGTTTATCTGAAGCGTGTCTGGTTTGCCAGCGGCATCCATCATCACTATGGATGTGAAAAGTTTGTGCCAGGATTTTCAGAGGAATCTTTCTATGAGATGGTTGGGGCTGTAGCCGATGAATATCTGCCTCTTTCCAAGGGACAGAGCAAGGAAGATCTGTTGGGCATTCTGGTGCCTGTCATCTTCAATCCGGAAGTCATGCCTAAGCGCGTGAATCAGACGGATGGCGAGGATCTGGTACAGACTTCAGCCTGCAATTTCTATGAGAATGTTTCTCAGGCAGAAGTAGAACGTTTCTATGCCAGGATGAAGGAAGAGGGCAACGAACAGGCACCTTCGTATGGACTGAACTCTAAACTGACCAAGCGTAATGGTGAACTGGTGGAGCTGAAATGGACAGAAGACGGCCTCTATGGCGCAGCTATCAAGGAGATTGTTTCCTGGTTGCTCCGTGCTCAGAAATATGCAGAAAATGAGGAACAGAAACATCTCATCGATCTCCTGGTGAAGTATTACCGTACAGGCGATCTCAAGGATTTCGACCGTTACAGCATTGCCTGGGTGCAGCAGCACGAGGGAATGATTGATTTCATCAACGGATTTATCGAAGTGTATGGCGATCCGCTCGGACTGAAAGGTACTTGGGAAGGCATCGTAGAATATAAGGATCTTGAAGCAACGAAGCGCACCCAGACCATCAGTCAGAATGCCCAGTGGTTTGAGGACCATTCACCTGTAGACCCACGTTTCCGCAAGCCGGAGGTGAAGGGTGTTACAGCCAATGTCATCTGTGCGGCGATGTTGGGTGGCGAGGAATATCCTGCTTCTGCCATCGGCATCAATCTTCCGAATGCCAACTGGATCCGTCAGGAATATGGTTCTAAGAGTGTGACCATCGGTAACCTGACCGAGGCATATAACAAGGCAGCTCAAGGCAATGGTTTCCGCGATGAATTCGTTATCGACGAGGATACCATCAGTCTGATGAATCAGTACGAGGATATTACCGATGATCTGCATACCGACCTGCATGAGTGTCTGGGGCATGGTAGCGGACAGCTCTTGCCTGGTACCGACCCCGATGCACTGAAGGCGTATGGCAGTACGATAGAAGAGGCGAGAGCCGATCTTTTCGGACTCTATTATGTAGCCGACCATAAATTGGTAGAACTGGGCCTGACTCCGAATGATGAGGCATACAAGGCTCAGTATTACGGTTATCTGATGAACGGTCTGCTCACCCAGACCATCCGCATCAAGGAAGGCGACAAGATAGAGGAAGCCCACATGCGCAACCGTGCGCTGATAGCCTGGTGGGTGATGGAGCATGCCGAGGGTGCTGTGGAACTGGTGAAGATGGATATGAACTATGCTTCTGCCGAGGATGCTTTGAAGGACAGTGAGGGCAATATCATTACGACGAAGACTTATGTGAAGATTAATGATTATGCCAAGCTCCGCCATCTCTTCGGTGAGTTGCTTGCTGAAATTCAGCGCATCAAGAGTGAGGGTGATTTCGAGACTGCCCGCCTGTTGGTAGAGAAGTATGCCGTGAATATTGATCCGGAATTGCATCGCGAGATACTGGCAAGATACAAGAAACTGAATCTCGCTCCATACAAGGGATTTATCAATCCGAAGATGACGCTGGAGATGGATGAAGAAGGCGAAATTACAGACGTAGTATTGGATTATGAGGAGAGCTATGTCGACCAGATGTTACGCTACTCTGATGAATACGGAACTTTGTAATAAGAGAAACGATGATAGATAATAAGAACGAGGAATTTCCGATAGTAGATGAAATGGGCAACATCCTGGGCGCTGTTACCCGCGGTCATGCCCATGACGGAAGCAAGATATTGCATCCGGTTGTTCATCTGCATGTATTCAACAGCCGGGGTGATCTGTATCTGCAGCATCGTCCAGCCTGGAAGGATATCCAGCCGGATAAATGGGATACAGCCTGCGGCGGTCATGTTGATTTAGGCGAAAGTGTGAGTCAGGCATTGCATCGCGAGGTAAGGGAAGAATTGGGTATCACCGATTTTGAACCGGAATCTCTTGGGCATTATGTCTTTGAGAGTCAGCGGGAAAAGGAACTGGTTTATGTACATCGCTGTGTATATGATGGCGAGGTGAAACCGAGCCAGGAAGAATTGGCCGGTGGCAGATTCTGGACCAAGGATGAAATCAGCGAAAACATCGGCAAGGGTGTTTTCACTCCGAACTTCGAAAACGAATACCAGAAGTTTTTCGACCGCTAAGAAAAAGTCCCACAGATTTCACAGATGACACAGATTTACACAGAGCATTTCTGCAGTTCGAGAAAAAATCTGTGTAAATCTGTGAAATCTGTGGGACTTTTTAAATTACTCCTCTGTGGAATATAGAAATCTGTGGGAGATTTTAAATTACTCCACTATAGAATATAGAAATCTGTGGGAGATAAAGAACATGTGAGTAAGATTATATCTCGTAGATACCCTTGAGTGCGCCTCTTGCAATTTTCTCGAAATCTTCGCCGAAGTCGCAGAAACGGAGAACCGCATTAGAGACAGCATGTTTTATTCCCATGTTGTCACCCTGCAATGCTGTGGCAGCCTGATCCAGGAATTCGTTGATGCCACGCTCGTTAGGCTCTTTTCCATTGGCAAAGAGACGGGCAAGGAGCTGGAAACCGGCAATCTCATAGAGCGGCTTATCACTTGCTATCCACTGGTAGGCGATGACAGGCGCATAATCTACGTGCTGCAAAAGGTTGAAGGCAAGCATCTCTGCCATCTCCTGACTCTGTACCTGTTCCATCCATAAATCTGTGATTTCCGGAAGCATCTTATCGGCAGGCATGATGAGTGTAGCCAGAATCTTGCACTCCCGGATATCTTCCTTCCACAGTTCGATGGCGAGGTCATAGTCTTTGCCATATTCCTCAGCCATCTTTTTCAGTTCATAGAATGGTACGCCCCAATTCAGTTTATATCCCAGTCCCTTATCGCGCATAGATTGCGATCCCGGACCGTTCATCAGCAAGCGGAAGCTTCGCTTGATAGTCATCAGTTTCTGATGTGTTTCTTCGTTCATTATATTTAGAGTAAATTATTAACTAAATTATAGTTTCATTATTTTACAGAACATTCCTTCGAACTGTTCCTCTATATTTGCAGGTTTATGCTTGAAGATACCGAAGATGGCACTTCCGCTACCACTCATCGCTGCATATACGGCACCCAGGTTGTACAGCTTCTGTTTGATGTCAGGCAGTTCCGGGTGCATCTTGAAGATAGGTGCCTCAAAATCGTTGACAAGTTCCTCTTTCCAAGTCTCGATAGGCTGGCGTACAATGTCGCGGCAACATTTGGCTGGTGCCTGTGGGGTGATGGCTGCATAAGCCTCTTTGGTGCTGACGGCAATATCATCGCGCTTCACCACAACCAGATGATAGCCCCTCAGATTATCGCCAGGACCACTTACCGGCATCAGTTCTTCGCCGATGCCTTCTGCATAGCATGCTGTGTCACCATCTTCGGGGTCAGCAGAAATGAAGTAGGCACAGTCTGCGCCCAGTTTGGCAGCATATTTTTCCATCTCCGCATTACCGATGTTGAGGCGGAAACGCTCGTCCAACAAACGGATCATGAAGGCTGCATCGGCAGAACCGCCACCCAAACCTGCCTGCGAAGGAATACGCTTCACCAGGTGAGCATGGATGCGTGGAATCCTGAAGTCGGCAGCCAGGAGATTATAAGCTTTTACAACGAGATTGTTCTGTTCATCGCAGTCTACTGCGTTACCTGTAATCTTCAGATCACAAGGAACATCGCTAGGGAATTCATCGCCCATGAGCTTGATTTCAAGTGCATCGGTCAGCGGAATAGGGTAGAACACCGTTTCAAGATTGTGGTATCCATCTTTCCGCTTGCTAACTATATTTAAACCAAGATTGATCTTGGCGCAAGGAAATGTAATCATAACTTTTCTGTTTAAAGGGTTCGTTACTATTTTTTGCAAAGATACGGAAAAATATCTAACATGGTGCATCTTTTACAGGATTATTTTTATCAGTAACATTAAAAATATTAAAATAAGCCCTGTTTTGCAATATCTTTTGTATCTTTGCAATTACAAATTATTAATAGATTATGAAAAAAGGAGATAAAGTCAGATTCTTGAGCGAAGTGGGTGGCGGAAAGGTTGCCGGCTTCCAAGGTAAAAATATTGTGCTCGTTGAGGATGAGGATGGTTTTGAGATTCCGATGCCTATCAACGAGGTGGTTGTGGTGGAGCAGGATGAATACTCCATGGGCAAGATGATTTCGGCTAAGATGGATGCGCAGCAGAAGGCTGAGGAGCATGCCAATACCGAACTGCATCAGGACAGCCGGAGTATCAAGGCTATCTTGAATGATCACGATGACGTGGATATGGATGTAGAGGAATATGATGCTGCCGACCGTGAGATAACCTTTGTGAAACCGGTTCAGGAACGTACGGGTGGCAACAAACTCAGTGCTTATCTCGCCTTTGTACCTATCAACATCAAGGACGTAACCAATACCCGTTTCGAGACCTATATGGTGAATGACAGCAACTACTATCTCCACTATACCTATCTTGTGGCTGAGGGAAATGCATGGACTCTGAAAGCAGAGGGAGAAATAGAACCGAATACCAAACTCTTCATCGAGGAATTCGGTCGTGAGGCTCTGAACGAGATGGAGCATATCGCCATCCAGATGATAGCTTACAAGAAGGACAAGCCATTTCTCCTGAAGCCGGCAACAGATGTTCAGTTCCGTCTCGATCCCGTGAAATTCTACAAACTTCATCTTTTCGAAGAGAACGATTTCTTCGAGACTCCAGCCTATCTCTTTACGATTGTAGAGAACGATGAAATAGCCCGTCCGCTGGTTATCGATTCCAAGCGTCTGAAAGAGCAGATGTATAAGGATGAGAAGGTTGTCGCCAACACCAGCAAGAAGAAAAGCAAGAAGGATGATGGTACCCTTGTGATAGATCTTCATGCGGATGAAGTGCTTGAAACAACTGCTGGAATGAATTCTGCAGATATTCTTCATTATCAGATGGATATCTTTAAGAAGACCATGGAGGAATATAAGAAAAAGAAGGGACAGAAAATTATCTTTATTCATGGAAAGGGCGAAGGTGTGTTACGCCAGACTCTCATTCATGAATTGAACTATCGCTATAAGAGTTGCACCTATCAGGATGCTTCTTTCCAGGAGTATGGCTATGGTGCTACACAGGTAACAATAAAGTAATTTATTATGCAGTACGGATTTATTAAGGTAGCTAGTGCCATCCCTGCCGTAAAGGTGGGGGATGTCATTTTCAATACCCAGCAGATAGAGGAACAGATAGCGCTGGCTGAGGGAAAGGGTGTAGAGATCATTACATTTCCGGAACTCTCTGTTACGGGCTATTCCTGTCAGGATCTCTTCCGTCAGCAGGTGCTTCTTGAATCATCTGAGCAGGCGGTGATGATGTTGCTCGATTTCACACGCAAACTCGATATCATCTCTATCGTGGGTGCGCCGGTGATAGCGGGCGACTTGTTGCTCAATTGTGGTATCGTTATCCAGCATGGACAGATTCTCGGTATTGTACCGAAGACGTATCTTCCAAACTACAGCGAGTTTTATGAGAAACGCTGGTTTGCTTCGGCTCAGGACCTGAGAGATTGCGAAGTCCGTTATGCCGGACATAAGGTGAAACTGACGTCTGATGTTCAGATTTTTCAAACTTTCGATGGCGTACAGTTTGGTGTGGAAATCTGCGAAGATGTATGGGCTCCGGCTCCTCCTAGCAACAAACTGGCGCTAGCAGGAGCAGACCTGATTTTCAATCTTTCTGCAAGCGACGAACTCATCGGAAAACATCATTATCTGAAGAGTCTGCTCAGCCAGCAGAGTGCCCGTACCATGACCGGATATATCTACAGTTCCTGCGGATTCGGTGAGAGTACGCAGGATGTGGTTTATGGCGGAAATGCCCTGATTTATGAGAATGGAGTTTTACTTTCACAGAGTGAACGTTTCTCTATTGAACCGCAGATGGTTATCTCACAGATAGATGTAGAGAAACTCCGCTCTGAGCGTCGTACGAATTCTACTTATGTAAATGCCCAGCGCAATATTAAGTATTCTGTTCTCGGCGGTCAGTTCAATATCCGTAATATCGAAGCCGATCCTACCGAAAATGAACGCGATTTTGTGTTGGAACGTGAGGTGAATCCTCATCCGTTTATTCCTACCAGCAGCGATATGAATGCCTCTTGCGAGGAAATTTTCAATATCCAACTCATGGGACTAGCCAAGCGTATCGTTCATACCCATGCCAAGACCGTAGTAATCGGTATTAGCGGCGGTTTGGATTCTACGCTGGCCTTACTCGTTTGTGTAAAAGCTTTTGATAAACTCAAAATGAACCGAAAGGGTATCGTAGGTGTCACTATGCCGGGATTCGGAACCACAGACAGAACCTACAATAATGCTATCTCGCTGATGCAGAGTCTTGGTATTACCATTAAGGAAATCAGCATCGCCAAGGCTGTAACCCAGCACTTTGAGGACATCGGTCAGGATGCCAGTGTGCATGATGTGACTTACGAGAATTCCCAGGCTCGTGAACGTACCCAGATTCTGATGGATTTAGCCAATAAGATGGGTGGTATGGTTATCGGTACCGGCGACCTTTCAGAGTTGGCATTAGGATGGGCTACCTATAATGGTGACCACATGAGCATGTATGGCGTGAATGCCAGCATTCCTAAGACCCTGATCCGTCATCTCGTAAATCATGTAGCAGAGAGTGGGGTAGACGAACAGAGCCGCATCACTCTTCGTGATATCATCGATACTCCTATCAGTCCAGAGTTGATTCCGGCAGATGAGAATGGAAATATCAAGCAGAAGACGGAAGATTTGGTGGGACCATACGAACTGCATGATTTCTTCCTCTACTATTTCCTGCGTTTCGGTTTCCGTCCTTCCAAGATTTACATGTTGGCAAAGAAGGCATTTGTTGATTCCGAACTGGAGCGTGTAAAGATCAGTGATAATGATCCTGACAGCTATGATGAGGAGACTATCAAAAAGTGGCTGAAGACCTTCGTGCGCCGTTTCTTCAATCAGCAGTTCAAGCGCAGTTGTCTGCCAGACGGCCCGAAAGTCGGTAGCGTAAGCCTCAGTCCTCGTGGCGACTGGCGTATGCCTAGTGATGCTGCATCTGCCATCTGGCTGCAAGAGGCTGAAAACCTCTGAATTTGATTTCGGACAAGCCAAAAGTACAATATTCTTTCTATTTTCTGGCGCGCCCGTTATATTAATTATATACTCTATAAAGGGGCTGGATTTTGTAAATATTTGGTTTACAGAATCCAGCCTCTTTTTCTTAATATTTGTGAAATCGATTGCACAAAAATATCAGCAGAAAAGTGAAATATCTTGTTGGGTGGATAGAAATAGTTTGTAATTTTGCGGCAGATAATTCAACTATTCAATTTTAACTTAATAATTTCATTATGAAGAAACTTGTCGCAAAATTATGGGCGGTTTTAATGCTCATGTTGGTCTCTATGCAGACGATGGCTACAGACACGTTTACCAGCAATCGTACTGATTTCCGAGACGAAAGTATCTATTTCATGATCACCACCCGTTTTTACGATGGAGATCCAAGTAACAACGTGCTCTGCTGGGACAACCAGGAAGCACAGAAGAGTACCAAGGATCCTTGTTGGCGTGGTGACTTCCAGGGTGTGATTGACAAGCTCGACTACATCAAGGCGCTTGGATTCACTGCCATCTGGATTACTCCTGTCGTACAGAACGCTTCTGGTTACGACTACCACGGCTATCATGCCATGGATTTCTCTAAGGTTGACTGCCGCTATCAGAGTGGTGACGGCAAAAAGAGCGGTGACGTGATGTTCCAGGAACTCATCGACAAGGCTCACGCCAAGGGTATCAAGATCATTCTTGACATCGTGCTCAACCACACCAGTAACTTCGGTGAGGAGAAGCTCTGCAAGATGTTCGACCGTGATACTCATCTTCGTAACCAAGCATACATTGATGCTTGTATGATCCCTGATGAGAGAAAGTTGGGCAATGATTACTTGGGCAATGTAAAGATACAGTATCAGCGTCGTCTTGCCCTGATGAAGAATACAGATGGCAATAACCACGATATACACAACTATTGGCACCATACTGCCAACAACTGGAACTGGGACTTCCCAAGCCGTTGGATGGGTCAGATTGCTGGTGATTGTGTGGATCTCAACACAGAGAACGACTACGTGGCTAAGTATCTCGTAGATTGCTATGGACAGTTTATCAAGATGGGTGTCGATGGTTTCCGTATTGATACATCCGGCCACATCTCCCGCTTGACATTCAACAAGGAGTTTATCCCTCAATTTGAAGCACTTGGTAAGCAGTACGAGAACAAGCGCTTGAACAAGGCACCTTTCTTTATGTATGGTGAGGTTTGTACACGTATGAACGATGTAACCTATAGAGGTCAGGCAAACCTCTCTTGCTACTTCTATACCTGGAAGTCGGACGAGGCCTTGCTCAACAAATGGGATGGAAGCAAAAGTTACTGGGATAATCAGGTGATTCCTGAGGGTTCTGAGCCTGTAGGCCCACAACTGCTTTGCTTGGAGGAGACTACTTCTCCAAAGAGCAACAATGCCAAGATGCTCAATGGTGCATGGCACGAGCCAGACTATTCTCAGTCAAGCGGATTCAACGTCATTGACTTCCCTATGCACTACAGCTACAACACTGCCCAACAGGCTTTCAGCTTGGCAAGCGGCGACGAGTGCTATAATGACGCTACTTTCAATGTGGTATATGTAGATAGCCATGACTATAGTCCAGGTCCAAGCGATACCAACCGTTTCGGTGGTACAGATGCTCAGTGGGCTGAGAACCTCTCTCTCTTGTTTACCTTCCGTGGAATCCCATGTCTCTATTATGGTTCTGAGGTAGGTTTCCGTCGTGGTGTAGTAATTGATAAAGGTCCTAATGGTCCTCTTTCTAACACCGGTCGTGCTTACTTCGGTGGTTATATCACAGGTGATGTAGAAGCATCAGACTTCGGTGAATACAAGGCTTCTGGTAATGTGGCTGCCTCTTTGAATCATGATGTGGCTCAGCACCTCATCCGTCTGAACAAGATTCGTCAGGCAGTGCCTGCTCTCCGCAAGGGTCAGTGGACTACAGATGGTTGCACTGCCAATGGCGGTATCGCTTTCAAGCGTGCTTATAAGGACAGCTATGCACTCGTAGCCCTCAATGGTGGTGCTACTTTCACAGATTGCCCAGCTGGTACTTATACAGACTTGGTAACAGGCAAGATTTACACAGGTCCTACTATCACCGTTGATGCTCCTAATAATCAGGGTCAGGTTCGCGTACTCGTGAAAGACTGGACTGGTGGCAAGCTCATTGAGGATGGCGCTTTCATCTACGAAACTGCTGCTCAGCATAAGGGTGGTCAGACCTATGATGGTAATGAAGAGGCTGGTACAACTTGGATTGATGAGGCTCCTATTCAGCCTGCAAGCGTTTCATTCTCACAGGCAGGTGGATCATTCCGCACTGAGACTATTAACATGACAGTTACTCTCTCTGAAGACGCTAAGTCTGGTTGGTATCAGATACAAGGCCAGGATAAGGTGAACTTGACTCCTGGTGTGAGTGAGAACCTTACCATCGGCGAAGGTATGAACTTTGGCGACACCAAGACTGTTGATTGGAGCGCAGAGGGCCAGGACGGTAAAGTGAAGAGCGGTAGCTTGACCTTCACCAAGGTAGATCCTAATGCTTCTATCATGGTATATGTAAAGGCTGCTAATGCTCCTCACATCCATGCTTGGACAACAGGTACAGACGGCAAAGACTTGACAGGCGCATGGCCTGGTAAGGTAATGGCCGGTCCTGTGGAGATTGATGGTGCTAAATACTGGACTTACTCTTTCGATGGCGTAGAGAATTTCAATGTCATCTTGAATAATGGAAATGGTGCACAGTCTGGTGAAATCACTGGTATCACAGGCGATATCCACTTGGAGTATGATGGTGGTACAAGTGCCAAGAAGATTGACGCTCCTGTCAATACTGCAGCCAAGGTTACTTTGAGTCCTAATGGTGGTGACTTCCAGAAGACTATCTCCGTAACAGCAACCCTCAGCAACAATGCCAAGAGCGGTTGGTATAAGATTGGTGATGGCGAGCAGGTGGCTTTTACTCCTGGTAAGGCTGCTACTTTTACTCTCGGTGCTGACATGATGGAAGGCGAGAGCAAGACTGTAACTTGGAGCGCAACCAATACTGACAATGAAACCAATACTGGTTCTGCAACCTTCAACAAGATAAAAGAGGTAGTTATTCCTACTCCAACAGGTATCTTCGCTTACTTCCTCGCTCCTGCAGAATGGAGTGACATCCACGTATGGGCTTGGAATGATGCAGACAACTTTACCGGTGGTACCTGGCCAGGTGTAAGCTGTATCAAGACTGACATGAAGAAGAATGGTCTGGATGTCTGGATGTGGAAGTTTGATGGTGATTTGACAGGTGCTCCTACTAATATTATCTTCAACAATAATGGTAATGGTGTCAACCAGACAGAAACTTTTGCTTTCGTCAACGGTGCAGTTTATGACCGCAACGGTAAGACCAATGAGAAGATTGACGCTCCTGTCAATACTGCAGCCAAGGTTACTTTGAGTCCTAATGGTGGTGACTTCCAGAAGACTATCTCCGTAACAGCAACCCTCAGCAACAATGCCAAGAGCGGTTGGTATAAGATTGGTGATGGCGAGCAGGTGGCTTTTACTCCTGGTAAGGCTGCTACTTTCACTCTCGGTGCTGACATGATGGAAGGCGAGAGCAAGACTGTAACTTGGAGCGCAACCAATACTGACAATGAAACCAATACTGGTTCTGCAACCTTCACCAAGATAAAAGAGGTAGTTATTCCTACTCCAACAGGTATCTTCGCTTACTTCCTCGCTCCTGCAGAATGGAGTGACATCCACGTATGGGCTTGGAATGATGCAGACAACTTTACCGGTGGTACCTGGCCAGGTGTAAGCTGTACTAAGACTGACATGAAGAAGAATGGTCTGGATGTCTGGATGTGGAAGTTTGATGGTGATTTGACAGGTGCTCCTACTAATATTATCTTCAACAATAATGGTAATGGTGTCAACCAGACAGAAACTTTTGCTTTCGTCAACGGTGCAGTTTATGACCGCAACGGTAAGACCAATGCTTTCGAGAACGGTGCAGTTTATTACCGCAACGGTAAGACCAATGAGTCTGCCTCAACAGGTATCAACCAGGTAGGTTGCAAGAAGGCTCCTGCTAAGTTGCAGATTTACTCTATCAATGGTGTGAAGGTAGCCGAAGTGAACAAGGTTTCTGATGCAGAGTATGTCCTGTCTCCAGGTATGTACATCTGCAATGGCAAGAAGTTTGTTATCAAGTAGTCAATGGTTAGCCGCCATTACTTTTAGAAACATTTAGTTTATCATATTTCATTTATTTTAGGTTTTAGTACTCCTAAATGACTTGAAAAGAGCAATTTTTCAGTCATTTAGGAGTCTTTTTTGTATATATAAGTAGAAAATATATTAAAGATTTTGGGTAAAACCTTTTTTTTTTGTAACTTTGCGCCCAAAAGTAAAAACAATATAAAATTTAAATAGATAATATGGCTAAGAAATTTGCCGAGCACAACGGTCTGAATTTGACTCAGACAAACAATGACGTACTAGCAGCGTGGGAGAAAAATGATATCTTCCACAAGTCTATCGACGAGCGTGAAGGCTGCCCTCAGTTTATCTTCTTCGAGGGACCTCCATCAGCTAATGGCCACCCGGGTATTCACCACGTGTTGGCACGTAGTATCAAGGATACATTCAACAGATACAAGACCATGAAGGGTTTCCAGGTTCACCGTAAGGCGGGATGGGATACCCACGGACTCCCTGTTGAACTCGGTGTCGAGAAGGAACTCGGCATCACCAAGAAGGATATCGACAACAAGGCTTCAGAGAAGTATATCTCTACTGAGGATTACAACCACAAGTGCCGCGAGAACGTGATGAAGTTCACCGCTGAGTGGCGCGAGTTGACTGAGAAGATGGGTTACTTCGTAGATCTCGATCATCCTTATATCACCTACGATAACAAGTATATCGAGACTCTCTGGTGGCTCCTCAAGCAGCTCTACAACAAGGGGATGCTCTACAAGGGTTACACCATCCAGCCATACTCTCCAGGTGCAGGTACAGGCTTGAGCTCTCACGAGTTGAACCAGCCTGGCTGCTATCGCGATGTTAAGGACCTCACCACCACAGCCCAGTTCCTCATCAAGGATCCTAAGGCTGAGTGGACCAAGTGGGGCAAGCCATACTTCATCGCATGGACCACTACACCTTGGACTTTGCCATCAAACGTGGCTCTCTGTGTGGGTCCTAAGATTGACTATGTAGCCATCGAGACCTACAACCTCTACAATGGCGAGCCTATGACACTCGTGATGGCTGAGGCTCTGGTAGGTTCTTATCTGAAGGCAGACCAGGAGTGCAAGGAAGGCGATCTCCTGCCATTCGACAAGGAGAAGAAGCAGTGCCCATGGCGCATTATCGACCACATGAAGGGTACCGACCTCGAAGGCATGCACTACGAGCAGCTCCTGCCATGGGTAAAGCCATGCGAGAAGGTTGATCTCTTCGCACCGGCTTTCGTAACAGAATATGCTGCTGCTCATCCTGAGAAGGTGTTCGCTTCTGAGGATGGTCGCGATCAGTTCGTCGAGATGGAGAGTGAGGCTTTCCGCGTAATCCTCGGCGACTACGTTACTACCGATGACGGTACAGGTATCGTGCACATCGCTCCTACATTCGGTGCCGATGATGCCAAGGTGGCTAAGGATGCCAACATCCCAGCTCTCTACCTTATTAATAAGAAGGGCGAGACCCGCCCAATGGTTGACCTCCAGGGTAAGTTCTATCTCATCGAAGACCTCGATGCCAACTTCGTGAACGCTTGCGTCAACAAGGAGGCATATGCTCATCACGCAGGCGGCTACGTGAAGAATGCCTACGACCCACAGTTTAATGTGGATGGCGTCTGGGACAAGAAGGCTTCTGATAAGGCTGAAGACCTGAACATCGTACTCTGCTACGAGTTGAAGCAGGAGGGCAAGGCTTTCAAGAGCGAGAAGCACGTGCACAACTATCCTCACTGTTGGCGTACCGACAAGCCTATCCTCTATTATCCATTGGATAGCTGGTTTATCAAGGATACAGCCCGCAAGGAGCGCATGGTAGAACTCAACAAGACCATCAACTGGCAGCCTGAGAGCACCGGTACAGGCCGTTTCGGCAACTGGCTTGAGAACCTGAACGACTGGAACCTTTCACGTTCCCGCTTCTGGGGTACTCCATTGCCAATCTGGCGTGACGAGAACCGTGGCGAGAAGTGCATCGGCAGCCTTGAGGAACTCTATGCTGAAATCGAGAAGTCTGTGGCTGCCGGTATCATGCAGAGCAACCCATTGAAGGAGAATGGTTTCGTTCCTGGCGACTACAGTCAGGAGAACTATGATAAGATTGACCTCCACCGTCCATACGTTGACAAGATTGTATTGGTTAACGAGGAGGGCAAGCCAATGTATCGTGAGAGCGACCTCATCGACGTTTGGTTCGATTCAGGTTCAATGCCTTACGCCCAGCTCCACTACCCATTCGAGGGTGAGATGGCCCGTGGCACAGAGGCAGACCGCGATGCACTCATCCACAGCACCTACGAGGGATATGCTATTCCTCCTAAGTTCTATCCAGCCGACTTCATCAACGAGGGCGTGGATCAGACCCGTGGATGGTTCTTTACCCTGCACGCCATCGCTACCATGGTATTCGATAGCGTAGCCTTCAAGAACGTAATCTCTTCTGGTCTCGTTCTCGATGCCAAGGGTAACAAGATGAGTAAGCACGTGGGTAACGTAACCAACCCATTCGAGATGATTGATAAGTATGGTGCCGATCCTGTTCGTTTCTATATGATGACCAACAGCGAGCCTTGGGACAACCTCAAGTTCGACCCTAATGGTGTGGACGAGACCCGTCGTAAGTTCTTCGGTACCTTATATAATACCTACAGCTTCTTCGCCCTCTATGCTAATGTAGATGGTTTCGATGCAGAGGCTGCTCAGGTGCCATTCGAGAAGTGCCCAGAGATTGACCGCTGGATTCTCTCTTCACTCAATACCCTCATCAAGGGCGTTGACAGAGAGTTGGCTGGCTATGATCCAACCCGCGCAGGCCGTCTCATCGATGCTTTCGTCAACGATGACCTCTCTAACTGGTACGTTCGTCTGAACCGTAAACGTTTCTGGGGTAAGGAGATGAGCGAGGATAAGCTGAGTGCTTACCAGACTCTCTATACCTGCCTGATGACAGTGGCTAAGCTGCTGGCACCATTCGCTCCATTCTATGCAGACGAGTTGTATCACGACTTGGGCGGCGAGTTGGAGAGCGTACATCTCGATAAGTTCCCTGTAGCTGATGAGGCTGCTATCGATGCCGACCTGGAGGAGCGTATGGCCATCGCCCAGAAGATTACTTCTATGGTATTGGCTTTGCGCCGCAAGGTGAACATCAAGGTGCGTCAGCCACTCCAGCAGATCATGATTCCTGCAGTAGATGATGTACAGAAGGCACACATCGAGGCAGTAGCAGGACTGTTGAAGAACGAGGTGAACGTGAAGGAGGTTAACTTCATTGAGGGTCAGGGTATTCTCGTAAAGAAGGTGAAGTGTAACTTTAGAGTGATGGGTAAGAAGTTCGGCAAGCTGATGAAGGGTGTTGCTGCCCAGATGTCAGCGCTCGATCAGGACCAGATTGCAGCTTTTGAGAAGGCAGGCAACATCACATTGAATATCGACGGACAGGAAGCCGTGGTAGAGGTAGCCGACGTGGAGATTATCTCTGAGGATATTCCAGGATGGCTCGTATCTAACGAGGGCAATCTGACCGTAGCGCTTGAGGTAGAGTTGACCCCAGAATTGAAGAAGGAGGGTATGGCTCGTGAGTTGATCAACCGTATCCAGAACCTCCGCAAGGAGACAGGTCTGGAGATTACCGACCGCATCAACGTAACTGTGGCTCCTAATGAGGAGACCAACGCAGCCATCGAGTCATTCGCCGACTACATCAAGGGTCAGGTATTAGCAGACAGCATCGAAATCGGTGACAACGCAGGTGTTGAGACCGAGTTTGATGACTTTAAGTTGAACATTCTCGTAGAGAAGAATTAAATAGTTAGGAGTTAGAAGTTAGAAGTTAGGAGCATTTCCAAACTGCTTGCTTCTAACTTTCTAGCCCTTATTTCCTAAAAACATTAACAAATAACATAATAGATAACATCTATGGCTAACGAAAAACTACGTTATAGCGATCAGGAGCTCGAGGAGTTCCGCGCTATTATTGATGAGAAATTGAAGGTGGCAAAGCAGACTTATCATGATTGCATGGCTCAGCTGAACCACTCAGACAGTAATGATGTGGTAGATACATCACCAACCTACAAGGCTCTTGAGGAGGGTAGTGAAGCACAAAGCAAAGAAGAAATCATCCAGATGGCCCAGCGTCAGCAGAAGTTCATCAAGGGATTGGAAGCAGCTTTGGTTCGTATCCAGAACAAGACCTATGGTATTGACCGCGAAACAGGTGAGTTGATTCCTAAGGAGCGTTTGCGTGCTGTACCTCATGCCACTTTGAGTGTAGCTTCTAAGGAGGCTAGAAAAAAGTAATAAATGGAGAAAACAAGTAAAATTAAATACGGATGGCTCGTCACGGCAATGGTGGTTGTGCTTCTTGTTATCGATCAGATTATCAAGGTGTACATCAAGACCCATTTTTGCCTTGGCGAGTCTGTTCGTGTTACTGATTGGTTTTATATCGAATTTGTTGAGAACAACGGAATGGCTTGGGGTATGTCGTTTATCGGCAAGTTCTGGCTAAGTCTGTTGCGCCTGGTAGCCATCTGTGCTTTGAGCATTTATCTGCATCGCATCATTAAGCGTGGTACCTATCGCTTGTTATACATCATTTTGGTGGCGCTGGTTCTGACAGGTGCAATCGGCAATATGATTGATTCCATCTTCTACGGACTTATCTTCACCGGTGCCTCACCTTATTATGTATCTTATCTTGTGCCTTTCGGCGAGGGGTATGCACCCGTGCTCATGGGCAAGGTGGTTGATATGTTCCGCTTTCCGTTCTTCACCTATACATGGCCTGAATGGTTCCCTTTCTGGGGTGGACAGCATGGTACATTCTTCGATCCTGTATTCAATTTTGCAGATTCCTGTGTATCAGTCGGCATCATTTCTCTCTTGCTTTTCTGTAGAAAAGAACTGGAAGCTCTCGGAGGTGATGATAAGGAGAAGAAGGTTAAAGATTCTTCTTTTATTGAAACTGCTGAAGAAAAGATAAAGTCTCAATCTCAAGAAAATAAGGAGGACAAGTAATCATGAAGAAAGCTTTTCTTTATCTCTGTTGGATAGTAACCTTTTGTGCAGCCTTTGCTTCTTGCAAGCCTTCGCTGCCAAGAGATGTGCTCTCTAAAGGAAAGATGACGGATATTCTCTTCGATTATCACATCGCTCTTGCTATGGCGCAGAACGAAGACGGTGGTAGTGAGAAGAATAGTCTGGCTTATCGCGAGGCTGTACTGAAGAAACATGATGTCACCTCGGCAGACTTCAACAGTTCGATGGTTTATTATATGCGCCATACAGAATTGCTGCATGATGTGTATAAGGATTTGGCAGAAAGATTGGATAAAGAGGTGGTTGCATTGGGTGGAAACAGTACAGGAAATAGTGATTTTGACAATCTTACTGCTGTTGGCGATACTGCCAATATCTGGAAGGATGCTACTTCGATGGTATTCTCGCCTGATGAGGGCTTCAACAGTCGCAGTTTTAAAATTGAAGCTGATACTGCTTTCCATAAGGGTGACCGGTTCCGTCTTGATTTCGAATCGCAGTTTATCTTCCAGGATGGTATGCGTGATGGCATCGCTTTGCTGGCTGTTCAGTTCAAGAACGATAGTGTGGCACAGACTGTAATTCATATTCAGAGTGCTCAGCACTATAGTGTAGAACTCGCTGATAATGATAGCCTTGGAATCAAATGTATAAAGGGGTACTTTATGTTGAATGAGGGTGGCTTCAGTTCTGATGCCGGTTCTTTGACGACTCTTAAACTGATGTTTGTCAATAAGATTCGTCTCATCCGTATGCATCCTAAAAAGGTGGCACCGGTTTCTTCTTCTGCAGCATCTTCTGATTCGGCAAAAGTAGATACAGCTCGTAAGACCCGTATACCAGGTCCGAGTGTTCCAGCGCGTCCGGATGGAGCTTTGGCGCCTCCGACCAGTGCACCGGTTTCTATGCCTGATAAACCTATTCAGATGACGAGTAATTAGTCTGGATGTTTAAGATATGGCTGAAATGAGGAGATGCGGAGCCCATCAGGTGATATTGCCGGATGGCTCGATATTGCAGCAGGCTGTGGTAGAAATACAAGAGGACAGGGTGGTGAACTACTTCGAGTTTCGCGAGGAGTTGCCGATGACCGAATGGTTAGGCGGCGAAATCCGGGTGGAACGCGATGAGGAAGGCATCCTTCGTGCCCTGTGGAACGGAAAAGTAATCAATAAACATTAAACATAAACATTAATAATATGTTAAGCGTAGATCAATTAGAAGACAAGTTGATAGACTTGGCATTTGCTGAGGATATCGGTGATGGCGACCACACAACTTTGTGTTGTATCCCAGAAGACGCCATGGGTAAGAGCCACTTGCTTATCAAGGAAGATGGCGTGTTGGCAGGTGTTGAAATGGCAAAGAAGGTATTTGCCCGTTTCGATCCTACCATGAAGGTAGAAGTGTTGCTTCAGGATGGAACCCATGTTAAGAAGGGTGACATTGCAATGATTGTAGAGGGTAAGACCCGTTCTTTGCTCCAGACAGAGCGTTTGATGCTCAATATCATGCAGCGTATGAGTGGCATTGCTACCATGACTGCTAAGTATGTAAAGCGTCTTGAGGGTACAAAGACTCATATCCTTGACACCCGTAAGACTACTCCAGGTCTCCGTATGTTGGAGAAGCAGGCTGTGAAGATTGGTGGTGGTATGAACCATCGCATTGGTCTTTTTGATATGATTCTCTTGAAAGATAACCATATCGATTTTGCTGGTGGTATCGATAACGCAATCGACCGTTGCCATGCTTATCTGAAGGAGAAGGGCCTCGACCTAAAGATTGAAATCGAGGTTCGCAGTTTCGATGAACTTGACCAGGTATTGAAGCATGGTGGTGTAAATCGTATCATGCTCGATAACTTCTCTGTGCCTGATACTAAGAAGGCAGTAGACATCATCGCAGGTAAGTATGAGACTGAGTCTTCTGGCGGTATCACTTACGATACCATCCGCGATTATGCAGAGCAGGGAGTTGATTTCATCTCAGTTGGTGCCTTGACACATAGTGTGAAGGGCTTGGATATGAGTTTCAAGGCTTGCGAATAAGTGAAGAATGAAGAGGGAAGAGTGAAGAATTCAAATGCTCTTCTCTTTTTGTATATATAAATTAAGGTATATTTTATGAATAAGATTTTTGCTTCTGCCTTGATGGCTGTGGCTATGTTGGGCAGTGTCTCTGAGGCTGAGGCATGTACCAACTTTATAGTAGGGAAAAAAGCATCGGTTGATGGATCTGTGATGTGTTCATATAGTGCTGATGACTATGGTATGTTCCAAAATCTCTGTCATTTTCCTGCCGGTAAGCATGCTAAGGGCGAGATGCGTAAGATTTACGATTGGGATACCAATAAATATCATGGTGAGATTCCGGAGGCTGCCGAGACTTATAATGTGATTGGCAATATCAATGAATGGCAGGTCACCATCGGTGAAACTACTTATGGTGGACGTGAGGAGATGGCTGATTCTACAGGTATCATGGACTATGGTTCACTCATTTATGTTGCCCTGCAGCGTAGTAAGACAGCCCGTGAGGCTATCAAAGTGATGACAACCATCGCCAATACTTACGGCTATAATTCAGAAGGCGAGACCTTTACCATCTGTGATCCGAACGAAGCTTGGATTATGGAGATGATGGGCAAGGGACCAGGTTCTAAGGGCGTGGTTTGGGTAGCTCTCCGTATTCCTGATAATGCAGTTTGTGCACATGCTAACCAGAGTCGCATCGGCAAGTTCAATATGAAGGACAAGAAAAACGTGATGTATGCCAAGGATGTCGTTTCTTTTGCTCGCAGTAAGGGATGGTATCAGGGCAAGGATGCTGATTTCTCATGGAAAATGGCATATGCTAAGCCTGATTTCTCAGGACGTCGTTTCTGCGATGCTCGTGCTTGGGCTCTTTTGAATCATTTCTATGATATGAGTCCTTATCTTGATTGGGCTTTGGGCAAGGATCCTAATGCGAAGGATATGCCTCTCTGGGTGGTTCCAAACAAGAAGGTGAGTGTTGCTGATGTTGAGGCTTGCATGCGTGACCATTATGAGGGTACACCTCTTTCTGTTGCTGATGGCACTGATATCGGGGGTGGTATCTGGCAGATGCCTTACAGGCCAACTCCATTGATGTTTAAGGTGGATGGAAAGCAGTGCTTCAACGAACGACCGGTCAGCACCCAGCAGAGTGGTTTTGTTTTTGTTAGCCAGATGCGTTCATGGATGCCTAGAGAGATTGGCGGTGTTCTTTGGTTTGGTAATGATGATGCCAATATGGTAGCGTTCACACCAATCTACTGTTCTTCTACAGTTCGTCCTGAGTGTTATAACACACCGGGAGCAGATGCAGTGAATTTCAGTTTCAAGAATGCTTACTGGGTGTGCAATATGACCAGCAATATGGTTTATCCTCGTTACAGCCAGATGTTCCCAACTTTGAAGGAGGTTCGTGATAGTCTGGATAACAGCTATTTTGCTGCACAACCAGGTGTTGAGGCTAAGGCTCAGGAACTGTATGCACAGGATCCACAGGCTGCTGTCAAGTATCTCAATGATTATGGTATTGAGAAGGCACAGCAGATGTTGGCGCGTTGGCAACAGCTCTTCCAGTTTATGGTAGTGAAGTATAATGACATGATTATCAAGCCAACCAAAAAAGATGGCAGTTTCGAGAAGACTCCTTATGGATTAGGTGCAACCCCAGTTCGTCCTGGGTATCCTGAGAAATATGCCAAGGAACTTATTAAGCAAACAGGAGACAAGTTCCTGGTTCCTGAAACAAAGTAACAATATTTATCATCACATAAAGAAAGCCGATTCAAGTATATTACTATACAAGAATCGGCTTTCCTGTTTTCTTGACTTACAATACTAAATAGTATTATAATTTTTAAAGTTACGTCTTTTAAAATCTATTACTTGAAGTATCTCTTGTAGAGACCTGCAAAACCTGCACAGTGGCGGGCTTCATCCTTAGCCATCTCATGAACGGTATCGTGGATAGCATCTGAACCCTGCTCCTTAGCAAGCTTGGCAATGCGGAACTTATCCTCACAAGCACCCTTCTCTGCTGCAATACGAGCCTCGAGATTGCTCTTGGTATCACCCAAAACCTCACCGAGAAGTTCTGCAAAACGAGAAGCGTGATCAGCCTCCTCATAGGCATAACGTTTGTAAGCCTCTGCAATTTCAGGATAGCCTTCACGATCTGCCTGGCGTGCCATAGCAAGATACATACCTACCTCGCCACACTCACCATTGAAATGGTCCTTCAAACCCTTGATAACGTCTTCATTAACGCTATCCTTAAATGCCTGACCGAGAACGTGAACGGTAGCAAATGTCATATCGTCATCAACTGCATCTTCCATCTCTTTGAACTTGCTGGCTGGAGCCTTGCAGATAGGGCACTTCTCAGGTGCTTCTGTACCTTCGTAAATGTAACCGCAAACGGTGCAAATAAACTTTTTCTTCATAATGCTTTTGTTTTAAATGTTGTTGTATAATTATTGTCTTTTGAATTAGTGAACAGTCTCTGTGAGAGGTGACTTTACGCTTTTTTTAGCGCATTCTGTACAGATTCCTCTGTAGTAGAGCTGTTCTTCCAATACGATGTTTCCTTCAATTTCCTTTCCTGGTTCCACTGTTGGAGCAGGTTCGCCGAAAAAGTCAATTACCTTGCCACAATTTCTGCAATAGAAGTGAACGTGGCTTTTAATATTTCCATCATAACACACGCGATGTTCATCGATTGTGATCATTTGAGCCGCATTGTGCTCACTCAACATTCTGAGTGTATTGTAAACGGTTGTCTTGCTCAATGTTGGGATACTTTCAGCTAATCCTTTGTACACATCCTCGATAGTTGGATGAGTGGGATGATTAATAAGCCAATCCATGATGGCAATACGCTGGAGTGATGGTCGGATACCTTTCTCCACGAGTCTTTGATAGGCTTCTGTCTGTTTCATAATTACTTGTTGTTATAATTTGTTGTTGCAAAGATAAGCAATTCTTTTGTATCCGCCAAATATTTTTGCAAAAATTCCAAAGTATTTTTGAATATTTTACAATTGCATAGTTGTTTTAAGATTTGTTGTGCAAAAAGGTAGATCCTATGATTCGCTTTTGGAAATTATTGATACTAAAACCCTTTTGGAAAAAGTAATTCCCCGTCACGCTACCGGAAGGTTGTGGCGGGGAATCTTATTTGAAAATAAACTTTATACGATATTTCAGGCGATTATCTCAGGTCGATGACTTCAGCTCCTGGACATTCCTTGCTGTTGAAATTGAATGTGCTGTTAGAAACGCTCTTGGCTCTGAAGTTACTTACCGTGATGGTACTCCAGGTATTGCCCTGTCGCATCTTGACAACTGATGGAATATGTGTCTTTTTGTTGATGGTGATATACATTTCGGCTACAGAACGTTTCTGGTTATTGGCAACGAGATGTACTACATAGTTACTGCCTGCTGTCTTGAGCGTTGACTTATAACCAGTCTTATATATATTAATAAAGGTATAAGGGTTCATGGACATCTGCTGAGCCTGTGTAGGGTTGCTGACATTCACCTCGTTGGTTTTCTTTAGATAAGTCCACTGGGTCTTGCCGTTGAACCAGACGATGGCTTGCGGGGTACGGGCGTTAAACTTGTTGCCTTTGATGGCAATACTGCCGCTTGCTGATCCATACTTAGAGCTGCTCATCTTGAAGTTGGCGCTAGCTCCACCTTTGTTGCCAATAACGGCAGCGGTCTTATCAAGTACCTGTTGCGCAGTCTGCGCCATGGCTCCGATGCTCATCATTGCAACGAAAGCCAATGCTAAAATCTTTTTCATTTTTATCTTTTCCTTTCTTTTAAAATTCTATGTTATATCTTCTAAAATTTCATACTCTATCATAAAGCCGTAAAAACGTCTTTTCTCTCTTAGACGTTTTCACGGCTTCAGGGTTTAATAATTTAACCTTTTCCAATATTATCTTCTTTCATACCCTTAGTTATTTACTAAAATTAAGAGTTTCGAAGTGCCATTAACAGATTATTAAGCTGGTTTTCATCCTGTATCAGTACCTCACGAGGCTTGCTGCCCTGTGCTGCACCTACGATGCCTGCAGCTTCCATCTGGTCCATTAATCGTCCTGCACGGTTATAGCCGATACTGAACCGGCGCTGGATCATGCTGGTAGAACCCTGCTGTGAAAGAACAATCGCATGGGCTGCCTCTTCGAAGAACGGATCCAGTTCGCGGGCACTGATGCTGCCGCTTCCACCTGCGCTTCCTTCATCATTAGCTGGTTCTGGCAACTCCATAGGTTCGATAGGGCCAGGCTGTTCGCAGATATACTCGTTGATGCGCTCGATTTCAGGTGTATCAACAAAGGCACACTGTACACGTACAGGTTCGTTGCCGCAGAGATAGAGCATATCACCACGACCAATCAGCTGGTTGGCTCCTGTACGGTCAAGAATGGTCTTTGAGTCGATGGCAGATGTAACCTTAAAGGCGATACGGCCAGGGAAGTTAGCCTTGATATTACCCGTGATGATGCTGGTTGTAGGACGCTGGGTGGCAATAATCATGTGGATACCCACGGCACGTGCCAGCTGGGCGATACGGGCAATAGGAAGTTCTACTTCTTTGCCGGCTGTCATGATCAGATCACCGAACTCATCTATAATCACCACGATGTATGGCATATACTCATGTCCATCTGTCAACTTCAACTTGTGGTTGATATACTTCTGGTTGTATTCTTTGATGTTACGTGCTCCTGCCTTTTTGAGCAAGTCGTAACGGCTATCCATCAGTACACACAGACTGTTCAGGGTTCTAACCACCTTGGTTACGTCGGTTATGATAGGTTCTTCCTCATCAGGAACCGCAGCCATAAACTTATTGGCAATACGGGAGTAGACGCTAAACTCCACTTTCTTAGGGTCGATGAGAACCAGTTTGAGTTCATTTGGATGTTTCTTGTATAATAAAGAGGTGATGATGGCATTCAACCCTACAGATTTACCCTGTCCGGTAGCACCCGCAACAAGCAGGTGAGGAATCTTTGCCAAATCAACCATAAACACTTCGTTGGTAATGGTCTTACCCAAAGCGATAGGTAACTCCATCTTGGTTTCCTGGAATTTCTTTGAGTTTAAAGTACTTTCCATACTAACGATGTTCGCCTTTGCGTTAGGTACCTCAATACCGATGGTTCCCTTACCTGGAATAGGAGCGATGATACGGATGCCGAGAGCTGCCAGACTCAAGGCGATGTCATCTTCCAGATTCTTGATCTTAGAGATACGTACGCCTTCTGCAGGCTGGATTTCGTAGAGTGTGATGGTAGGACCAACCGTAGCACGGATGGTTTTGATCTGTACGCCAAAGTTGCCCAGCACCTCGATGATGCGGTTTTTGTTGGCGCGCTGCTCTTCCTCATCGATGGATACGCCGTCATCCTCATACTTCTTCAGAAGGTTGAGTACCGGATATTTATATCTGGTGAACGGCTCCTTCGGATTGATCGGAGTATTCAGTACTTCTGCATTGCTCAAGGTGTTGCCTGTAGCCTTCTCGTCGGCTGTGGCTACAGAGATGTCCATACCTATATGCTCAGAAGCTGCAGCAGCCTCGGCAGCTTGCTTTTCCAATGCTTCCCGTTCAGCCCGTTTTGTACGGAGTTCGCGCTGACGTGCAATGAGTGACATATTCTCGTTCAGCGTGCCGTTGGCTATAGCGATGGTTTCATCTTTTTCCGTATCACCTTCTGTTCCTGTAGCTTCCTGTCCGTCTGCCTCTGGCTCAACAGGCGTAGAAGGTGTGTCTGGGGTTGCGAAAGTCTGGTCCGGATCCAGATTCAGGTCGATGACTTTGGCAGGTTCTTCTTCCTTATATTCTTCTTTCTCATCCTCTGTGCCAGCACCATATGCTGCGTTGGCGTATACCTCGTCGATAGCTTCCGTATCTTTCCTGTTCTTTCCATGGTTAGTAATCTCAAATTTCACCTTATTTGATATATAACCGATAGGGTTGAGTGCTTTTCTGATAACCGTAATAGTTTCAGTGGTGAGATAGGTGAGGAATGCTACCGCCACGAAGAAAAGAATGGCAGTAAGTCCTGGAGGACCCATGATGTTCTCCAGATTCTGCACGACAAAGAGTCCGTGCTTTCCGCCCGGATTGAAGATGAGGCTTGGCATGATAGGTGCGATGAACTTGGCAAAGGTTACCGACATCCATAGTATGATCACAATCATGCAGAAGAACCATTTCCACAGGTTCAGCTTGTAGGCATGCATCATCTGCAATCCCACCATGATGACAAAGAATGGGAGCAAGAAGGCTGGAAATCCGAAATTGATGACAATGAGCCAATAGGATACAATGGCTCCCCAGGATCCGCAGTAGTTCTGAAACTGTTTTTCCGTGTTGGTCCATTCGCCTGGCTTCAGATTTTCGAGCAAACTCTGGTCATTGGCTCCTGTGTTGAGAAAGGAGATCATAGCGATGATGATAACCACAGCAATGACTACCAAGGCTAATCCTATGAAAAAGTCAGTGATAGTATTGTTGAAAATATACTGTAAACCAATAGCTTCGCTAAAGGTTTTGGTCTTTTTTTCAGTTCTTTTTTTAGCCATTTTATATATTTTTGAATAATTTATCTGCAAAATTAGCGAAAATAATTGAGAAAACAATTCTTTTTCTCATCTTTTTTTTCTAATTTTGCAACTTGTAAAGAATAAAAAGCATAATGAAGATTATTTTCACTAGTTTCGACAAGGCGGCAATCACGAATTTGCCAAGAGCTTTGTTTCCTGGCAAAATCGTAGTCGTTGACAAGCCTGAAGATACAGAAGCGGCTGTTAATGACCTACTTAGCCATTATATACTGGGCGTGGATACTGAAACGCGCCCATCATTCAAGCGTGGTCAGGCTTACCATGTTTCGTTGTTGCAGGTGAGTACACATGATACATGTTATCTCTTCCGCCTGCATCATACGGGCATGACTCCTGCCATCATTCGCTTGCTCGAAGATACCACCGTGCCAAAAGTAGGACTTTCCTGGCACGATGACTTGCTGCAGCTCCATAAGCGAGCTGCTTTTAAGGCTGGTTACTTTATCGAGTTGCAGGATGTTGCTAAGAACTTTGGTATCGCAGACATGAGTCTGCAGAAACTATATGCTAACCTGTTTCACCAGAAAATCAGCAAGGCGCAACGGTTGAGCAATTGGGAGGCTAGCGATTTGAAGGAATCGCAGGCTCTCTATGCAGCTACAGATGCCTGGTGCTGCATTAATCTGTATGAGGAATTTAAGCGTTTGTCTGCTACAGGCGATTACGAGCTCGATGAACTCAGGGTATGATATAAGGTGGTAAGGAATAGAAATTGATAATCGTAAGAAACTTCATATATAAATATGTATAAAAGCGTATATTTAAAGAAAGGTAAGGAAGAATCGCTCAAGCGTTTTCATCCATGGATCTTCTCGGGTGCTATCCAGGCAATGGATGAGGGCATAGAGGAGGGCGACATTGTGAGAGTGTTTACCCGTAGTGGTGAATTCATTGCTATAGGTCATTATCAGATCGGTTCTATCGCTGTACGTGTTCTTTCTTTTAGAGATATTGAGATTGATGAGGAGTACTGGTGTGCCAGATTGGATTCGGCATATAAAATGAGACTCGCTTTGGGTATTGCCGGTAATTCATCCAATACTACTTATCGCTTGGTTCATGGTGAGGGTGATAACTTGCCGGGACTTGTTATCGACTGCTATGGTCCTACTGCTGTCATGCAGGCTCACAGTGTGGGTATGCATGTTTGCCGCATGGAGATAGCCAAAGCCTTGAAGAAGGTGATGGGCGAAGCACTGGAGAATATCTACTATAAGAGTGAGACAACCTTACCATATAAGGCTGACCTCAGACAGGAAAATGGCTTTATACTGGGAGGTGATGCTGACGATGTTGCTGTAGAGAATGGACTGAAATTCCATATCGACTGGTTGCGTGGTCAGAAAACGGGTTTCTTCGTAGATCAGCGTGAGAACCGTTCGCTGCTCGAGCATTATGCCAAGGGTAAGAGCGTGCTCAACATGTTCTGCTATACCGGCGGTTTTTCTGTTTATGCGATGAGAGGCGAGGCTAAGGCTGTTCACTCCGTAGACAGCAGTGCCAAGGCGATAGAATTGACCAATGAGAATATTGCGCTCAATTTCCCTGAAGATGCACGCCATGAGGCTATCTGCGAAGATGCCTTCAAGTATCTTGATGAACATGACCAGCAGTATGATCTGATAGTTCTTGATCCTCCTGCTTTTGCCAAGCACCGTGCGGCTTTACGCAATGCGTTGAAGGGCTATACCCGCCTGAACGTAAAGGGCTTGCAGCGTATTAAGAAGGGCGGCATCCTTTTTACCTTCAGTTGCTCTCAGGTGGTTACGAAGGATCAGTTCCGCAATGCTGTGTTTACTGCTGCAGCGCAGGCTGGAAGAAAGGTTCGCATCTTGCACCAGTTGCACCAGCCTGCCGACCATCCTATCAATATTTATCATCCGGAAGGTGAATATTTGAAGGGATTGGTTCTCTATGTAGAATAACAAATGATTAAAGGATAGATAATGAATAAGTTCAAAACGTTTACAGCCTTGATGCTCTTGCTGGCTATAGGATTTGCAGGATGTGGCAAGTCGGAAGCAGAACGTCATCGCTTGAGCAAGAAGGAAAAGGCTAGATTGGATAGCCTAGACCGTGCTGCGCTGAAGATAGCGGTGATGCCAACAATGGACTGCCTGCCAATCTTTCTGGCATGTGATGATAGTATCTTCCAGCAGCAAGGTGTAGACGTACATTTGCGTAGATATACTGCACAAATGGATTGTGATACTGCTATCGAGCGCAAGCGCGTAGAGGGAGCCGTGACCGATCTGATTCGTGCTCATCATATAGAGAAACGGGGTACTGCTTTGACGTACCCTATTTCTACCAATCTTTATTGGCAGTTTATCACCAATAAGCGTTCGCGTATATCAGAACTGAAACAACTGTCAGATAAGATGGTGGCAATGACCCGCTACTCTGCAACTGATTATCTGGCTACTTTAGCAATCGATAGCGGTAAGCCTAAATATGATGCTTATAAGGTTCAAATCAACGATTTGAACATCCGTCTGCGTATGTTGCTTAACAACGAGATGGATGCCATGTTGCTGCCAGAACCTCAAGCTACCAAAGCCCGACTTGAACAGCATGTAAAACTCTTTGATAGCAGAGATAAGAACTTGCAGTTGGGTGTTGTGGCTTTCCGCAAGAAAATACTTTCAGAGCCGCGCCGTAAAGACCAAGTTGCTAAGTTTATCAAGGCGTATAATATTGCTGTTGATAGCATAAACAGTCGTGGGGTACAGCATTATGCAAGAATCATCACAAAATATACGGGTGCCGATGCTAAAACCATCAGTAATCTTCCAAAACTTAAATATGAACACGCTATGGAACCAAGACGTCGTGACCTGGCTGTAGCACAAAAATAAGCGGCTTATGAAAAGAGAAGATTTTAGCTGGACAAAGTTTTCGCATGAAAATGTCACTATGATATCCAGAATAGAGGCTATTCGCACGATAATTGACCAGGAAGTGGGTTTGGAGCCATGTCTGCCTGGAATAGCGGAAATTGAACAAAGATATGATGCTTTATATCATGATTATATAGATGGCAAACTCAAACATCGGGAACTTTATGATCTTGCTTCAGATTTGGATATGGATATAGACAAGCTCTATAGTAAAATGCGCCACGAATGGATTTTGGCTAATGAGTCTACATTTGTTGCACTTCGCAAAAGAGCTCAGAATCTGACAAGTTTTGATGAGGTACAGGAAACCTTTGAGAAATTTGCTACAGATGAAGCTATGCTAAATTTGAGGGTAGACTTGTCTGAAGAACAGATAGACGAGGAAAGACAAAAGATACAAGAGCAGCTTAATGCCTATCGCAATATGGTGTTTTCTTATATTTTGGCAACTGATGAATGGAATGATGATTTTGTCAAGGATATTCTTGATATCATCGCTTCCGATTTGGTAGATCCATACACCATCAATATGATAGTTTCGGCTGTTTCATTGTCATGCTCTGTATTCATGGATGCCCCTAGACTTGCAGTCTTGATGCGCTTAATCAAGTCTGACGACAGTACTTGCAGTGTTCGCCAGCGAGCTTTGGTGGGTTTTGTTTTCTCTGCAATAACCAATTCGGGTGAAAAACAGAAATATTGGGATTCTGCTGCTGGTTTGATCATGAATGATGAATTTTTGGCAGCCTGTGTTGATCTCCAACGCCAGATGCGTCTATGTCTTACAAGTAAAAAGGATAGCAAGGAGATGATGCATTCCGTGGTGAAGACCATGCTCACTTCTTTTACTCAGGATTTGGCCGAAAAGATAGACCAAACGGGTGAATTGGGACTTAATTGCTTCTCTGCAGATGGGGAGAATCCTGATGATGCCCTTAAGGGAGCCTTCGACTATATGTTGAATTCAGAAGATATAGGAGTTGATGTCTATTATCATCAGTTTGCCAACCAGAAGAGCTTCGGTCATTTCCATTCACTCTATAATTGGTTTGTTCCTTTCTATGTCCGTAATTCTACGCTCAAGAATGTTCGGGCTACGATGAAACAGCATCGCAATTTCATCAACAATCTCTTGAGAGGTGCCTCTATGTGTGATACCGATCTGTATAGCATCATTCTTTCATTGAATAATGCATCTAAGGAATTTATTGAATCATTGGATGTTGCTCCGGAAAATATGGTGTCTGGTCCTGTTTTTTATGACGAAGAAGATGAGGTGGAAAAAGAGCAGAATACCGAAGAGCCAGTAGAGGATGAGACTGATTCTACAGAAGCAAAGGATTCTGAAAATGTCACACTGCTTGATTCGGTAATGGAACATGAAGAGAATCTCTCTGAAGAGGAAAAGAAGAAACGTGCAATCAGGGTTCGTCATCGCTATGTGCAGGACCTCTACCGTTTCTATACTCTCTCTCCAATGAGGAAGGCATTTGATAATCCTTTCGAAGTGCAGAAGGAAATTCCTTTCTTTACTACGGGACTGTTTGCCAAACCGGAATATGACAAGTATCGCCTGTCGCTGGCCCGTTTCTCTGCTAAAAGAGGTGACTATGCCTTTGTTAGCAAGATTTTGCGTAATCTGGAAAAATATACCGACGAAGAGCATATGATGCTTGCATTGGCATACAAATCGGAGGAAAAATATGATGAAGCGCTTGAACATCTCTATGTGATTAAGAAAACAAGCCCAACTTATAAGGCTGCCACGGAGTTGAAATTAGAAATAGAAGAAGAAATAAAAGACCCGGCGGCTTTAATAACATTGAATTGCTTGATTAAAGAAGAATCAGATGAGAGTAAGCAGTTTAAGCTCAAGCTGAAAAAGACCGATCTCTTATTGAAACTCCATCATTATAAAGAGGCTTTGGAATGGGCTTTCCAGATGGATGAACAGTATCCTAAGGAAGAACAGGTTGAATGCAGACTGGCTTTCTCTTTGCTCTTTTCAGAATCGGAAGGCGATAAAAACATTGACCATGCAATGGCTTTAATAGAACCTTATCTGCAAAATAGTGATGATAATGAAATCAGGGAAATATTGAATTCTGACATGACAGATATGGATAAGGCTGATAAGGAACGCATGTTCATGAAAATGTTATCTGCGATGGTGAGCAAAGTTTCCAAGCCACAAGACCACAGATGGGAGTCTATGAAATTTTTCTATTATGGACTCTGCGTTCTCGTGAAAAAGGGAGGAACTGCAGCTATCAGATTTTTGAATGAAGCATCTGGTCATGCAGCTTTTTCCCCTAAGGAAGATATAGATGCATTCGGCCTGCTCGAGATGGGAGATTGGCTCGATAATCGTGGTATTGCGCCTATAGAATTGGAATTTATAACAAAAAAAGTTTTCGAGGAAAGGAAAAAACAATAACGATGGCGGAGAATAATAAAAATAAGAATAAGGTACAGATAGATCCAACCTACGCCCATTTGCAGCCGCAGGCTGTGAATGTGGAGCAGGCGGTACTCGGTGCCTTGATGATAGATTCTGATGCCTTTTCGGTGGTGTCGGAGTTGCTCAAGCCGGATACTTTTTATGACCCGCGTCATAAGAGAATATATCAGGCTATCCAGGTGATGAACATGGAGGAACGGCCTGTGGATATCATGACTCTTGCCGATCAGTTAGCCAAGACTGGCGAACTGGATAAGGTGGGAGGAGCACAATATCTCATGGATATTTCTGCAGGCATGGCTTCGGCTGCCCATGTAGAGTCGCATGCCCGTATCCTGGCGCAGAAATATATGCAGCGCCAGCTGATTCATTATGCCGGCGACATCGAGACGATGGCGTATGAAGAAGGTGTGGATGTGGATGAACTGATGCAGAAAGCTGAAGGTGAACTCTTCCAGCTTTCGCAGAACAATATGAAGCAGGATTATACACAGATTGATCCGGTTGTAAAGGAGGCCGTTGCCATCTTGCAGCGTGCTGCTCAGAACTCGGGTGGTCTTACCGGTATTCCTACGGGTTATCGTGGGTTGGATGATATGACATCAGGTTGGCAACCGTCCGACCTTGTGATTATCGCCGGTCGTCCTGCCATGGGTAAGACTTCCTTTGCATTGAGTATTGCCAAGAATGTGGCGGTAGATTATGATGTGCCTATCGGATTCTTCTCTCTGGAAATGAATAACGTTCAGTTGGTGAACCGACTCATCTCGAATGTTTGCGAGATTTCGGGTAAAAAAATACTGAATGGACAATTGGAACAGCCAGAATGGGAGCGGTTGGATAAAAAACTGAGAAAACTGACAGGTGCACCTATTTATATTGATGATACGCCTGGTCTTTCTGTTTTCGAACTCCGTACCAAGGCGCGCCGACTGGTAAGGGAAAAGGGTGTTAAACTGTTGATGATCGACTATCTCCAGCTGATGAATGCCAATGGTATGAAGTTTGGTAGCCGTCAGGAGGAGGTATCTACCATCTCCCGTTCGCTCAAAGGTATTGCCAAAGAGCTGAATATTCCTGTGCTTGCTCTTTCGCAGCTCTCCCGTAATGTAGAGAACCGTGAGGGTTTGGAAGGAAAGCGACCTCAGTTGAGTGACCTCCGTGAATCCGGTGCAATCGAGCAGGATGCCGATATGGTGCTTTTCGTTCACCGCCCGGAATATTATCATATCTATCAGGATGAAAAGGGTAATGACCTTCATGGTATGGCACAGATTATCATTGCCAAGCACCGTAAGGGCTCTGTTGGAGATGTTCTCCTGAACTTCCGTGGAGAATTTACCCGATTCCAGGATCCGCAGGATGCTGCAGCAGCACCTGTTGAGGAAGGTGGTGAGATTGTAGGCTCAAGGATGAATGGCGGAGGGCAGGATGGTAGTCCGCTACCACCGCCGCCTGCAGAGAATCTGCCTTTCTAAGGTTAGAGTTTGTCATTTTTTTCACTCAAAAACTGGCTTTTTCGCCAAATTCTTGCACAGGATTAACGTTTTTGGGTAAAAAAACAATAAGATTGTAGGAATTTGTTATCATTTCTATTAAAAAAGTTATAAATTGTTTGCTAGTATCAAATAAAAGTGTTATCTTTGCATGCGAATTTAAGAATATAACATAATATGATAGATATGAGAACAACATTGTTGAACATTACAGGCATTATTATTCGACTTCGACTGCAGTTTGTGGGCGGAAGTGATAAGGTGTGCGTATAGTTCATCGCTTAAGATATTAAAAGCCTTTCTACACTTCCGTCTATGGAGTGGGGGAAGGCTTTTTACTTTATCTGATGCTTCTGCACGGATTGCTATATAAACGTAGTGCGTTCTGAATGTGTAGCTCTTATATATATAATAAGGTGTAAATTTAAAATTTTAATGATATGAGTGACAGATTATACATTTTCGACACGACCCTCCGCGATGGCGAACAGGTTCCGGGATGTCAGTTGAACACAGTTGAGAAGATTCAGGTGGCAAAGCAACTGGAGCAGTTGGGCGTGGATGTAATTGAGGCTGGATTTCCTATATCAAGTCCGGGCGACTTCAATTCAGTGGTAGAAATCTCTAAGGCTGTAACCTGGCCTACTATTTGTGCACTTACCCGTGCCGTAGAAAAAGATATTGATTGTGCTGCTGAGGCTTTGCAGTATGCCAAGCATAAGAGAATCCATACCGGTATCGGTACCAGCGACAGTCATATCAAGTATAAGTTCAATTCTACCCGCGAGGAAATCATCGAACGTGCTGTAGCTGCTGTCAAGTATGCTAAAAAGTATGTTGAGGACGTAGAGTTTTATGCTGAGGATGCAGGCCGTACCGATAATGAGTATCTGGCTCGTGTCGTAGAGGCTGTTGTCAAGGCGGGTGCTACTGTAGTGAACATTCCTGATACTACAGGTTATTGTCTGCCTGATGAATATGGTGACAAAATCAAGTATCTCATGGAGCATGTTGATGGCATTGACAAGGCACGCCTTTCTACCCACTGTCATAACGACCTCGGTATGGCTACTGCCAATACCCTGCAGGGTGTTTTGAATGGTGCACGCCAGGTTGAGGTTACCATCAATGGTATCGGTGAGCGTGCAGGTAATACTTCGCTCGAAGAGATTGCCATGATTCTGAAGTGTCACAAGCATATCAATATTGATACCAACATCAATACCACTAAAATTATTCCTACCTCACGCATGGTGAGCAGCCTGATGAATATGCCTGTCCAGCCAAACAAGGCTATCGTGGGTCGTAATGCATTTGCTCATTCTTCCGGTATCCATCAGGATGGTGTCTTGAAGAATGTTCAGACTTACGAAATCATTGATCCTAAGGATGTGGGATTGGATGACAATGCTATCGTATTGACAGCCCGTTCTGGTCGTGCTGCATTGAAGTACCGTCTCCATGTCAATGGCGTAGAGATTAATGATGAGGAGAAGCTCGACAAGATTTACAAGAAGTTCCTCCAACTGGCTGATAAGAAGAAGGAAGTTACCGATGAGGATGTTTTGATGCTTGCCGGTGCTGATTCTGCTGATAAGCATGGTGTTCAGCTCGACTGGTTGCAGGTTACTACAGGTAAGGGCGTGAAGAGCGTGGCAAGTATCGGTCTTGATATTGCAGGTCAGAAGTTTGAGGCTGCATCATCTGGTAATGGTCCGGTAGATGCTGCTATCAATGCTCTCAAGAAGGTCATCACCAAGGAGATGAACCTCAAGGAGTTCACCATCCAGGCTATCGACAAGGGCTCTGATGATGTGGGCAAGGTTCACATGCAGGTAGAATACGATGGTCATGTATATTATGGCTTCGGTGCAGATACCGACATCGTTACGGCTTCTGTTGAGGCTTACATCGATTGTATCAACAAGTTCAAGGTAAGATAAAATTAATTCAGATAAATATATAACAAACAAGATATTATGAATACATTATTCGACAAGATTTGGGACAAGCACGTTGTCCAGATTGTAGAAGACGGCCCTACACAGCTTTACATCGACCGTCTCTACTGTCACGAAGTAACATCACCTCAGGCATTCGCTGGTATGCGAGCACGCGGACTCAAGATGTTCCGTCCAGACCAGATTTTCTGTATGCCTGACCACAATACTCCTACTCACGATCAGGATAAACCAATCGAGGATCCTATCTCAAAGAAGCAGGTAGATACCTTGGCAACGAATACCGCTGATTTCGGTGTTACTCACTTTGCCATGAACACAAAGGATAATGGTATCATCCACGTAGTAGGTCCTGAGAAGGGTCTTTCTCTTCCAGGTATGACCATCGTCTGCGGTGACTCTCATACTTCTACCCATGGTGCCATGGGTGCTGTAGCTTTCGGTATCGGTACTTCTGAGGTCGAGATGGTGATGGCTTCACAATGTATTCTCCAGAGCAAGCCAAAGTCTATGCGTATCAGCATCAACGGTAAGCTCAGCAAGGGCGTTACTGCCAAGGACGTTGCTCTCTATCTGATGAGCCAGCTCACTACTTCAGGTGCTACCGGTTACTTCGTTGAGTACAGTGGCGATGTAGTGAAGGATATGTCTATGGAAGGCCGTCTTACCCTCTGTAACCTCTCTATCGAGATGGGTGCCCGTGGTGGTTTCGTAGCTCCTGATGAGACAACATTCGAGTACATCAAGGGTCGTGAATATGCACCTAAGGGTGAAGAGTGGGACAAGGCTGTGGCTTACTGGAAGACCTTGAAGAGTGGCGATGATGCAGTCTTCGACAAGGAGTTGACTTTCGAGGCAAAGGATATCGAACCACGTATCACCTATGGTACCAACCCAGGTATGGGTATCGGCATTACCGGGAATATCCCAACTCTCGATGAGATTCCTGAGGAAGAGCAGGCTGGTTTCAAGAAGAGCCTCAACTACATGGGCTTCCAGCCAGGCGAGAAACTCGAGGGTCATCCTATCGATTATGTATTCTTGGGCGCATGTACCAATGGTCGTATTGAAGACTTCCGTGCTTTCGCTTCTCTTGTTAAAGGAAAGAAGAAGGCAGATGGTGTAACTGCTTGGCTTGTACCAGGTTCATGGTTGGTTGATAAACAAATACGTGAAGAGGGAATTGATAAGATTGTTGAGGCTGCCGGCTTCGAAATCCGTCAGCCTGGATGCTCTGCCTGCCTGGCAATGAACGATGATAAGATTCCTGCAGGCAAGTACTCTGTAAGTACATCCAACCGTAACTTCGAGGGTCGTCAGGGACCAGGTTCCCGCACCATTCTTGCCAGTCCATACGTAGCAGCTGCTGCCGCTATCACTGGTAAGATTACCGACCCAAGAGAGTTTATGTAATGTTAAGTGTTCAATGTTAAATGTTAAATTGAAATGAAACAGAAATTCAATGTAATTACATCAAGCTGCATTCCTCTTCCTTTGGAGAATGTAGATACAGACCAGATCATCCCAGCCCGTTTCCTCAAGGCCATCGATAAAGAGGGCATGGGCGACAACCTCTTCCGCGACTGGCGCTACAATGCCGACGGAACTCCAAAGCCAGACTTCGTGATGAACGACCCATCTTACAGTGGTGTCATCCTCGTAGCTGGCAAGAACTTCGGTTCCGGTTCTTCCCGTGAGCATGCTGCCTGGGCTATCGCAGGTGCAGGCTTCCGTGTAGTCATCAGTTCTTTCTTTGCTGATATCCACAAGAACAACGAGTTGAACAACCTCGTATTGCCAGTAGTAGTAAGCGAGGAATTCCTGAAGGAACTCTTCGAGAGCATCGACAAGGATCACAAGACAGAGGTGAAGGTAGATCTTCCTAACCAGACCGTGACCAATCTTGCTACCGGCAAGAGCGAGCACTTCGAAATCAACGGCTACAAGAAACACTGTTTGGAGAATGGTTTGGACGATGTAGACTTCCTCGTTCAGAACCGCGACAAGGTTGAGGCTTGGGAAGCTAAAAACAAGTAATTATGAACGTTAACGCAAAGAGAGATAATTCCCGCATCAAGGAGATTGAGATCATGGACTGCACGCTGCGCGACGGCGAGCAGACCAATGGTGTCAGTTTTCTTCCTCACGAGAAGTTGATGATAGCAAGAATGCTGTTGCACGACATCAATGTAGATCGTATTGAGGTGGCTTCAGCGCGTGTGTCAGAAGGTGAAAAGGATGCTGTCGCTCGAATTTGCCGTTATGCTAAGACTATAGGTAAACTGGATTCCGTTGAGGTATTGGGATTCGTGGATAACAACAAGAGTGTGGATTGGATTGCTGAATGCGGCGGTCATGTCATCAACCTCTTGGCTAAGGGTAGCTACAAGCACTGCACCCAGCAACTCAAGATGTCGCCTGAGGAGCATCTCGCTCATATTAAGCAGACCATCGACTATGCTTTGAGCAAGGGATTCACCGTGAATCTCTATTTGGAGGACTGGTCGAGCGGTATGCGTGACAGTCGTGACTATCTCTTCATGATGATGGATGAGTTGGTAAAACTGCCTATCAAGCGCTTCCTTCTTCCTGATACGTTGGGTATTCTGAACCCATTGCAGTGTGTGGAGTATATGCGCCAGATGGTGCGCCGTTATCCGAATTCTCACTTCGACTTCCATGCCCATAACGACTACGATCTGGCTGTGAGCAACTCGCTGGCTGCCGTATTGAGCGGCGCCAAGGGTCTTCACGTTACCGTGAATGGTCTGGGTGAGCGTTGTGGCAATGCACCATTGGCAAGTGTTCAGGTGATTCTGAAAGACATGTTCGAGGCAAAGACCAATATTAAGGAAGACCGTCTGAACGATATTTCCCGATTGGTTGAAGGATATAGTGGCATTGCCGTGGCTCCGAATACTCCGGTAGTAGGAGACAACGTCTTTACCCAGGTAGCTGGTGTGCATGCCGATGGTGACAACAAGGACAAGCTTTATTGCAACGACCTAGTACCTGAGCGTTTCGGCAGACATCGTGAGTATGCGTTGGGTAAGAACTCTGGTAAGGCGAATATCGTGCAGAACCTCAATGAACTGGGATTGGAACTGACGCCTGAGCAGACCAAGGCGGTGACCAAGCGAATCACAGAACTCGGTGACCGCAAGGAACTGGTAACCCAGGACGACCTGCCATACATCGTGAGTGATGTTTTGAAGCATGGAGCTCCAGAGGATAAGGTGAAACTGGTAAGTTACATGGTATCAACCTCATACGGTTTGAAGCCTATCGCCAGCGTGAAGGTAGAAATAGAGGGTAAGGAGTATGAAGACCGTAGCTCTGGTGATGGTCAGTATGATGCCTTCGTGAAAGCCCTCCGCAATATCTACAAGGTGAAGCTCGGCAAGACCTTCCCTAAGCTCGACAACTATCAGGTAACCATCCCACCTGGTGGCCGTACCGATGCCCTCGTTCAGACCGTCATTACCTGGCGTGAAGGTGACCGTATCTGGCGCACCCGAGGCTTGGATGCTGACCAGACAGAAGCAGCTATCAAGGCAACGCTGAAGATGATTAATATGTATGAGGCAGATAAGAGCGACGAACAGGCTGTATCGCCTCGAAATCTGGATATGGAATAATATCTCCGAAGATTACGAAATTATCTCCGAAGATTATGAAAATATCTCCGAAGGTTATAAACAATAAAACAATTAAAAAATCAGATAAGATGAAATTAAACATTGCAGTTCTCGCCGGTGATGGTATCGGACCAGAGATTATGAAGCAGGGCGTAGCAGTTATGCAGGCCATTGCAGAGAAGTTCAACCACGAGTTTACTTACAACGAGGCTATCTGCGGCGCTCACGCTATCGACGAGGTAGGTGATCCATTCCCAGAGGAGACCTTCAAAACTTGTATGGATGCTGATGCTGTACTCTTCGCAGCCGTTGGTGACCCACGTTTCGACAACAACCCTACAGCCAAGGTTCGTCCTGAGCAGGGCTTGCTTGCTATGCGTAAGAAGTTGGGCCTCTTCGCCAATGTTCGCCCAGTAGCCACATTCGATTGCCTGCTCCACAAGTCACCATTGAAGGATGAACTCCTGAAGGGTGCTGACTTCGTAGTTATCCGCGAGTTGACTGGCGGTATGTACTTCGGTGAGAAGTATCAGGATAACGATAAGGCATACGATACAGATATCTATACCCGTCCTGAGATTGAGCGCATCCTGAAGGTAGCTTTCGAGTTTGCCATGAAGCGCAACAAGCACCTAACAGTAGTAGATAAGGCAAACGTATTGGCATCTTCTCGTCTCTGGCGTCAGATTGCCAAGGAGATGGAGCCACGGTATCCTGAGGTAAACACCGATTATATGTTCATCGACAACGCTTCTATGCGCGTATTGACTGAGCCTACATTCTTCGATGTCATCGTTACAGAGAATACCTTCGGTGATATCCTGACCGATGAGACCTCTTGCATCACCGGTTCTATGGGCTTGCAGCCATCTAGCTCTCTCGGTGAGCACACACCATTGTTCGAGCCTGTTCATGGTTCATGGCCACAGGCAGCGGGCAAGAACCTGGCTAACCCAGTAGCTCAGATTCTTTCTGCAGCTATGTTGTTGGAGCACTTCGGCTTGAACGAGGAGGGCGCCTTGATCCGCAAGGCTGTAGATGCTTCTCTCGATGCCAATGTCCGCACACCTGAAATTCAGGTTGAGGGTGGTGCTCAGTATGGCACAACTGAGGTTGGCGCATGGATCGTTAACTGGATTAAAAATGCTTAATCTGTGAATGGATTTTTCGGCGCTGGGTGAATTTTCTATCCAGATGCTTTCTTGATAAAAGCCTTAAGAGGAATGTTTCTTTCTCTTAAGGCTTTTCTTGTTGATTGTCCTGTCTTTCTGAAATTTAGTTCTTTTTGTAAACTCAAATAAGTTTTATAGTTTTTTATTTGGCAGTTTGCAAAAGTCTTCTTAACTTTGCACCATGAAAAGTTTTTATACATTATTATTGGCATCAATGGTTTCTTTGTCTGTATCTGCGCAGAACGTAGATGCCGACAAGGCACGTGCTGCTCAGAATAAAACCTTGCGCGATTCACTCTCCAAGGCTACAGAAGTGCTTGCATATCATCCCGACAGTATCAATCTGCGACTGAAAAAGGCTGCTTGGAATATCCAGCTGGAGCAGTGGCAATATGCCAAGGATGATCTTGATAAGGTACTCTTTCTGAACAATACCAATATCGCCGGTTTGTTCTATCGTGCCTTTGTCAATGAGAAGTTGCTCCGTTATAACTTTGCGCGTCTAGATTATCAGAATCTTCTGGTACTTGTTCCTGGCAACTTCCAGGCGCAACTCGGTCTGGCTTTGCTCAATGAAAAAGATAAGCATTATACCGAGGCTTACGATGGTATTAACAGTCTGATAGAGCAGTACCCTGACAGTGCGATGGCTTATGCTGCAAGAGGTGGCATGGAGAAGGAGAGGGGTATGCTTGAGCTGGCAGAGTTTGATTACGCCAAGGCGATGGAGTTGGATGCCGGTAATGAGGATTTTGCTTTCAATCATGTAGACATTCTGATTCTGCTTGGAAGAAAAGACGAAGCCTATCGTGATTTGAAGAAACTGCTCGATGCCGGTTGTCAGCCTGGCAGGTTGCAAGGTTTCTATGCAAGGTTGAAAAAGAAGAAAAAGTAGTATTTGAGAGTTATAAAAAAGAGTTTTTAAAGATAATAAGACAAGAATGCATAAAATTATTCCCTATATCCTGGTTGCCTGTTGTCTCTGTATGGTGGCATCCTGCGATACCGTCTTCGATGTTCATCCGTATGATGTGCAAATCGACGGCGATAGAAATCTGAATGTTACCAATATTCAGAAGATTGAGGCTGCAGTAAAGTCGAAAGATACAATCCGTTTTGCTATGATCAGCGATTCACACCAGTGGTTGGATGATTTGAAGAGTGAGGTTAATGATATCAATCGCCGCAGTGATTCCCTCGATTTCGTGATTCATTGTGGAGACCTTACCGACTTTGGTGCTACCCGTGAGTTTCAGTTGACCCGTGACCATCTTCAGAAGTTGAAGATACCTTTCGTGGCTCTGCTGGGTAATCATGACTGTTTGGGAACAGGTAACCAGTCTTATCAGAAAATCTTTGGTAATCCGGATTTCAGTTTCATCGCCGGTAAGGTAAAGTTTGTCTGCCTCAATACCAATGCCATAGAGTTTGACTATTCTCGCCCTGTACCTAATTTCGATTTCATGGAAGAGCAGGTTAAGGCAGATGCAGATGACTTTTCGCGTACCATTGTCTGTATGCATGCTGCCCCTTATTCAGAGCAGTTTAATAATAATGTAGCTAAGGTCTTCAATTTTTATACGCATCAATTCCCAGGTTTGATGTGCTGTCTTTACGGTCATGGTCATCATACCAAGCAAGAAGATATTTATGGCGATGGCATCATCTATTATCAGGTGGCCAATGCCGCTAAGCATCAGTACTATATATTCACCATTACTCCAAAAGATTATCGTTATGAAATTATTGAGTTTTAAGCATATATTCATTTGGGGAGCTTTGCTTGCTGCAGGTTCTGTACAGGTTCATGCTGCCGATGAGGTTACCGGGAAAAGTGAGGAGTTGGAACTGACGGATAGTATTGTTCATGATACTCTGGTGTTGGCGGATGGCAAACTGACCCGATATGACCGCCGCGTCATGCGCTACCGCAAGCACTGGGATTTGCTGATACCTACTAGTGGCATCATTCAGACCTGTGGCAATATGGGTATCATTTCGCTGGGTATCGGATGGGAATATGGTAAGCGCCGCCAGTGGGAAACGCAGCTCTTGTTTGGCTACATCCCGAAGTTCAGTTCTGACGATGAGAAGTTAACCATGACGCTCAAGGAGAATTTCATTCCTTGGCGTTGCAATATCGGTAAGGGCTGGTGGTTTGAACCGCTGGAGTGCAGCCTGTATTTCAATACGGTGTTCGGACATGATTTCTGGACTAAGCAGCCTACCAAGTATGAAAGCGGCTACTATCCGTTCTCTACCAGAGTCCGTCCTAATATCGCCTTGGGTGAACGTTTTAAGTATGATATTCCGCACAATAAACGTAAGCGTATCAAGAGTATTACGTTCTTCTATGAGTTGGGTACAACGGATATCTACTTTATGCGTTTCTACCGTAACGGCAATGCCGGTTTCTGGGATGTCTTCGGCCTCTCTATCGGTGCCAAAGTGCAGTACCTTTAAATCAAGAACAGGTTGATGAGTTTGCTTACTCTGATGATATCTTCATCGTTGAGCGATGAGTTGCAAGGCAGACTCAGTTCTTCGTCAGCTATTCTCTTAGCTACCGGAAATTCCAGATGATTCATTTCCGGATAGCATGGCTGCAGATAGGGTGGGCAGAAGTAATGAATCTTTGTACCCACCCCATTCTCTGCCAGAAATGCTTTCAGTTGGTCTCGCTTCGGGGTAAGGAAAGGGAAAACGTGGAAAACATTTTCATGAGCAGGAGAGATGAGTTTCGCAGCGATGCATCTGTCCTTGATATCGTCATCCAGATGTTCCAGGTATAGCTGTATCTGTCTGTGTCTCGCTTTCTGTTCGTTCTCAGGATATTGCAGTTTCACATTCAGTACCGCAGCCTGAATCTCATCCATGCGCGAGTTGACGCCCTGGTATCTGAAGATGCCGTCTTCTATCTTTCCATATTCGTGTAGTGACATGATGGCTTCCGCCAATTCCCTGTTATTGGTAGTTACAGCTCCCGCATCTCCCAATGCTCCCAGATTCTTGCTAGGATAAAAACTGTGGGCAGCAGCATCCGAAAGATTTCCGGTATATCTTCTTTTTGATGGTTTTTCAGAAGAATCAGATAGAGTAGTGGAGCATCCGAATCCCTGCGCATTGTCTTCGAAAAGCAAGAGATGATGCTTCTTGCAGATTTCAGCAATCTTTGGAGTCCATGCCAGTTTGCCATAGAGATGAACAATCATGATGGCTTTGGTCTTCGGTGTAATTCGGGCTTCTATCAGTTGGTCATCTATCTGTAATGTATCGATATTGGCATCCACCAATACAGGTGTCAGTCCTACGCTGCTGATGGCAAGTACGGTAGCGAAATAAGTGTTGGCAGGCACGATTACCTCATCACCTTTCTGCAACTTTCCGATAGCCAGTTCCCCCATCAGTATCAGTTTGAGCGCATCCGTCCCGTTAGCGCAGCTGATGCAGTATTCAGTACCGATAAACTGTGCATACGATTTCTCAAACTTCTTTACGGCTTCACCTTGCAGATACCATCCGCTGTTGACCACCTTGTTGATAGCATCCTTTATCTCCTTCTCGTATGGCTCATTGATAGCCTTCAGGTCGAGATAAGGAATCTTCTTTACTTCTGTTTCCATTGTTTCTTCTGTGATGATTTATACAAGTGATAAGACTTGTTTCTATAAATAAAAAACGGATGTTTTGCGGTATTTATTGTATGGGGAGCTATAAAAAAGACAAGAGCAGCTATCTTCTCAGACAACTGCTCTACATTCAATAGGTATTAGTTTTCTTTAAGGTAAAAAGATTGTATTCAGGATAACGTTTGCAAAGGTACTAAAAAAAATTGAAACAAAAAAATAAAATGGCAACAAATTTACCATCAACTTAAAAAAAAGTTTTAAAACCCTTTGCGGAGTCTTTTCTATTTGTACAAGGAAACAGATTTTTATATAAATAATGCCAAATAAAAAGCTGTGAAATAAAAAAATGTTACAAAACCGTCTTTTTCCCTTTCACAGCGTTCGATGTCTAAAATCTTTCGCCAAACAGGATGTTCATCATTGTTTTGATTCGATATGCGCTCTATAAAAATGGTTACCATCAATATATAGTCAATATGCTATGTTGGGTATGATTCTTCCCAACAGTTAGATAAGGTGTCTTCCAACTCCAAATTCTTCTGCAACTTGCTATTATCGGATATATTTTTTAGCCTTTATCGTTTAAAAGATTTTAAAAAACGGTAATTATCGTTTACGAGTTCCCACTAGTGGGAACTCTCATTTATTTTATTTTTTGTATCTTTGCACCGTGTGACACAGATTAGAACCTTATTACCTACTTTGGAGGCGTCGCGACAAAAACAGTAATGTACGGATCTCTACTTCCGAAAGCCAACGGAGGCGGAGACAGGAGAGTTTATGCCCATAGCAAGAGAGCTATACAGCGCATTCTCAGCTCTGTGTTCCCTGTCACCTCTGTCACCCTGTCACCCAGAAGTCGGTTGTTTCCGAGACGGAAATCAAAGACTTACGATGCAAAAATCAGTTACTTACGATATGAAAGTCAGGGACTTATGATGCAAAAGTCAGTAGCTTACGATGTATAAGTAGCTACTCATTAAAATATTTTGCCAAACATGATATTCGTCATAGTTTTGAACAGAATCTTAGCATCAAACCACCAGGATCTGTGTTCCAGGTAGTAGAGGTCAAGACTCAATCTTCTCAACATCTTTGGCATCGTATCCGTATATCCGTTATATAGGGTAGCATAAGAAGTAGCACCCGGACGAATCTGATACAGATAAGTATATCGAGGGTCATGTTCCATAATCTGGTCTATATAGTATTTTCGTTCTGGGCGGGGACCGACTAATGACATATCGCCTTTTACGATGTTCCACAATTGTGGAAGTTCGTCAAAATGGTGGGCCCTAATGAATTTTCCCACACGTGTGAGTCGCGTGTCGCCCTCAATCTCCAGTAGATTTGGACCATCTTTTTCTGCATCAGCCTTCATAGATCTGAACTTATAGATGTTGAAAGGTTTCCCGTGCAAACCTATACGTTCTTGCTTGTAGATGATAGGTAATCCATCTTCCCATTTGATAGCTAAGGAGATAATGACAAATAGGGGAGAAGATAGAACGAGACAAGGTACAGAAACAAGAATATCTGTGGAACGTTTTACAAAACGCTCCATTCTGTTGTTTCTATTCTTGGTTTCTGTTTTGTTTTGTATGATCATTTCTCTACTTTTTTCTTTAGTTTGATTTTTTGATTGATACCGATGTGTAGCATTGTATAGAGGGCTATATCGATAAGTAAGATACCTGTTAATCCTACATTCATATAGCCAAGTATTACGTTGGTGCCAACGAAAGTTAGGGTTAATAGGATGATAAAGAATAACGTATAGTGTTGGTTATATCCCATAGCCAATATCTTGTGATGTATGTGGCTTTTGTCTGCATCAAAGATTGGTTTTCTGTTTCTGATGCGATGTAAAACTACTCGTACGACATCAAAAGTAGGTATGATGAGCAGACTGTATGCTATCAGTACGCGTTTGGGAGACATTGGCATAATATTGGGATTTACGGCAATTGCTTTGACAAATAGGAATGCCAAGAAGAATCCCAACGTTAAGCTGCCCGAATCACCCATGAATATCTTGGTTCCTTTTTCTACTTTCCCCCACATATTATAATATAGGTATACTGTCAGTACGCCAACCAAACCTGCAATCATCACTTCATAAGCAATCAGGTTGTATGGTATGAAACAATAGAAGAAACCAAGCAGAGCAATGATGGAGAGACTTGTTGCCAAACCATCAATGCCGTCTATCAGATTGAGTGCATTGTCAATGAACACAAATACAAGGATGGTTAGAGGAATACCAACAACCGAAGGTATTTCGTAAATTCCAAACAGTCCGTAAAGGTCATTAATCTGGAGTCCACATATAGGCATGATGCTGGCAGCGAGAATTTGAGCGACAAATTTCACTTTAGCATTAAGACCGATTAAATCGTCTATGATTCCTACAGAGTAGATAATCGACAGACTCAAGATAAAACCTACGCTCCACATACTGAGAGAGATTTTGTCTTGAATATTATTTGTAGCTATGATAAGCAATACTGCCACAGCTGAAATCATCATGCTTGGTATGAATGCAATGCCACCCAATCGTGGTATAGGTGCGCTATGCACTTTTCTTAGGGTTGGAATATCATACAACTTTTTTTTCTTGCAGATTTTCAGCACTGATGGAATGAAAAATGCACCACATGTCATGCTCAGTATGAATGCTCCTATGATTGGTAATATTTCAGTTAACATATTTATATCTTCATTTTATTATATAAACTGAAAAGGTACGTGAATATTGTATAAAACATAAAAATTGTTTGGTTGTTTCATATAAAAGGAGTATATTTGCAGAAAAATGAGACAATATGATGCAACTGAATAGAAAATTGCCTTTAGGCATACAGGATTTTGAAGAGATGCGTAGAGATCATTATATCTATGCTGATAAGACTGATATGGTTTGGAAACTGGCTAATGGTACTAAATACAATTACCTGAGCCGTCCACGCCGTTTCGGTAAGTCTCTTTTGTGCTCTACCCTTAAGTGTTATTTTGAGGGTAGAAAGGAACTCTTTGAAGGTCTCAAAATTATGGAACTTGAGTCGGAGTGGGTAAAACGTCCTGTAATCTATTTCAGTATGAGTTTGGGCGGTTCTTCTGCACAGACGCTTACAGAATATTTGAACAATGTATTGTCTTCATACGAGAAAATATATGGCAGAAATCCGGATGAGCAGTCTTTAGGTAATCGTTTAAATGGTATTATCCAAAGAGCATACGAACAGGCGGGAGTACAGATAGCCATTATAGTAGATGAGTATGATGTTCCTTTGCAGCATACCTATGAAACCAATCATCATGATGCATGTCGTGAGATATACCGTAACTTCTTTACAGGGTTAAAAGACTATGGTTACTGCATCAAGTGCGTCTTTATTACTGGCATTACTAAGTTTACTCAGATAAGTTTGTTTAGTATGCTTAATACATTAACTAATGTCAGTTTTAGAAATGAGTATGCAACAATATGTGGTTTGACTAAAGATGAAATTCAGTTCTATTTTTCAGAACAGCTATCTGAATTGGCAGATAACTATGCTATCACGAAGAGTGCCCTTATGGATACAATGAGTTCTATCTATGATGGCTATCATTTCTCTCGTAGTCTCGTCGGTGTTTACAATCCTTTTAGTGTCTGTAATGCCTTGGCTAATCTGCGTCTAAATTCTTATTGGATAGCTTCTGGTTCCAACGAAATGTTGCTCAAGGTCTTGCGTAAATTCATCAACGAGATTCCTGAGCTGGACAATTGTTTGATTGATTCTGACTATTTGGAAATGAGTGATGTCAATATGAATGATTCAAAACTCTTCCTTTATCAGTCCGGTTATCTTACAATCAAAAAGGTAGTAGGTAGCAGTTATATGTTAGGTTATCCTAACCGAGAAGTACGAAATGCGATGTTTGGTATGATTCTTCCGATAATGTTGCATAAGGAGTCTTCGCAAGTAAGCAATGCTATTCAAGAATTAAAGATATCGATGCTAGCTGCTAATATCGATAGGAGTATGCTTTGTCTTAAGCAGTTGGTTGCTGGCACTCCTTATAGTACCCAAAAGAAGGAAAACTTTGTTTTTGAGGAGCATTTCCGTTTTATTCTGAAAAATATTTTCTATCTCTGTGGCTTTAAGGTCTCAGAGGAACAGCAGATGTCTGCAGGTAGAATAGATTTGGTGGTTGAAACTTCAGAAAATATCTACATTTTAGAGCTTAAGATGTCTGATAATGGTGGTGTAGTTTCTGCCTCACATCAAATCTCTTCTCGTCATTATGCTGATGCCTATGCTGCATCTTCTAAACCCGTTATCTCTTTAGCCCTCGAGTTTGACAGGCAAAGTAGAGGGCTGATGGATTGGAAGATGCTTTAAAGGAGTATAGTGAAGTAAAATTCTTATAGGTAGAAATAATGAATTATTTTTGAGCTAATCTTCTGGTAAGAATGTGTATCCTGAGACAGATTGAAGTCAGATATTGGCTATATTTGATAGATTTATCAGACTTCATTCTGTCTCAGGCCACACTTACAACTGCAAAGGTAAGCTAATATTATCAATTATCATTTACATTGGCGATTAATTATTTGTCATGAGGGTTTCATTCTGATGAATAATCTTTGTATATTTAGCTATTACTCTTTGGACATCAAATAGGTTTTCGGCTTTTTTACGGCTCTCATCCGAAAAGTCCTGTTTCTCTTGTGGAGAGAGGTGTAGGTATCTTAACATAGCTTCCGCTAATGCGTCAGCATTGCGGGCAGGTACAAGAAAGCCATTTTTGCCTTCAACCACAGCTTCACGACAGCCTGGTATATCAGATGTAATAATAGGCTTGCCTGATGCGCACGCTTCCATTAGGGCACGATTCATACCTTCGCTATATGACGGCACAGTAATAACAATGCCTTTTCGTTGAAACACCTTGTCCATATCGTGTGTGAAACCGATATATTTTACTATTCCATCTTCTTCGTCTTTACGAAGGCGCTCTTCAGGTACGCTTTTCGGATATTTGGGGTCAAGAGAGCCTAATAACTCAAAGTTCACATTAGGATATAAAACTTTTACCTTGCGGGCTGCTTTCGTAAACTCATCATAACCCTTATCCCACAAAATTCTGCCGATAAACAAAAATGTTGTATCATTAGAGGCATTGTTACCTCAGTTCGGGATAAGAAATAGTGCCTAAAAAAGTTGGTAATCTCCGATATTTTTTGTATCTTTGTAGTTGAAATCCAATTAGTTACAAACATAAAAAGATATCATTATGGAGATTACCAAGGACAAAGTTACAGAATTATTTTGTATTATTGATGAATTTTACAAAGTTTTTGATGCTGAAAATGCAGGAAAATTGCTTTTGGGTGAAGATGGAGTAAAGCGCAGACGACGTAAAGCCTCTTTATCTGATAGTGAAATCATGACGATTTTGCTGTATTTCCATTTCGGCTCGTTCCGAAACTTCAAGCATTATTACCTATTCTTTATTAGAGGAACTTTGAAGTCATATTTTCCAAATGCGGTGTCTTATAACCGTTTTGTAGAACTTGAAAGTCGCGTATTCTTCCCTCTCATGTTCTTCCTGAATCTCCGTGCTTTTGGCAGATGTACAGGTATAACCTTTGTTGATTCAACCATGATACCAATATGCCACAATCTCAGGCGTTATGCCAACAAAGTGTTCAAAGGCATTGCCACAAACGGAAAGGGAACAATGGGATGGTGTCATGGGTTCAAGCTACATCTGGCTTGTAATGATAGAGGTGAGATAATTGCTTTTGTTCTCACTGGTGCAAACGTTAGCGACAAAGATCCAACGGTATTCGATGTGTTGGCTAAACGTCTGTATGGTAAGCTGTTTGCAGATAAAGGATATATCTCGCAAAAACTCTTCGATTCGCTTTTTGAGGAAGGCATCCAGTTGGTAACAGGACTGAGAGTGAACATGAAGAACAAACTAATGCCGTTCTATGACAAGATGATGCTACGCAAAAGATACATCATTGAAACGATTAATGACCTGTTGAAAAATACGGCTCAGATAGTACATTCACGTCACAGGTCTGTTGCGAATTTCATCATAAATATTATTTCTGCATTAGGGGCATACTGTTTCTTTGACAACAAGCCCAAGGCACTTACTGGATACGTTATCGAAGATACGAAACAGCTTAGTCTTTTCTAACATTGCATATTTTACATGAGGATTTTGTCTCAGCAACCATCCAAGATATATAGATGGTTGCCAAGCCTCTGTGTCCCTTATATAAAAACATTATAAAGCCTTTAGATAGAGCTCGTTATCCCGAACTGAGGTATTGTTATATTTCTTATAGTTGTCTATGTTGATGCCTTCACCGCCTTCTAAAAAAACTATTTTTTTAGGGGCACATAAATGCTTTTGTTCAATTAGCCGGCGATTATAGTCATTAAGCACTATTATATGTTCTGCAAATGAAAGTCCAAATTGATAGAATGCTCTTGCTGCACGCAGTATGATACTGTCATTTATGAAAATATATCCTAACCCAGCCATCATAGCAGTAGAGCGGCATCCTGCTAGTCTTGCGGCAATTGATCCATATATGTTTGGCTTGATGGTATATGTAAAAATGTAATCTGGTTGTTCTTTGCGGAAAATATGAAGCATCGTACGAAAATATTTCATGTCCTTTATTGGGTTCAGAGATGTGCGCTCCATTTTGATTGGAATGTAATGCACACCATCGGGAATGGTAGTTCTCATTTGTTTGTCTTCTTTTTCTGGAGCGACAAGTACAACTTCATGTCCTTTGTTTTTGAGATATTTTATAACTTCGCCTCGAAAATTTACCAATCCCCATAAGGTATTATCGCAAAATATAATTTTCATAATTTAATCTTCTTTAAAATAGATTTGTTATTTATCTTTCTTTTGTTTTAGCAACTGATTGTAGAAATTTACATATTGAGCTGCCATGTTCTTGATGTCAAATTTACTAGCCTGTTTTTGGCATCTTATTCCAATGTCTTTGAGCATTTTCTTATCGTTATAAAACTGCAATATTTTTACTGCAAGCTCATGCTCGTCGTTTGGAGAAAATAAAAGTTGTTGGTTACCAACAACTTCGGCAAGTCCAGGAACATTTGATGCAATGACTGGTTTGGCGTATGCCATACCTTCCACTGCAGCCAAGCCAAAACCTTCCCAGTGTGATGACATTACGCCTAAGTCAGCTATACTCCATAGTTGTGCAATATCTTCTCGCATACCTAAAAAATGAGTTCGTTCAGATACACCTTCTTTCTCAGCTAATTGGCGACAGACTTCTTCACGTTTCCCATATCCGGCAAATAGTACATGAATGTTGTCTGGTAGCAATTTCAGGGCGCGAATTAAGCAGTCTTGATTCTTTTGCGTAGAGAAACGTGCAACTTGTAATAATACGAAGTTGGTATCTGACAATCCGCTAACAATGTCTTTGCGCTGAATATTCAAGTTTTTTTGACTGCTTATAGATGGTAATCGAACGCCATTTTCAATGACCTTGATAGTGACTTTATGGGGTGTACGTTTGCGCATAAAATCGGCTGTTGCTTCCGAAATACAGATAATGCCATCATACAAGCCATATATACATTTGTCAATTTGTGTAGTGAGCCAATACTTTGCACGTGTATTTGATGTATTGTGCTCTGTAGTTACTAGTATTCCTTTTTTGATGCCACAATGAGCTAGTGCAGCCCAGTATTGTGATGGAAACAAATGGGAGTGTACAACATCTGCATCTTTTATTAGTTGGTGGAGTTTGGCTATGAGGCAAATATTATACGCTTCATGTTTATGGTTGAGGGCAATCACTTCAATCCCACTTTGCTTCAGCTGCTTTTCAAAATAGCTGTTTGACGAATATAGTAGGATAACTTTTACGTCATGTCTCATTTGTTTGATTTCCGGCAAAGTTTCTACTAATAGTCTCTCCGCTCCTCCTATTTCAAGAGCGTTTATTATATGAATAATATTCATTTCTCGTTTTCTAATTATTTGATGATTTTTAAGTCCATTATATGAATAATATATCCGAAAGGTTTGATGATTTTTGACCATCGAGGTATTTTGAACAAATTGTCATATACTTCTTCTGACTTATGACAGGCATGAAAACGCCAAAAGTTGAGCCATGAACGCAACTTGATCTTAAAGGGTACAGAACTATTTGCAAGTTCAGAATAACACAAGCAAGTTCCTTTCCAACTATTCATTCTAATCTTGGTGATTTTTGCGGAGAGGCCATCAGTCAAGTATTCACACAAGTATACATTTTTATTAAAATAATGTGTCTTGTATTTTCTTGCTATACGATTAAACAGAAATGCTTCAGGACAAAATCGTTCATCATTAAATACAGGAAATGGATATTTCTTAATAACGGTTGTACGAATAGCTTCTGCAGCATCGCCTTTAATATGATATTTATATCTAAAATCAAGAGCAGAACAATCGATTTCTTTGAAATTTAAATTGCCTCCAACTCGTTCTCCATTTTTATAAAATCTCATGCCACAGAGTACAGCAATATCTTTGTTGTCACTAATTTTTTTTGATTCTTTTATGATATTTTCTATACTGTGTTCTGGTAATTGGTCATCGCTGTCAACAATGAAGAACCATTCACCCAAAGCTTTTTGTGCCCCAAAGTTTATAGCAACATGTTTGCCATGGTTTTGAGTTTTAAAATAGTGAATGGGAAACAAATCAGAATTAAATCTATGGCATAGTTCCTCTGTATTGTCCGTAGAGCCATCATCAACAATAATCCATTCAAAATCTTGACAAGTCTGCTTTCGCAGGCTTTCATACAGCGCACCTAAGGTATAGGCGCGATTATATGTTGGTGTAAATATTGATATTTTCATACAAATTTTCTTAATAAAACTTTTATTGCCAATATAGAAGTTCGTCCATATAATTTATAGCCTTTTGCAAGTACATGAAAGAATCTTCGTATACGGCATTCTTTTTCAAAACGGAAATAGTCGGAAAATATTTTCTTGTTGTCATCAGAAATATACGTTTCATACTTTTGATACAAACTTTTTAATGCCTGATAGTGTTTGTGAGACATAACTGTTTTGTCCATATCAAAGAATGAATTGTATCTATCTGACAGTTTCTTAGCAGTAGGTCCAGTGACTGTAGATTGGTGTCTGCGATATAGCATCAGCCTCTTGTTGAGATAAGATAATTCTCCTAGGGCAGCAGCACAAACTGTCAATACATGATCATGCATTGCTACTATGTCTGGTGCATTTTTACAAATGTCTCGCAGTGCTGCGTTAAACATTAGAGCACAACCCTGTATGCCACTGTTTAGAAACAATACATCTTTTAGTTTTTGGGGAAAGCAAAGAGTAGCATAGCCGCTAATATCAGATGTTTCCGGTATATATACATAAGAATTAGAATATACAGCCTGTGGTATTGTATTATCTTTTGCTTCAATGAATCTAAGCATCAGTTCTAGTTTGTTCTCTAGCCAGATGTCATCTTGGTCGCAGAAAATACAGAATGGAGCTTTTGAAGATTTTAGAAGGTGCATGAAATTGAGCCCACTTTCATGAAATCTTATCCCGTCCTCAATTATATTGATTCTACTGTCCATTGCTTTCATTTCTTTTAAGATGCTCATGGTGTCATCAGAAGAACCATCGTCATGAATATATAATTTCCAATCGGTCAAAGTTTGGGCTTGTAACGACTGAATTTGAGTTCTTATGTAAGATGCTCCATTGTATGTTGCCATCAAAATATCAATGTTGTTCATTTCTTCAAAATTAAATATTTAAAACCGAATTAGTTTCAAGCCAAATTACCTTTTTGCTTGCTGAAAAGAAAAGGTAAAGAGGCAAAGAATACATACTGTATCGTAATGGAAAAATTTGTAAATATAAATTCTCCGATAAATTCCATCAATACAAATGTTAAAAAAATTGCGTAGAGTATCAATTCTAGTTTTCCTCCAGTTCTACTTTTTTTGTATAAGTACCCATAAAAGATGCCATATATTATTGAAAATAGAAATACTCCAGGAGTACCAAAATCTTCATAAAAGGGATACATATTTGTATATGTATTGGTAATATCTGGTATTGATACAAATTCAAGTATCGTGTCTGTTGGAGCTTCTGTAAGTCCGATAGCATGGCCTATTGCATAGATAATTCGGAATGTATGCATGCCTATTATAGGGGAAGAGCATGGAACTGCATAATAGTCGAATGCAACCATACTGCTGGATAAATAAAGTGCAAGGAAATTAGTAGCTTCCATGTCTTCTCCAACGGCACGCACAGATTGTAATACGAAACTAAATCCAATAAAAATTATCAATCCTATAATCAAATGCTTAACTTTGATTTTTCCTTGTTGAAAACAAAGGTATAACGATGAGAACATTACACCCAAGAAGGAAGTTTTTGCCATAGTTACTGTTGCCAATAAAAGATTCAGTAGAATTATGATGATTTTCATTGTTTTACTTTTGAAATAAAGCAAAGAAAAAAATATCATAACAAAGGAAAGTGATACAAAATAGAGTAGTATGCCAAGTTTTGGCATCTCTATATTTTCATCTTGACCAGTGCTCATCATTCTCATGTATCGAAATATATTTTCTGGATCTTCCATGAATGCTTGCTTTATAATTACTGCACAAACAATAGGAATAGAAATACATGTTATGATAGAATAGACCAATAAAATATTCTGGTTCGGCTGTATTTCTTTTGAAATTTTTGAGGCTGGTGGTGCTATATAATCACATGCGATAGATGCAACAACAAATCCTACAATCCATACTGTAAGAATGAATGGAAAATTATTCTTGATAGGATAAAATGTATTTGGTAGTAAATAGTATATAAGTATAGCGATAGCCCATACACCTGGTACTGCTACGTATGGCGAAAATATATCATGCGATATATAATAGCCTATGCCTACTATTAAAATTGTTAAAAGAAAAGTTATAATCAACATTATTTCAAATATTTTTTATAGTTATATATCATTAAGATAGCCACGGCAACTTCTGTTGTTGTTACAACAATACTAGCGCCAACGGCTTGAAGGGAAGGTATGAATATTAACATCATGCAGATTGATGCAATCGCTGCTATGAAATATACATCACGAAAACGATGGCTAGTGTGCTCGTTCCCTAGAGCTATTAGTCCCATTTGCCCATAAACACCTCCAACTCCAATAGCAAATGGAGTAAGTGCGAAAATTTTCAAATAGATATCAAGACCAGAGTAGTCTTCACCAAGTACTGATGGTAGCCAAATACTACTAGTCCAGATTGCTACTCCTACAATTGCCATGACCATTAATACAAGTATGCGTACTTGTCCAAATAAGCGGCGTGCCTCACTGCAATTCTTTGCCGATACAGAACTGATCTTTGGAAAGAACACCTGGTTTAGTGGGGTGTAAACAAGAAAGCACACTGCTCGCATGATACGCTCTGCAGAAGAGTATTTGCCAATGATATCTGTTGTGCAATAGAAGCCGAGTACAACAACGATTAGTTGTGTATATATGCTTGTTGAAGCCGATGAGAGAAATAGAGGAAAACTAGTATGTAGCTCACTTTGTATCCCAGTCCATATTGGTGGCACCCAATTTATAAGTCGTTTGTATATTATATATACATTAGAAATAATTGCAGTAAACAGAAATACTGCAGCTTGAAGAAATGCTGCTAGTACATAGTCATTAGGACTCTTCACGAAAATAAATATGAGTGGCAGAAGGGTAACCTTAGATATTGTGTTTATAATAGAAAATAAACGTATTTTACCTATTCCTTGAAAAAACCACATAAATGTAAATACCGAGCCTAGTAGCATTGGAAATGTAGCGATGATTGCTCTAGAGTAGAATTGAAAAGTGGGTACAGCGACAAGCAAAGTACCAAGTATAACTGCTGAAACAGTTAACAATACTGATTTGGCTGCAATTACATTCCAAAAAACACGACTCCGTTCAACATAGTCATCTTTTACCATTGCTATATGTTTGGTTGCACTGAGATTAAATCCAAAATCAACAATGATAATTAGGTATTGTATAACAGACAGAGCAAATCCAACATAACCATAACCTGTGGCACCGAGTTTTATCATGAGATACGGCATCACAAAAATAGGAAGTAGCTGGTTGATACCTTGTAACATCATAAGATATAAGGTATCAACCAGATCTTTGCGGTTTGTTAAAAAATATTGTTTAATATTCGTTGGTTGCATGTCCCATTTTTTGATTGTATATATCTTTGACCATATAGAAGGAAAAACTACAGAAAAAGGCTAAAAACGACATTAGAGCCATTGTTATTATTCGTTTTGGTCCAGATGGCTTAGATGGTATTGCTGCAGGTTGTATTGTAACGAATATTGGAGTTCGTTCTTGAAGTTTTGCCTGAGCAAGTTGCATCTGTTGCACTGATTGTTGATACATGTTGTATGCCATCTGCATCTCGTTCTCCAATCGGTCTCTAACCTGTGTAAAAGACATGAGACCAATATCTTCATTGGCATCGCAATAAGCTGAGTACTTTTGTTGTGCTTTAATGTATTGAGCTCTTGACTCAGCAACAATCTTTCTTGTGTACTCTACGTCTTTACGAGATTTGTTTGTACGATACTGTGTGATGTATATTTGCAATCTTTTGCGGATCAAATCTGCAATTTGTGCAGAAACATCTGCATCAAGAGTTGTTACGCTTACCGAAATCATATCTGTTTTCTTATCCACACTGCAAAAAAACGAACCAAATAGAGCATCAACAATAGTCTGTTGCTGTTTGGATATATGTGTAGGATTTATATTTGACTTTATAATTTCCTTCTTTAAATTGAACAATTTGCCCCACCATGGTTTAATCTGATAATTTTCAAAGTACTCAAAGATGCTTACCTTCTTATGAAGGCGAGATACGGTTATTTCTTGTTTGAGTAATTCGGTAAGGAATATAGTAGAGCCTAATACTTTTGGATAAAACTCAGGGTAGATAGCATCTTCTGTTGAACCTGTATTCATTTTTATTCCAGCAATTGCTGCTATTGACCCAAGATTTCCCGATACCGAATTTGCTGATGATTCAGGCAAGAGTATTGTTTCTGATTTCCACGTTCTTGGCAAACTGAAAATGTATATGCCAGTCAGTATCATCACACTAAAGGTAAATATTAGGATAGCTAAAAGTTTCTTTTTTAGTAAAGAAACCAGATGAACGAGATTAGCGGATGCTTGATCTGCTGTTTTATAACTATATTCTGTATTTTCACTCATTTTTCTATCTACTTTTATTTTTTTATGCAAAAGTACAACGATTACCCAGATTCTCCGAGTTTTTGGCAAAAAACTATTTTAGAATCTCGGCTTGCCTTTCTTAAAGATTTCTACATTAACTCGATAGCCATATTCGGATGGTTCATCAAGTTCATTAGACTCGTATTCGCGCTGGAGAAATTCTATTGCTTGTGCAATAGCTTCTTTTCTTGTATCACCATGCGTACTGCAAGAGCTTGATGGTCTGTCGTTGCCCATCATTTCTAATCTAGCATTTATTAATGTATTTAAGTCCATTTTCTTTATTTTTATGTTATTTCTTGTAAAATTACAACTTTTCTTCGAATCTTTGAAATGAGGACATTTGGTAAGAGTTTCAGTACCGTCATACTTCACTCAATTACTTACTCATATTAGCAATCGTAGCAATCATGGCGGCGATGCTGCTCATGCTGCTTCCCATACTCATCATTTCGGCGGTACTCATCTTGCGCTTCAGCTTAGCTGGGACGACAATCTCGCTGCCTGGCTGCACTTTGGCACCATGAGAGAGCTTGGCTACCTTGCCATTCATATAGATGATGTATGCCTTGCTCTTTAATGCATCTGAGGCAAAACCACCTGCCTGATCGATATAGTAGCTTGCCTTCTTGCCCTTTTCGTAGGCTACCGTGTTAGCAAACATTACGGCACCATTGATCTTTACCGTACCATTGTACTGAGGAATGACCAGACGGTCGCCCTCGCGCAAGATGATGTCGGCATCGCTGCCTGGGTTCGCCAGTGCTTCTGGAAGGTCGATACCTACAGGGTATTCGCTAGGTACGTTGAACTTCTCTATGTTGGTACGCTCTACATCCTTAGAGGTCTGCGAGATGGCACCAGCATTGTTGCTGCTGGAGGCTAGTTGCAGAAGATTTTTCTGTATCTCTTCGCGCTGCATCTTCAATACTGCCTCCATGCGCTGCTTCTCTTGCTCGTTGGCTTTGCGGATGATGCGGGCTCCCTTGAGATATGCCTGGTCGGTAGCTCCACCTGCCTTCTTGAAGAGTTCACTCAGGCGGGCGTTGCGACGGTCTAATGTATAGAGACCGGCAAACATCACTTCACCGGTAATCGATACGTTCTGCTGCTCAACATAAGCCGGACTCTGACGAATCATTACTTCATCAAATGGCATCAGCTTGAAGCCAGGGGTGCCGTCTATAACGAAGCCGTCTTTAAGAGATAGGATGTAGGTCTTGGCGATAACGCTATCTGGACGTAAAGCCTTGGCATCCATCACTCTACGGCTTACCATTACATTAACGGTTGAAGCCTTGTCGGTTAAGCCGCCTGCCTGAAGAACGAAGTCTTCGAGGGTCTCATTGTCGGCATATTGGTAAACTCCTGGATACTGCACTTCGCCACGGATGGTGAGAGTACGCTCTACAATCTTTTCCTGTCGGGTAGGAATGAAGAGAACATCGTTCTCCTTCAAAGGGATATCTGGAGTCTTGCCGTTCATGATGCCGGCGATGTCTACACTTATTACTTCGAGCGAGCGGTCAGACTTCATGCGGTGCATTACGGCACGGTTAGTGAATGCCTCCTCAGTCAATCCTTCGGCATGCTCTACAAGGGTGCGTACGCTGTTGATTTCTTCGCCGAGATTGTACATGCCCGGACGGAATACGGCTCCTTTCACCTCTACGGTGTTGGCGTAGCGTGGCAGGATGCTGTCTACGCTGATTGAGTCGCCGTCATCGATGCGGAAACTTGAGAAGTCGAACTCCCCAACATTATATACGGCATGTTCTCTGCCTGTCTTGCGGTTCAGTCTTACTGATTTCTTATAAGCATCGCCTGTAAAACCGCCGGAATACTTCAGAAGGGAATTGACGCTCTCGTTCTTCTTCATTTCGTAGATCATCGGGCGCTTTACCTTTCCGGCGATGGTTACGAGACAATCGTATGGACCTACTACGATGACATCGTTGTCGGCAAGACGGACATTACCCGTCAGCTTGCCGTTCAGGATGTAGTCGTAGATGTCGACAACTGTTACCAGCTTATTGTGTCTGTATACCTTGATGTTTCGCAATGTACCCAGATCATTGGTTCCGCCAGCCATGTAGAGGGCATGGAATACGGTGGCGAAGGCTGAGAGGGTATAGGTGCCCGGAATCTTAACCTCGCCCATTACGTTTACCATGATGGTCTTGGTCTGTCCTACGGTGAGCTTGATGCGGCTGGAACGGTATCTGCTGCCCACGGTATTGCGCAGGCGGGCATTAGCCTGAGCTACAGTCAAGCCTGAAACGCTGACTGGTCCGTAACCCTCGATGGTTACTTCACCATCTGGCGAAACGGTGCTCTCTATGGTTTTCTGTGAGGCTCCATAGATATCAATGATAACCGCATCGCCAGGTCCCAGTCGATAGTTCTGTGGGGTAGCGATGTTCATGTTTGGCTCGAAACTGAGATCCTTGTTATTGAAAATGTCGCGGCCGAATACCTTGTTGCGCTTGATGCCGAGCTCTGCCTGCATCTGTTTTACCATGGTAGCTGTATCGGGTACCAGGGCGTTCATCTCCTTGCTGAAGTTAGCATAGTCAGGATTATTCTCATCATAAGATGAATAGTAGCTGTCGTTCTGCTTGCTCTGGATGCGATAATTGCTATAGGTTGAAGCCTGCTTCTCATTGTCCTTGTCCTGGTAATCTTCTCTTTGCTTGCCATTGTTGGTCCGCATTCTCTTGTTGCCTGCATTTCCTGCAGCGGTTGTGCTGTAGAGCTCGTTCTGCTGCGACATCTTCTGATACTTATTGCGTACACGTCGAATCTGGGAGATGTCTACGCCTTGCTGCATCAGTTTGGTAACAATCTGTGAGTTGGATGTGCCACGCTCATGTTCTTTCACCACAAAGCTCATGACCTGATCATCGGTCATGTGTGAACTCTGTGCGAAAAGCGGCCCTGAAGACAGGACGAGCGCCAGTACAAGTATGATATGTTTCTTCATTATTATTCTTTTATCTTAGTTTAATTTATATAATAACTCGAAAAAAGTGATTTTGTTGCTATAGAAGGCTGAAAAGATGTTAATAAAAACAAGAAACCCAGGGTTCAACCCTGGGTTTGCTGATGTTCTGAGCGAGATACGGGAGTCGAACCCGCCTCACAGGCTTGGGAAGCCCGTGCACTACCGATGTGCTAATCTCGCGAAGGAAAATACTAACTCCTTTCACAAGAAAGAGCCACGAGCGGGACTCGAACCCGCGACCCACGCATTACGAATGCGTTGCTCTACCAACTGAGCCATCATGGCTTTTTGCCCGAAAGCAGATGCAAAGGTAATGAATATTTTTTGAAATAAGAAATTATTGCCTAAACTTTTCTCGTGGTTAACTCTTATTAACTAAAGTTTGTTGGTTGCTATACCGGGTTCATAATAAAAGAGGGACTATCGCCAGTGGATAGTCCCTCTTCAGATTATAGTTTCTTGAATGTCAATTCTTCTTTTTTCGAATTTTTGCCTACCGAGATGGTGTCGCCTGGCTTCATTGTGCCATCGAGTAACATCTCGCAAACGGAATCTTCGATGTAGGTCTGGATGGCGCGGCGGAGTGGGCGGGCACCAAACTGCACATCGTATCCCTTCTTGGCTACCATCTCCTTTGCCTTTTCGGTAATCTGGAAATGGAATCCCAAGTCTTCTATTCTCTTGACCAGTCCTTCCAAGTCGAGGTCGATGATGCGCTTGATGGCATTGAGATCCAACTGGTCGAAGGTGATGATGTCATCGAGACGGTTCAGAAACTCTGGAGCAAACTGCTTGCTCAGACTCTTCTGGACGATGCTGCGGGCATACTCCTTGTCTTTCTCATCCATCGCCAATCCGCCTTTTATACCTGCAGAAGTAAAGCCGACGCCTCTGCCGAAATCTTTCAGCTGGCGGGTTCCTGCATTAGAGGTCATGATGATGATGGTGTTGCGGAAGTCGATAAGTCGGCCGTTGCCATCGGTGAGCCTTCCTTCGTCGAGTACCTGTAAGAGCAGGTTGAATACCTTGCTGTTGGCCTTCTCTATTTCGTCGAGCAATACGATGCTGTATGGTTTGCGGCGTACCTTTTCGGTCAGCTGTCCACCTTCGTTATAGCCTACGTATCCTGGAGGTGCACCTACCAGACGTGAGGCGTTGAAACTCTCGGAGAATTCGCTCATGTCTATTCTGATGAGTGAATCTTTCGAACCAAACATTTCCTCGGCAAGTTTCTGGGCAAGATAGGTCTTACCTACACCTGTAGGACCCAGGAACATGAATACGCCAATAGGATGGTTAGGGTCGCGCAAGCCTACACGGTTCCTCAGAATGGTCTTTACCATCTTGTTGATGGCATTATCCTGAGCAATCACCTTGTGCTTCAGGTTGTGTTCCAGATCTTTCAGACGTTTGCTTTCACCCTCTGCCATGCGTTGGGCCGGTACGCCGGTCATCATGCTGATAACGTTGGCAATGTCTTCGGCTGTCACCTCAACATATTCGCCAATCTCTCCCTGCTGCCATTGCGCCTTCATGTCCTCAATCTCTTTCTCGATCTTGGTCTGGGCATCTCTGCATGAGGCTGCCATCTCGAAGTTCTGGTTTGCTACAGCCTGCTGCTTCTTGCTGATTATCTTTTTCAGTTCTTTTTCCAGCTTGATATATGGAGCAGGAACACTTGCATTATTAATATGTACGCGCGAGCCGGCTTCATCTATCACGTCGATAGCCTTGTCTGGGAAGTGGCGGTCGGTGATATAGCGCTCTGTCAGTTTGACACATGTCTCGAGAGCCTCGTCTGTATATCTCACACAGTGATGCTTCTCGTAATGTTCCTTGATGTTGTGAAGTATCTGCAGGGTTTCTTCGCGTGTTGTCGGTTCAACGATAACCTTCTGAAAACGGCGCTCCAGGGCTCCATCCTTCTCAATGCTCTTGCGATACTCATCGAGCGTGGTGGCACCGATACACTGGATGACACCTCTTGCCAAGGCTGGCTTCAGAATGTTGGCAGCATCCATGCTTCCTTCACCGGAACCGGCGCCTATCATGGTATGAATCTCATCTATGAAGATGATGATTTCCGGATGGTTCTCAAGTTCCTTGATGACATTCTTGATGCGCTCTTCAAACTGTCCGCGGAATTTGGTTCCTGCAACGATGGCAGTCAGGTCGAGACTTATCAGACGCTTGTTGAAGAACATAGGCGATGTCTCCTGGTTGTTGATGAGCTGTGCCAGTCCTTCTACGATGGCACTCTTTCCTACGCCCGGTTCACCTATTAATACTGGGTTGTTCTTCTTTCTGCGTCCCAGAATCTCGAGCACACGCTGAATCTCCTTCTCTCTGCCCACTACAGGGTCCAGTTTTCCATCGGCTGCAGCCTTGGTCAGGTCGAAACTGAATTTGTCGATGGTAGGGGTGCTGCTCTTTTTGCGCGGAGTTCCATTTGAACGAGTAGACAGTCTCATCGGGTTCTGGTCCTTTTCCATATCGAATGGCTCTTCGTCAGTTTCCATCATGTCGTTCTGCTCGTTGTAGTCATCTTCTGTTTCTATTCCACCAGCCATCTCCAGGTTCTCTGCTTCCTCCTGCCTGTCAGCATCAGGGATTTCTGAATCTGGTGTTTGTGGTTCCATTTTGAAATCCTTCGGCTCTTCTGTCTTCTGCTCATCATCCTTGTCAGTAGGATAGAGCATTTCGATGGCACGGTCGTAGCTTAAGCCCAGTTGACTCAGCCAGTTGGCTACAGGGTTCTTGTCATTTCTCAAGATGGCAAGCAGCAGATGTCTTGGCTCTACAATCTTGGAGTGCTCGTAGTTGTTTGCCTCGCGGATAGAGTCTCTGATAATGCTGTCTGTTATCTGGCTGAATGGGATGTGGCTGTTCTCCTTCACGTTATCGGCAGGAGTTTCTTCCACACGCTTTTCCAGTTTGCTGTTAAGGACTCCGCTGAAAGCCATCGGACTGATGTCTGCGCCCTTCAGGAGCTTGTTGACATCGCTGTCGTTCTGGCTGATCAGACTCAGCATCAGATGCTCCACGCTGATTTCACTTCCCAAGGTGCGTGCTGCTTCTTTGCTACTTCTGTTCAGTATGTCCTGTATATGTGAAAACGGATTTATCATATTTGCTTATATTTTTAAATATCTCAGTGCAAAAGTACACATTATTTTCAATAATAGCAAATGATATGCCAACTTTTTTGCATTGTTAAAATACAAATAATGCTAAAATAATGCGATTTTTCGCCTCTAAAGCGTTTTAGTATCATTTTTTTTTGTATCTTTGTCGGGAATTTCAAAAGGGTAAAACGGCTTAGAACGCAAGGAAATGCCCTTAAACGCGATTTCCGAATGGAAAACAGGCGTTTTGAAAGTAACGAATAAACAATAATACATTAATATAAGAAATGGACGAAAATCAGACAATGGATCATGATAGAATCATGAAGATCAACATTGAGGAGGAGATGAAGTCGAGCTACATCGATTATTCGATGTCAGTTATCGTGGCTCGTGCCCTCCCTGATGTACGCGATGGTTTCAAGCCTGTGCACCGCCGTATTCTTTACGGTATGCTCGGCATTGGAAACACCAGTGACAAACCTTATAAGAAATGTGCGCGTGTTGTTGGTGAGGTGCTCGGTAAGTATCACCCTCACGGCGACTTTTCTGTTTACGGCGCTCTGGTGCGTATGGGACAGGAGTGGAACATGCGTTATACCTTGATTGACGGACAGGGTAACTTCGGTTCTGTTGACGGTGACTCTCCTGCTGCCATGCGTTATACAGAGTGCCGCCTCTCCAAGATGGGTGAGCATATCATGGATGACCTTGACAAGGAAACGGTTGATATGACCAACAACTTTGATGATACCCTTCAGGAACCTACCGTGATGCCTACCAAGATTCCTAATCTTCTGGTAAATGGTGGTAACGGTATTGCAGTAGGTATGGCTACCAATATGCCTACCCACAACCTGGGTGAGGTAATTGACGGTTGCTGTGCATACATTGATAATCCTGACATCGACACCGATGGATTGATGCAGTATATCCCTGCTCCTGACTTCCCAACCGGTGCTACCATCTATGGTATACAGGGTGTGAAGGATGCATACGAAACGGGTCGAGGCAGAATCGTGGTTCGTGCCACAGCCGAGATTGAAAGTGGTGAAAACCATGATAAGATTGTTATCACCGAGATTCCTTATGGTGTTAACAAGGAGCAGCTCGTGATGGCTATTGCTGACCTTGCCAAGGAAGGCAGAGTAGATGGCATCGCTAACGTAAACGATGAGTCTGGCCGTCAGGGTATGCGTATCGTTGTTGATGTGAAGCGTGATGCCAATGCCAATGTTCTTCTGAACAAACTCTTTAAGCTGACAGCTCTTCAGAGTTCATTCTCAGTGAATTGCATCGCTCTTGTTAATGGCCGTCCACGTCTTTTGAGCTTGAAGGAGTGTGTGAAGTATTTCGTAGAGCATCGGCATGATGTTACGATCCGCCGCACCCAGTTCGAACTGAAGAAGGCTCAGGAGCGTGCTCATATTCTCGAGGGCTTGATCATTGCCTGCGACAACATCGACGAGGTGGTACATATTATCAGAGCCAGCAAGACTCCTTCTGATGCTCAGCGCAACTTGGAGAAGCGCTTCGAACTCGATGAGCTTCAGAGTAAGGCCATCGTTGATATGCGCCTCAGCCAGTTGACAGGCTTGCGTCTGGAGCAGTTGCACAATGAATTTAACGAGTTGATGAAGACCATCGACTACTTGAACCAGATTCTGAACGATCCTGAGCTCTGCAAGAAGGTAATGAAGGATGAACTCAACGAGGTGAAGGAGAAGTATGGTGACGCACGTCGCACCATGATTAAGCCAGATGACCATGAGTTCAATCCAGAAGACTTCTATCCAAACGACCCAGTGGTTATCACCGTGAGTCATCTCGGATATATCAAGCGCACCCCATTGTCAGAGTTCCGTGAGCAGGCTCGTGGTGGAGTAGGTTCTAAGGGAGCCCGTACCCGTGATAAGGACTTCACCGAGTATATCTATCCTGCTACCATGCACCAGACCATGCTGTTCTTCACCAAGAAGGGCCGCTGCTACTGGTTGAAGTGTTACGAGATTCCTGAGGGCGACCGCAATTCCAAGGGTCGTGCCATCCAGAACCTCCTCAACATCGAGAGCGATGACCAGGTGAATGCATTCCTCCGCCTCAGAGGCTTGAACGACGCTGAGTTCATCAACAACCATTACGTAGTATTCGCTACCAAGAATGGTACGGTGAAGAAGACTTGTCTGGAGGCATATTCCCGTCCACGTGCCAACGGTGTGATAGCTATCAACATCGTAGAGGGCGATGAGGTGGTAGATGTTCGTCTGACAAATGGTCATAACGAACTGATTATTGCCAACCGCAATGGTCGTGCTGTCCGTTTCGACGAGAACGAGATTCGTACAATGGGCCGTACATCTACCGGTGTTCGTGGTATGCGCCTCGATGAGGGTAATGATGCTGTAGTAGGTATGATTGTTGTCAACGATCCTGAGAAGGAAACCGTGATGGTAGTGAGCGAGCAGGGTTATGGTAAGCGTTCTGATGTACTCGATTACCGCGTTACCAAGCGTGGCGGTAAGGGTGTGAAGACCCTGAATATTACCGATAAGACCGGTCGACTGGTAGCTATCAAGAACGTAACCGATGATAACGACCTCATGATTATCAACCAGAGTGGTATCGTAATTCGTCTTGCCGTAGCTGATTGCCGTGTCATGGGCCGTGCTACTCAGGGTGTCCGCCTCATCAATCTTGCCAAGAAGAATGATGTCATTGCCAGCGTATGCAAGGTGATGAGTTCTGAGCTCGAGGCTTCTGTAGAAGAGGAGAGCCGTTCTGCCTGGGCTAAGAAGAGCGAGGAGATAGAGAATGATACCGTAGGTGCCAAGACTGCTGAAGAGGCTGCTGAGGCTGAGGCTCATCTCGCTGACGAAGCATCTGAAGCTGAGGATACCGATTCGGGCAACGTAGATTTCGAATAAAAGAAAAGACGCGTAAAAAATAAATAACAACAACTTTTAAACTCATTAAGAAAAATGAAAAAGTTTTTAGTAGCTGCAATGATGGTACTAGGTGCCACATCAGCATTCGCAGGCGACAGTGACGCTCTCAAGGCGGTCATGAAGGCTAAGTCTTATGCCGAGGCTGAGGCTTTGGTTAAGCAGAATTTGGGTCAGATGGCTAACGATGCAGAGAAGGCCAAGGCTTACAACAAGCTCGTTGATCTCGCTATGAAGCAGTTCAACGACCAGCAGAGCATCCAGCAGACCAATCAGATCATGAAGAAGAACGACCCGGTTGACGAGGCTGCTATGTCTGAGGGCGCTTACAATGCATTGATCAATGCTATTGAGTGCTACAAGTACGACCAGCTTCCTAACGCTAAGGGTAAGGTTGCTCCTAAGTTTAACAACAACGCTAGCCGTGTATGGGGTGCTCGTGTTCAGCTCGTTAATGCGGGTCAGACAGCAGCCCAGAACAATAAGGCTGATGAGGTATTGAAGTATTGGGGTGCATTCCTCGATACAGACAATGAGCCTCTCTTCGCTTCTGTAGACCAGAAGCAGAAGGATGGCGAGAAGGAGTATATCGGTCAGGTTGCTCTCTTTGCAGCCCGTTATGCATACCAGGCTAAGGATGCTGCCCGTTGCGAGAAGTATTGCGACATCGCCATGAAGAGTGAGAAGGAGGCTAAGGATGCCCTCAACCTCAAGCTCTATGTGATGAAGGATGGCTTGAAGACTCACGAGGATTCTCTTGCCTATGTTAACAAGCTCAAGGATATCTTTGCAAAGGACGAGACCAATGAGGTTGTTCTTGATGGTTTGAACTCTATGTACTCTTCATTGAAGATGGAGAAGGAGCAGGCTGAACTTTTGGACAATGCTATCGCAAAGAACCCTAACAACTTTGTAGCTCTTGCCAACAAGGGTATGATGTATATCCAGAAGAACGATGCAGACAACGCTATCAAGTGTTTGAAGCAGGCTCTTGCTGCAAAGGAGGATAACGTAGTTGTTCTTACTTATCTGGGTGCTTGCTACAACAGCAAGGCTGGTAACTTGCAGGATCCTAACGGCCGCAAGGTTGTTTACCAGGAGGCTATCAAAGTTCTCGACAAGGCTAAGCAGCTCGATCCAGAGAAGGCTCAGGCTAACTGGGGTTACACCCGTTACCAGGCTTACTATGGCTACTATGGTCCTAATGCACCTGAGACCAAGCAGGCTGAGGCTGAGAGCAAGTAAAGTTTAAGCTTCAAATAAGTATTTGATTCTCATAGGGGGATGTCACCTAGTGTGGCATCCCTTTTTTTTGTTTCTTTGACATAGGGTTGTTCCGGTAAAATAACAAATAGAACTGTGTTTTTAGTGGCTAAATGATTGATAAAAACATCAGCGAGTAATGTTGGTTTGCTATAGGCGTCCATCAGCTGGTCTACGCATGCACAACAGGTGTTGTGCGAGCGCATATCAGCTGTTATGCAAGCGCACAACAGCTGTTGTGCGGCCTACGGAGTTAACTTCTCCGATAACCTATACTATCTTTTCCGACAACTTCATCTGTCTTTTCTGACAACTTCTTCCGCATTCTGCGATTGTATCTTACGCTTGCGTGCATTTATTGAAGTTGTTCATGTGTCGTAAAAAGCTTCTTGGTATGTCCGTATTCCATAAAAATAGGCTGAGCCATCATGCGATGACTCAGCCTTAATTCTTTTTTATCCATTCAGAACTTTACTGCTGAACAGGAATCTTCTTGACGCGACGCTCGTGACGGCCACCCTCGAATGTTGTGGCAAAGAACTCGTCGAGAATAGCCTCGGCGGTCTTGTTGTCTACGAAACGACCTGGAAGTACCAATACGTTGGCATCGTTGTGCTGACGAACCAAATGAGCAATCTCCTTGCACCATGCCAATCCGGCACGTACACCCTGATGCTTATTCAATGTCATGGCGATACCTTCGCCGCTGCCGCAAATGCCGATACCTGGATATACTTCGCCGCTCTCAATGCCTTTAGCAAGAGCATGACCGAAGTCAGGATAGTCTACACTCGCATCGCTGTATGTACCATAATCCTTTACAGGATAACCCTTCTTTTCCAAATATTCCAATACAAATTGCTTCAATGGAAAACCTGCGTGATCGCATGCAATACCAACTGTCTTTACTTCCATAATACTTAAGTTTTTAAGTGAAGAAAACGGGGTAAACCCTTATCCTTCACAAGGTTAATATTAAAAGAGTGAAAGGAGTCGGATGCCGGAAATGGAAATCTGCCATCCTGCAAAATCTCCAACTCCAGCTTCCAACTCCTGTTTAGTTTATGCTAATTAAGCCTCTGCCAAGAAAGCCTTTACCTGCTTGTAAACGTTCTCGCCTGTGTAACCGAGCTTCTCATCAAGTACCTTGTAAGGAGCTGAGAAACCGAAGCTCTCCATACCCCAAACCTTACCATTAGCGCCTACGAGACCCTGGAGTGTTACAGGAAGACCGGCAGTCATACCGAAGATCTTAGCGTTCTTTGGCAATACGCTCTCCTGATATTCCTTGCTCTGACCGCGGAACAAGCCCTCTGATGGAGCACTTACCACGCGAACCTTGATGCCGTCGGCACGCAAAGCCTCGCAACCAGCCTCCAATGTAGAAACCTCAGAACCGCTAGCTACCAAGATAACGTCTGGATTCTCGTCGCTGCCTGCTACGATGTAAGCACCCTTGGCTGCCTGCTCATAGTCTGTTCCCTCTGGCAACTTAGCGATGCCCTGGCGAGAGAAGATCAAAGCTGTAGGAGTCTCAACATTCTCCATAGCGAGCTTCCAGCAAACTGTAGTCTCGTCAGCATCAGCTGGACGGAATACGCGAACGCTGTCCTTACCTGCGTGGTTCTTCAATTTCTCCATGAGGCGAATCTGTGCTTCCTGCTCAACTGGCTCGTGAGTAGGTCCATCCTCACCAACGCGGAATGCATCGTGAGTCCAGATGAACTTCACTGGAACCTGCATCAGGGCTGCGATACGTACAGCTGGCTTCATATAATCAGAGAATACGAAGAATGTACCCATTGCTGCAACCACACCTCCGTGGAGCATCATACCAATACACATATCTGCCATAGTCAACTCTGCAACACCAGCCTGGAAGAAAGCACCAGAGAAGTCACCGCGAACGATGCTCTTGGTCTTCTTCAAGAAACCGTCTGTCTTATCAGAGTTAGAAAGGTCAGCTGAAGCACAGATCATGTTAGGAACCTGCTCTGCCAAAACGCCGAGACAAGCAGCAGATGCTGCACGTGTAGCTGAACCAGCCTTCTGCTCAACCTTGCTCCAGTCTACCTTAGGAGACTTGCCGCTGAACCACTCATCCATCTGGGCAGCCTTCTCTGGGTTAGCCTTGCGCCACTCAGCCTCTGCAGCCTTGCGCTCAGCTACGATCTTCTTCAACTCCTCAGCACGCTTAGCGTAGATTTCCTTTACATCGTCGAAGATAACGAATGCATTCTCAGGATCACCACCCAGGTTCTTGATAGTATTTACGTAAGCGTCGCCACCGAGAGGAGCACCGTGAGTATTGATGCAAGCCTCGTAGCTTGTGCCGTCTGCGCGGAGAGCACCCTTACCCATTACGGTCTTACCGATGATGAGGGTAGGGCGGTCCTGCTCCTTCTGGGCAGCATCGAGCGCCTCACGAATCTGAGCTACGTCGTTACCGTTGATCTTGATGACATTCCAGCCCCAAGCCTTGTACTTCATCTCTGTATCCTCGTTCATAACAACGCCACACTCTGTAGAGAGCTGGATGTCGTTAGAATCGTAGAACATGATGAGGTTGTTCAGACCGAGGTTACCGGCGATACGACCAACACCCTGAGAAATCTCTTCCTCTACAGCACCATCAGAGATGTATGCGTAGATCTTGTGCTGCATCATGGTTGAACCCAGACGAGCCTCGAGGAACTTCTCTGCAACAGCTGCACCAGCTGCGAGGGCATGACCCTGACCGAGAGGACCAGATGAGTTCTCGATACCACGCTGAAGGTCGAGCTCTGGGTGACCAGGAGTTACAGAACCCCACTGGCGGAACTGCTTGAGGTCTTCCATAGAGAAGAAACCACGCAAAGCCAAACCAGCATAGAGCATAGGGCTCATGTGACCTGGGTCGAGGAAGAAGCGGTCACGGCCAGTCCATGTTGGATCTGCTGGATCATAAACCAGGTACTCAGAGAAGAGCACGTTGATGAAGTCAGAACCACCCATAGCACCACCTGGGTGACCGGAATTTGCCTTTTCTACCATTGAAGCAGCCAAGATACGGATGTTATCAGCTGCATGATTCATTACTTTAATGTCGTTCATAATTTTATATTTATTATTGTTGTTATTTCTGCTGAAATATTCTTGTTTTTCTAGCTCTGAAGGCTACTCAAAAGAAGGATACTTCCTTTTTTCGCCTTCAAAGATACTATTTTATTTTCAAAACTACGATAGATTTTGCAGGAATTTTTACCTTAAGGGTGTTTTTCTTTACTTTTGCATCCTTAAAAACTGCAGGCTTCACTACATCCGGGTGTGCGAAGTCGTTGTAATCGCTCACCTTGTTGCAGGAAAGAATCTGTCCTGTTACAGTTTTTGGAGCAGCTGCACCATCCAGATTAAACTCTACCTGCTGAGCCTTGTCAAGACTGACATTGGCAAGAGCAACCACAATGGTTCCATCTGCCTTCTTGGCTGCTGAAGTAGATACCAATGGAATCTTTCTTCCATCTTTTGCATGATCATCGCCGCGAACATCCATAGAGTCGCACTTTACATCCATTGGGAGATAGGTTGCCTCCTGGAAGTCCTTGTACATGTTGAATACATGATAGGTTGGAGTCAGAACCATGTGACCTGTTCCCTTTGTATCTGTCAGGATCATTGATTGGAGTACGTTGACAATCTGTGCGATATTGGTCATCTTCACACGCTCTGTATGGCGGTGGAATACATTCAGCGAGAGTGCTGCAACGAAGGCATCGCGCATACAGTTCTGCTGATAGAGGTGGCCCTTGATAGTGCCAGGCTCCTCATCCCACCAGGTTCCCCATTCGTCAACGAGGAGGGCTACCTGCTTCTTTGGATCAGCCTTGTCCATGATAGCCTCGTGCTTCTTGATGACATCTTCTATGCCGAGCGCCTTGCCCATGGTCCAGTAGTAATCCTCATTGTTGAACTTGGTGGCAGAACCCTTGCTGCCTGACCAGCCTGTTACTGTATAATAATGTAGAGAGATGGCGTTGGCACGGTTGCCGATACGGTCCATCAATACCTTAGTCCAGTTATAATCGTAATCGCTCGCTCCAGATGCAATCTTATAGAGCTGGTTCCCGTCATAGTTGCGGCAATAAACAGAGTAGCGGCGGAAGAGATCTGAATAATACTCAGGACGCATGTTGCCACCGCAGCCCCAACTTTCGTTACCAACACCGAGGTATTTTACCTTCCAAGCCTTGTCGCGGCCGTTCTGTCGGCGGAGTTTTGCCATAGGAGTATCTCCATCGCTGGTCATATATTCCACCCACTTTGCCAATTCCTCAACAGTGCCGGAACCCACGTTACCGCTGATGTAAGGCTCGCAACCCAACATCTCGCAGAGATTCAGAAACTCGTGTGTACCGAAAGAGTTGTCCTCAATGGTTCCACCCCAGTTGTTGTTCTGCATCTTTGGTCGCTTCTCACGTGGACCGATACCATCCATCCAGTGATACTCGTCAGCGAAGCATCCTCCAGGCCATCTTAATACAGGCACTTTCAGGTCCTTGAGGGCTTGGAGCACGTCGTTGCGGTAACCCTGAGTGTTAGGAATCTTAGAATCAGGACCTACCCAAAGACCACCATAGATGCAACTTCCGAGATGCTCGGCAAACTGGCCATAAATCTCTTTATTGATTTTCTGTGTTCCCTGGTTGGCATGGATTGTTCCTGTTACATCCTGAGCTTGAGCTGAGAATGCAACTGCTGTTGAAAGCAATGTGGTAGCGAATAGTTTCTTCATCATTGTTCTTATTAATTGTTGTCGATTTTTAGTATAATACGTTTGTGGAGGTAGAATCCCCACAAACGTATTTATCGTTTAGTTACTTTTTGTTCTCAACTGCTGCCTTTTCGATAGCAAGACCAGCCTTGTAGGTTTCAATATATTTATCAAAACCGGCTACATCTTCGGCAGTAGGTGCAATCTCTACACCAGTATTGCCTGCAAATACCTTCTTGTCGAGATAATCTGCCAGGCTCAACTTCTCTTCGTTGTTAACGAGATAACCTGCGAGCAGAGCGATACCCCATGCACCACCTTCGCCTGCTGTCTCCATGACAGAGATAGGGGAGTTAATGGCTGCAGCGAGGATGCGCTGACCTACACCCTTGGTCTTAAACAAACCGCCATGACCTGTGATGCGATCTACCTGTACCTTCTCGTCCTTGAACAATACATCGTTACCAATCTTCAATACAGCTACTGAAGCATAGAGGTTGGCACGCATGAAGTTGGCAAGGTTGAAGTGGTCGTTGGCAGAACGTACGAACATAGGACGACCTTCTGCAAGACCTGTTACAGGCTCACCAGAGATATAGTTGTAAGCAATCAATCCTCCGCAATCAGCATCGCCTTCAAGAGCGTGGTTGTAGAGCTTGCCGAATACCTCGTTCATATCTACTGGAACACCGAGCAACTCCTGATATTGCTTGAACAAACCTACCCATGCATTGAGGTCGGAAGTACAGTTGTTGCAGTGAACCATTGCTACAGGGCTACCGTCTGGAGTAGTCACCATATCAATGACTTCGTAAGGTTGGCTCAAGGCTTTCTCCAATACAATCATAGAGAAAGAAGATGTACCTGCACTGACGTTACCTGTGCGCTGACGTACAGCGTTGGTAGCTACCATACCAGTACCTGCATCACCTTCTGGAGGACAGAGTGGGGTGCCTGCCTGGAGTGTGCCTGATGGGTCGAGCTTCTTTGCACCTTCCTCGGTCAATACGCCAGCATCTTCGCCTGCGTTCAGCACCTCAGGGAGAATGTCGAGAATCTTCCAGCCCAGGTTCTTAGGCTCGATGAGCTTATCGAACTTAGCTACCATCTCTGCATCGTAGTTGTTGGTGTTAGAGTCGATAGGGAGCATACCTGATGCATCGCCTACGCCCAAAACCTTCTTGCCTGTGAGCTGCCAGTGGATATAACCGGCGAGAGTGGTAAGGAAGTCAATCTTGTTGATGTGGTTCTCACCATTCAGGATAGCCTGATATACGTGAGAGATACTCCAACGCAATGGGATGTTGAAGTGGAAGAGTTCTGAAAGTTCAGCTGCAGCCTTGGCTGTATTGGTGTTACGCCATGTGCGGAAAGGAACGAGAATGTTCTCATCCTTACCGAAAGCCATGTAGCCGTGCATCATCGCAGAAATACCGATGGCAGCCAACTGCTTGATTTCGCAGTCGTACTCAGCCTTCACGTTCTTGCGGAGGTCGGCATAACAATCCTGCAAACCTTTCCAGATTGTGTCGATGCTGTAAGTCCAGAGACCATCAACCAACTGGTTTTCCCACTCAAAGCTACCCTGTGCGATAGGGTTGTTGTCGGTGTCGATCAAGACAGCCTTGATTCTGGTAGAGCCAAACTCGATACCGAGAATGGCCTTACCTGATTCTATAATAGTTTTTGCGCTCATTATTGATTCTTTCTTTAATGTAAGGAACAAAGAGAAAAGCAATGGAATTCTTCACTCTTCGTTCTTCACTCTTCACTTAAATTATCTCAACGCCTTGTTGAGCATGTAGTAAATCTCGTTGTTGCGGAGCTGCTGCTTGAAGCTGCTGATAGTTGTGTTCTTGTCGATGTTGACGAACTCAATACCGAGAATCTCGCAGAAGTCTTCCCAGTACTCAGCAGTGATATCGTAAGAGAATGCACTGTGGTGAGTACCACCAGCGAGGATCCAAGCACCTGCACCAATCTCGAAGGTTGGCTGTGGAACCCAGAGAGCTGAAGCTACAGGGAGCTTAGGCATTGCCTTTGGCTCGATGCACTCTACCTCACTTGCGATGAGACGGAAACGGTTGCCGAGGTCAACTACAGTTGCCTTAACACCCTTACCTGTCTTAGATGTGAATACCAAACGGGCAGTCTGCTGCTTGCGGATACCGATGCCGAGGAAGTGAACCTCGAGCTTTGGCTTGTCTGTTGCAATCAATGGGCATACCTCGAGCATGTGGCTCTGGAGGCTAGATGTGCGGTCGGCAGCGAAGTTGAGTGTGTAGTCCTCGAGGAATGAGCAACCCTTCTCCAAGCCCTGGTTCATTACCCAGAGTGTGCGGTAGAGGCAAGCTGTCTTCCAGTCACCCTCTGCACCGAAACCATAACCCTCTGCCATCAGGCGCTGTGAAGCCAAACCAGGAATCTGGTCGAAACCGCAGAAGTTTGGATCGTCGATGTCAGCATCGCCGAGGTCATCGAAGTTGGTTGTGAATGCTACTGCGTTCTCATCCTTCAATACGCGACGGAGAGCGATCTCAGCCTTAGCTGCGTTCTTCACCTTCTCCCAATAAACTTCCTCGCCAGACTCATCAATCTTGATGGTGTACTCCTTCTTGTACTCCTCAACGAGAGCATCAGCTTCTGCATCAGTTACCTTCTTGTAGTATTCCATGAGTGAAGATACTGGGTAGTAATCTACGTGGTAACCCAAGCGCTGTTCGAACTCTACGCGGTCACCATCTGTTACGGCAACGTTGTTCATGTTCATACCGAACATCAAGCAGCGTACGTTGTGAGCATCAGCAACACCAGCAGCTACGCGAGCCCATGTTGCAATCTGCTTCTGAGCCTCTTCGCTCTTCCAGTAACCTACAACTACCTTTCTAGGGATGCGCATACGGGTGCAGATGTGACCGAACTCGATGTCGCCGTGGGCTGACTGGTTGAGGTTCATGAAATCCATATCGATAGAATCCCAAGGGAGTTCTGCATTGTACTGAGTGTGGAAGTGGAGGAGAGGCTTCTCGAGAGCCTGCAAGCCCTTGATCCACATCTTAGCTGGAGAGAAGGTGTGCATCCATGTGATGATACCTACGCACTTCTCATCGTTGTTGGCAGCCTTCATGACAGCCTCAACTTCTGCAGAAGAGTTAGCTGTGCCCTTATAAACTACCTTGATTGGGATGATGCCACTGTTGTTCAGACCATCTACCATGTCCTTTGAGTGACCATCAACTATCTTAACTGTTTCGCCTCCGTAAAGAAGCTGTGCACCAGTTACAAACCATACCTCTAAATTTTCAAATGCTTTAATCATGATTGTTTGTTGTATTAATTGTTATTGTTAATGTGATTTAATATCTTTATTTGAAACACGCTTTAATTAGTGCTTTTTCTGTCCGTAGTAAGCGTTAGGACCGTGCTTGCGGTTGAAGTGCTTCTCTACGAGCAATGGGTTCATGGTGGTGTTTGGATTAACAGAGAATGAGATGAAAGCCATCTTTGCTACCTGTTCAGCTACTACTGCGTGATAAACAGCCTGGTCAGCATCCTTACCCCATGTAAAAGGACCATGGTTCTTAACCAATACGCCAGGAGTATGAACTGGGTTGATGTTATCTTTCTTGAAACGGTCAACGATGACAACACCTGTGTTGTGCTCATATTCTGCCATCATATCCTCTGTCATCGCATCAGTGCAAGGGATGCAATCGTGGAAGTAATCAGCATGAGTTGTACCAATGTTAGGGATGTCCAAGCCAGCCTGTGCCCAAGCGGTAGCATAAGTAGAGTGAGTATGAACTACGCCACCCAACTCTGGGAATGCGCGGTAGAGAACCAGGTGAGTTGGTGTATCTGATGATGGATTCAGATCGCCTTCTACTACCTTACCTGTTTCCAAGTCTACCACTACCATATCGCTAGCCTTCATGGTGTCATAATCGACGCCTGATGGTTTGATGACAACCAGACCTTTCTCGCGGTCGATACCACTTACATTTCCCCATGTAAAGAGCACGAGGTTGTGCTTAACGAGATCAAGGTTTGCCTTGAACACTTTTTCTTTTAATTCTTCTAACATAATATCTTTTGTTTTAAGTTGTTTATTCTATTTCAAGTTGAACGATGGGTCTTCCTCGTATGCTTTCTTGTTGAAGCGGTAGAGGGCGGCGCCTCGTTTCGAGTTGACTTTATCGATGAGTTCTGTTTTCTCGATGAAGTCGATATCCTTCACGCGTTTGCGGAAGTTGCGCTTATCAATCTCTTCGCCTATTACTGCCTCGAATACATGCTGAAGCTGTGTCAGCGTAAAGAGGTCTGGGAGGAGTTTGAAGCTTAATGGCTCATGATTGATGCGGCGGCGTATCTGTGCGATAGCGTTGCGGATCATGAGTTTGTGGTCTGAGTAAAGTTCTGGAAGTTCGTTCAGACTAACCCATTCCAATCCGTGTTCTACACGGAGGCTGTCATCATAGTCTTTCACATTGATGAGAGTGCAATAGGCGATAGAGATAACTCGCTCACCTGGGTCACGGTCGATGCGGCCGAAAGCTCCTACTTGTCTTATATAGAGGTTTTTCATTCCAGTAAGTTCCAGGATGACCCTGTTGGCAGCATCTTCGAGATTTTCTGTTGCGCCAACGAAACCACCATAGAGTGACCATTCGCCTCTTCCCGGGTCCATCTTGCGTTTGCCTATCAGTACCTGGAGGTTACTACCGTCGAAACCGAAAATGATACAATCGACGGATACTAATACTTTGGAGTATTCATTATAAAACTGGGTCATGGTCTTTCTGCTGTTTTGATGTAATGATTCAATGTATGTATAGTTGTGTTCTTTTGCTTGCTCTTCATAGAGCAGGTTCGAGAGGAAAATCAAGGAGTAAGAAGGAGAAGAAAGGATCGCGGATTTTTTCAACAGAAACAGTTTTGTCTGATCTTTGAGAAAATTCCAGACTCCTCACTTCTTGCTCCTGACGTGAATAATATTTTACCAGAAGTATGCGTAGAATGCTGCGCAGAGGCCGATTACTACGAGGGTACCGATAATATCGAAGGCACTCCAACTCTCACGGATAGACTTCTTGAAGTCTGATGTGAAGGTGATTGCCTCTACCTGCTCCTTGCTTGGAGCTGGAGTGAAGCAGCTTACTACTACCATGAAGATGATGAGGAATACGAGCAACCAGCACTCGAATACGAGCCAGTTGGTCTGCCAGAACCATGCGGTGTAATCCCAGAATGCACCATCCATTGTAGCCTTACCTGTATCAGTAATGACGTTGGTAACGAGGCGGAGCATACCGATGAGGAAACCGGTAATCATGGTGTATTCACCTGCCTTTGGAGTAATCTTCTTGAAGAAGATACCCATTGCAAATACAGCTACCATGGCTGGAGCCAGAAGTGACTGGATACCCTGGAGATAATTGTACAAAGTATCCATCTTCATCATGATTGGCAACCATGCGAAACCTAGAACCACAACTACTACGGTAGCGATACGGCCAACGAGTACGTAGTGAGCCTCAGACATGCCCTTCTTCAATGGTTTGTAGAAGTCCTCGGTGAAGAGGGTAGCACAGCTATTGAAGAATGCTGCCAATGAAGCAACGAGTGCGCAGATGAAACCGATGGTTACGATACCCTTGATACCTGCAGGAAGAACGGTCTTTACCATGATGGCGAAGGCTGCATCAGTCTCGTTCATCTGGATGGCACCCTTCTGAGCCAATGCGGCTGCAATCATACCTGGGATGAGGAACATGAAGCAAGGGAGTACCTTGAAGAAACCGGCTGCGATAGTACCGCGGCGGGCACGCTTCATAACCTCTACGTTGCTCTCGCCAGGAACCTGACCGAGTACACGCTGAACGATGTGCTGGTCAGTACACCAGTACCAGAAACCGATGATGGTTGCACCGATGAATACTACGAAACCAGGATACTCCTGATACATAGAGTCACCTGCCTCCCAGTGGAACATGTGAGTTGTACCATAACCATTGTTCAGCTTGCCGCAGTAATCCATCATGTCGGCCCAACCAGCAGCTATGCTGCCACCGCCAAGGGTAGAGAGACCGAGGAAGAGTACGAGGAAAGAACCGATGACGAGGATAGGAGTTTGGATAGTTGACAATGTCATCACACCCTTCATACCACCGAATACGGTGAAGATGGTGGTGAGGATAATCAGACCGATGGCACCAACCCAGAAGTTCAAGCCCCAAAGATATTCAAAGAAGATACCACCTGTAAGGGCTGTAACGCTCACCTTAGTAAGGATGTAAGCTACGAGGGTGATGATAGAGAGCCATGAACCTGTGCGCTGGGTATAGCGGAACTTCAGGAAGTCTGGCATGGTGATGATCTTACCCATCTTGTTAATGAGCAACTGGTAGAAAGGTACGAACAGCCAACCCAAGATGAGGATCATCCAGCCCTGCATCTCCCAGTGTGCCATACCAACACCACTCTTGGCACCTGTACCAGCCAAACCAACGAGGTGCTCAGAACCTATGTTGGCAGCAAAGATAGCCATACCGATTACATACCATGGCTCACCCTTACCGAAGAGGTAGGCAGAAGAGTCTTCACCTTTCTGAGCCTTTCTGTCTTTCACGATTGCGTGCCAGACAGCCCAAATTACGCCGATAACACCAATGGCGAGTATAGCCCAATCAAGCCATACGAATTCTGTTGAATTCCAATTCATAATTACTATAAGATTGTTTGTTTATTATTATTTGTTTATTCTTTTCTTTTATTGGATGCTTATTATGTTAGTTTCTTATCCAGCACATTTCGTTTTTTTTTGTCATTGCGAAAACTTCTTGTTGGATGTTAGTTGTTCCGGCGGACTTTATCCGCCGGTTCGCTGACTTTTAAACTAACTTACGCTTACTTTTTAACGCTGAATTTGTAAGCGAGGTGAGAATAGTATTTCTCTCCTGGCTTCAATGTGGCATCTGTCCAATCCTTTACACCCTGAGCAATCTTGGTTGGAGAATCAGGATATTTCTGGCTCTCGAAGCAAACGCTTACGTGTTTAGGATACTTGATGCCATGCTTGCAGGCAATACCTGTGCCTTGGAAGTTACCGGTGTAAACCTGAATGCCTGGCTCGTTGGTAAATACTTCAAGAAGGATACCGCTCTTTGGTGAGTAGAGGCTTGCGCAAACTGTTTTGTCATCGCCCTTACCATTCTTATATGTGTTCAAACACCAGTTGTGGTCGTAACCTGTAGCATTCTTAATCTGATCAAAGTTATAATCAACCTTCTTGCCGATTTCTGCAGGTTTACGGAAATCCATAGGGGTTCCATCGACACTCTTGATTTCACCAGTTGGGATGTAAAGTGAATCTGCAGGAGTAAACTTATCTGCATTGATGTACATTATCTGATCGAAACCTTCCTTAGATGGATCGCCATTCAAGTTGAAGTAACTGTGGTTGGTCATATTGACAACGGTCTCTTTGTCTGTTGTAGCGCCAAACTCGATGTCGAGTGTGTTGTCACTCTTGACTGTATATTTAGCTGTTGCTGTTACGTTGCCAGGGAAACCATTCTCGCCATCCTTCGCATTGATAATGAAGGTAACGGATGAGTCGTTCTTCTCTGTAATGTCGTAAACCTGGTTCAACCATCCTGTAGCACCACCACCATGTAGGCAGTTGCCATTATCATTTGCCTTCAACTGGTATGTTGAACCAGCAAGTGAAAGTTTAGCATCCTTGATACGGTTGGCATAACGTCCTACAGAAGAACCATAGTCTGAAGGAGAGTTAAGGGTGTCAGCATACTGATGGATATTATCGTAACCAAGAACCACATCTGTTGGCTTTCCGTCCTTGTCTGGAACGGAAATGGAAACGACACGTCCACCATAATTGGTGAGGCAAACTTCCATGCCGTTTGCATTCTTGAGAGTTACTAACTCAGTCTTCTTGCCCAATACTGTTGAATCGAAATCTGCCGGATTCAAACCAGATTGTGTGAGACTTGCATTGCTGCTTGATGAACAAGCTGAGAGGGTAGCGATAGCCGCAAAACCAACTCCCATAAATAGGGTCTTAAATGTACTCATTTTTAGGCTGTTTTTTATTGTCTATTCATTTTGGGTGTAAAATTACAATTTTATTTCGAATCTGCAAGCGTTTTCCCTAACTTTTTTCCTTCTAAAGTGTCTTTTTAACACTATTTGTATGAAAACGCCTGTTTTTGTCTTATTTGGGACAAAAAAACTGCAGTTAGCAATACTAACTGCAGTTCCTTATATTATATATAATGTATATATTAGCAAACCTTGTGAGAACCCTCAGAGATTATTACAGGGTAAATCTCTGGAGCATGACCATATTTAGCTGTGAACTTAGCTGTAATGTCCTCAACGAACTTGTCGTAGATATCGTCCTTTACCAGGTTGATGGTGCAGCCACCGAAGCCACCGCCCATGATACGGCTACCAGTAACACCATTCTCCTTAGCAACATCGTTTAAGAAGTCGAGTTCCTCGCAGCTTACCTCGTATTCCTTGCTCAAGCCGTAGTGAGTCTCGTACATCTTCTGACCTACTGTCTCGTAGTCACCCTTCTCAAGAGCATCGCAGACAGCCAAAACGCGGTCCTTCTCGCCCAATACGAAGTGAGCGCGGCTGTAATCCTCTTCGCCTACCTCAGCGCGAACCTCTTCCAACTGCTCCCATGTGCAATCACGGAGAGTTTCGAACTTAGCTTCTGGGTGCTTTGCTGCAATGTGCTTAACAACATTTTCGCAAGAGTTGCGGCGGTCGTTGTATGGAGAACCTGCCAACTCGTGCTTTACCTTAGAGTTTACCAGGCAGAGTTTATAGCCCTTAGGCTCGAATGGGAAGTATTCAAATTCGCGGCTGTTGCAATCGAGGCGCATCAACTTACCTTCCTTGCCGAAAACAGAAGCAAACTGGTCCATGATACCGCAGTTAACACCTACATACTTGTGCTCAGTAGCCTGACCAGCGAGAACGAGATCCCATTTAGAAACCTTGTTGTCCCCAAAGAGGTCGTTCAAAGCAAAAGCAAAACAGCTTTCAAGAGCAGCAGAAGAAGACATACCTGCACCGAGAGGCACATCACCATAGAATGCTGCATTGAAACCCTTTACGTCAACGCCCAATGCCTTCATCTCCTGGCAAACACCATAGATGTAACGTGCCCATGAAGCGCGTGGACCTTCAGGATCATTAACCTTGAATTCTACACGGTCCTTCAAGTCGATAGAGTAGAGCATGACGGTATCTGTTCCGTTAGGACGTATTTCTGCCATGATACCCTTATCTACTGCACCTGGGAAAACAAATCCACCATTATAATCGGTATGCTCGCCAATCAGGTTAATACGACCTGGTGACATGTAGATGTTACCTGTTTTACCATCGAAATGCTTGATGAAGCGGCTTCTTACTTTTTCAATATCCATAATTAGTTAAGTTTTTGTTGTGTTGTTACTAAAGATTTGATTATATGATTTAGCCCCAAGACTATATAAGCCTTAGGGCTAATTTATTTCGTGTTATTAATCAACAGGAATATCCTTGTTGATGTTCTTGCAACCAGCTACAGCATAGAAGAACATGTATGCCATACAGATGAGAGGAACAATGTAACTAGCCATATAGCCAGCGTTGTCTGCGATGAAGTTCTGTACCAATGGCATCAATCCACCACCTACTACCATCATCATGAAGATACCTGAAGCCTGGGCTGTATACTTGCCAAGACCCTCAGTAGCAAGGTTGAAGATAGAAGACCACATGATAGAAGTGCAGAGACCGCAGAGTACCAGGAACATGGCTGCGATAGGCACTGTTACCATCTGGAATGATGTACCTGTAAATACAGGCATTTCTACTGTTGTTGACTTGCCGAGAAGTACGGCGAGGACGATAAAGATCATACCTGCACCATTGGCAATCATCATCATCATGCGGCTAGATACCTTGTCAGCAATAAAACTGGAACAAAGACGACCAACCAGCATCAGGAGCCAATATGTACCTGCAACGAAACCACCGATAGCTGCTGCATTTGCCAAGGCTGTACCATTGATGAAACCACCACCATTTGCTGTTGTATCAGAAATGTAGAAGTTCAATGTTCCAGGAATGCCTACCTCAACACCTACATAAACGAAGATTGCGATAACGCCGAGGTTGAAGTGACGGAAAGCCCATGGTGAATGCTCGAATACAGTCTTGTCTGTAGTCTTACCCATCTCTGGATCCTGGATAGGGATGAAGTTCAAGATAACGAATGCTGCTGCGAATACGGCAAGGGCAATGTAAAGCACGAGGTTCACATCTACCATTTTTGTATTAGCAGTAACAGTACCGATAAGGGCACCTACGAGCATTGGGGTTAAAGTTCCGGATAAACTGTTCAATGTACCACCGATGAGGTTCAACTGGTTACCGCGGTTACCACCACCACCGATGAGGTTCAACATTGGGTTTACAACAGTATTCAAAATACAAACTGCGAAACCTGAGATGAACGCACCGAAGAGGTAAACGGCGAAGCCTGAGATGTCGGCACCGAAATTACCTGAAAGGAACTGGATGAGCACGCCTACGAATCCGGTAGCGATACCGGTGAGGGCGGTCTTCTTGTAACCGATCTTGGTGAGCAACTTACCTGCAGGGATACCCATGAAGAGGTAAGCCAAGAAGTTCATGGCGTTACCCAACATACCGATCATGTTAGCACTTCCGCTGTCAGCGAATACATTTTTCCAAATAACTCCGATAGGAGCAGCCAAATTCGTTACGAACGAAATCATGGCGTAGAGGAACATCATCGTGATAATGGCGATGATATTGCCATTTTTACTTTGGTTTTCCATTTTTTTGATAGTTGATATTGTTATTTGTTATTATTATTTGCGAAAAGCTTGTTTATACTCTTTTTGAAGAGGTTATTGATTCTCTTTTATGGTAAAGAGGTTGCTACTCTTTTCTTCTAAAGAGGTTGTTTCTTCTTTAAAGACGTTAAGACTTCTCTTTAAGATTGTTGTCGCGCTGGATGGGTTTTGTCATTCAAGCGCGAAAATGGAGCAAGTGCTGTTTAGAGTACCTGCTCCATGATTTATTCTGATTTATTTGTCAATTCCAAACTTATAGATTGTCTTCTGGATGTATGTTTCACCCGGATTTAATCTGCAACTTGGGAAATAGGTGTGATTTGGAGTGTCTGGGAACTTCTGTGCCTCGAAGCAGACTGCACTGCGACGTGGGAATGTTGCACCAAACTGTCCTGAGATACCTGCAAGGAAATTACCTGTGTACATCTGCAAACCTGGTTCTGTGGTATAAACCTCCATGGTACGGCAGCTTACAGGGTCTTTTATACGGGCAGCGAAACTCAACTCACCTTCTTCTGTCTTGTTCAATACATAGTTGTGGTCATAGCCCTGACCATTCTTGATCTGCTCGTTGTCTGCATTGATGTCCTGACCAATTGGCTTTGGTGTACGGAAATCGAATGGTGTGCCCTCAACCTTCAAAATCTCACCTGTAGGGATAGAATACTTATCGATAGGGAGATAGTAGTTTGCGTTCACCTCACAGATGATATTGTCAACTGTTGGGGTAGGATTAGCAATACCCTGGATTGAGAAGAAAGCGTGATGTGTCAGGTTGCAGATGGTTGTCTTGTTGGTTGTAGCCTGATACTTGATAACGAACTCATTGTCGTCGGTCAATGTGTAAGCTACCCAAACTGTCAACTCACCAGTGAAGCCTTCTTCACCATAAGGGCTCGTGTATTTCAATACGACAGCGCTATCACTCATGCGGGTTGCATCCCAAACTTTGGTGTGGAAACCTGTAGGTCCACCATGCAGGTGGTTGGGACCATCGTTGCATGCTAATTGATACTCCTTGCCGTGAAGTATGAACTTGCCTTCTTTAATACGGTTGCCATAACGACCGATGAGCACACTCAAGAATGGCTCTGGCGAGTTGATGACGTCCTGTATGTTGTCATGGCCTTGGATGAGGTTGGCATAGTTGCCATCCTTGTCTGGCATCATGATGGCTACGACTGCTCCACCATAGTTAGTCACTGCAACTTCGTTGCCTTGCTTGTTTCTTAACACGAAGAGATCAGTCTTCTTGCCATTCACTGTGGTCTGAAAATCTTCTCTTTTCAAACCACACTTATTTGCTGGTTCTGTATTCATAATATCTCACTTTTTTTAGTTACCTTACTTTGGTTTAAGTAATGTACTGCAAAGTAACTAAAAAAAAATGAGTATTACAAATATTTTATGAACTTTTTGATTTAAAAAATCCTAAAACGATTCTGATAGCAAATCGGCAACGACGTAACTAGATCCGCCAATAAAGATAAAATCATCTTTTTTTGCGTTTGCTTTTGCTTTGTTAAATGCCTGTGCGATAGTTTGATAGCATGTTCCGTTTAAGCCGTGCTTTTGTGCGTATCCGTATAATTTGTCTACAGGAATCGCTCTTTTGGTTGATGGCTGTGTCCAATAGAAAATCGTGCTTTCTTTTGGCAACTTTTCTAATAGTCCCATTACATGCTCTACATCTTTGTCGTCAACCATTCCGAAGACAATATGTTTCGTATCGGCTTTGACGGATGCAATCTGAGGTTCCAGATACTCCCATCCGGCAAGGTTATGTCCCGTATCACAGATGGTGAGAGGGTGCTCGTTGAGTTTTTCCCATCTGCCACGTAAGCCTGTCAGCTCGCATACATGTTCGAAGCCGTTTTTTATGCTTTCATCTTTGATTTCTATTCCTTCTTCCTTCAGGCATTCTACGGCTGCGGATATGGTGCAGAAGTTCTTTTTCTGATAGTTGCCTTTCAGTTCGAAGTTCATGTCTGCGTCAGTTGCATGTGCAAAATGGATAGGAGAATTCTGCTCATGGGCTTTCTTGATGAACACAGGTTGGGTCTCTTCGTTCCATTCGCCAATAACGACAGGAATCTGTGGCTTGATGATACCCGCCTTTTCGCCTGCAATCTCGCCGAGTGTATTCCCGAGGAATTGGGTGTGGTCAAAACTGATATTCGTGATAACGGATAGGATAGGAGTGATGATGTTGGTACTATCCAGTCTTCCTCCCAATCCAACTTCGATGACGGCAAAGTCTACCTTTTGTTCTGCAAAATACTGAAATGCCATCATGGTGGTCAGTTCAAAGAACGAAGGATGTAGCGGTTCGAAGAATTTCCGGTTGTTTTCTACAAAGTCGATTACATACTCTTCGCTTACCATCTCACCATTTACGCGAATGCGTTCTCTGAAATCTACAAGATGTGGAGATGTGAACAGACCGACCTTATAGCCCTGGCTCTGCAGGATTGCAGCAAGTGTATGGGATGATGAACCTTTTCCGTTGGTTCCTGCAATATGGATACATTTATATTGGTTATGAGGATGTCCGAAGTGTTCATCCATTTTATACATCGTATCAAGCCCAGGTTTGTATGCCTTGGCTCCAATCTTTTCAAAAACCGGCGTGCTGGTGAAAAGATATTCAACAGTTTCTTGATAATTCATGTTATACCTTATTATATATATAGATAATCCCCGAAAAGAGCGAACCGTTCTTTCGAAGATAGTTCGCCCTCTTCGGGGATTGCTCTTTACAGTTTATTTTTTAAAGAGATTCTTGAAACTTTCAAAGAGAGATTTCTTCTCTGCATTATCTGCTTTGAAATTATCGCATTCCTTGAATTTCACAACAAGATCCTTTTCTTCTTTGGTCAGAGATGTAGGGATGAAAACGGTAATATTGACGATAATATCACCACGGCCATAACCATATCCCTTAATAGCCGGCATACCTTTGCCACGCAAACGAATCTGTTTGCCTGGTTGTGTGCCTGGTTCTATTTTGATCTTCGTCTTACCATCCAAGGTAGGGACTTCTACCTCGCCACCCAAAGTGGCAGTTGCAAAGTCAAGAACAAGATTATGGTATAAGTCCTGACCAACACGCTCGAAATCATCGTTCTTTTCTACGCTTACCATTACCTGTAGGTTTCCGTAGAGACCATTGTGCTTGCCTTGGTTACCCTTTCCTTCAACGGTAACAACCATATCGTTGTCGACACCTGCAGGGATATTGATTTCTACGAGTTCCTCGCCCTTCACGATTCCGTCGCCACCGCATTCCTTACATTTGTTTTTGATGATAGTTCCCTCACCGCCACACTTTGTACATGCAGCCTGAGTTTGCATCATGCCGAACATGCTGCGCACCGTTTTTAAGACATAGCCGCTTCCATGACATTCCGGACATGTTTCTGGCTGGGCACCACCTTCGCAACCTGTTCCGTGACATGCAGAGCAAGTTACATCCTTGCGAATCTTGAAGCGCTTGGTAACACCTGTTGCTGCCTCTTGGAGAGTCAGTTTTACTCTTACGCGAAGGTCGCCACCCTGGTAAACCCGCTTCTGTGAGCCGCCACCGAAACCGCCGCCACCAAAGCCGCTGAAACCGCCGTGTCCGCCAAAGATATCTCCAAACATAGAGAAGATGTCGTTCATGTCCATGCTGGCACCACCGCCGAATCCGCCGAATCCACCTTGTGGCCCGTCGAAACCAAACTGGTCATACTGCTGGCGCTTCTGGGCATCGTGGAGAACTTCGTAAGCTTCGGCAGCTTCCTTGAATTTCTCTTCCGCCTCTTTGTTGCCAGGGTTGCGGTCTGGATGATACTTAATGGCTATCTTTCGATACGCCTTCTTTATTTCGTCTTCTGATGCCGACTTGTCTACGCCCAGCACCTCATAATAGTCTCTCTTAGCCATTTGCTTATTTCAAATATTGAATTTTCTTGCAGAATTCTAATGGAATGTTCTGGATTTTGAAAAATAATTCTTGATATTTCTTTCTTACTGACCTACAGCTACCTTGGCATGGCGAATCACCTTGTCGTTCATCGTATAACCTGTCTGGACGCAGTCAATGATCTTTCCCTTCTTGTCATCGCCCATTCCCGGAACCATAGCAATAGCCTCGTGGAAATCTACATCGAAATCCTTGTCGTTGGTTTCAATCTTCTTAACGCCAAGACCTTCGAGTGTCTTTACGAACTTGTTGAAAATCATCTGGACACCTTCCTTGATAGCCTTAGGGTCTTCGCTCTTGTCAGCGATGGCACGCTCAAAGTCGTCGAGAATAGGCAGAATAGCAGCTACAGTCTTCTCGCCGCCATTCAAAATCAGTTCTGCTTTCTCTTTGAGGGTACGCTTGCGGTAATTCTCAAACTCAGCAGTCTTATAGAGCAACTGTTTCTTGAGTTCCTCTACCTCTTGCTGTGCTTTTGTTAAAGGATCAATCTCTTCTGCCTTCTTGTCAGCAGCGTCTGTATTGTTGTCACCTTCTTCTGCCTTGTTGTCAGTATTCTGATTTTCCTCAGTATTTTCATTTTGAGTTGTCTGCTCATTATTTTCATTCTGAACAGTCTCCTGAACGTTTCCGTCCTCTATATTGATTTCTTTTTCTTTTGACATAGTCTTAAATTTTTTAAACATGATAATTCTTGTTATTGGTTGTTTGACAAAAAGTGTGCCAACCCGATTCTCATCGAATTGGCACTATTAAATTATAAGATAATTTGTGGTTGCTGTTTAAAACAGCAGAATAACTTTCTGTTTAGAATCCGTACATCTTAGCCTTCTGCTCCTTTATAGCTTCATCGTAGATATACTCATCATAAGACATGAGCTTGTCGATGGTGCCTGATGGAGTGAGCTCGATGATGCGGTTTGCCACGGTGTTGATGAATTCGTGGTCGTGGCTAGAGAAGAGGATATTGCCCTTGAAACCTACCAGGTTGTTGTTGAATGCCTGAATACTCTCCAGGTCCAAGTGGTTGGTTGGTGTATCAAGAATCAGGCAGTTGGCGTTCTGCAACTGCATGCGTGCAATCATACATCTCATCTTCTCACCTCCGGAGAGGACATTTACCTTCTTCAGTACTTCTTCGCCGCTGAAGAGCATTCTTCCGAGGTAGCCCTTCATGGCAACTTCGTTACCTGGACCATACTGGCTCAACCAGTCTACCAGGTTCTTGTCGCTCTGGAAGAATTCTGTATTATCGAGTGGGAGATAAGCTGTTGTGATAGTAACACCCCACTTGTAGTCACCTGCGTCAGCCTTTCGGTTGCCGTTGATGATTTCGAAGAGTGCGGTCATCGCCTTAGGGTTGTGAGAGAGGAATACTACCTTCTCGCCCTTTTCTATGTTGAAGTTTACATTGTCGAAGAGCACTGTTCCGTCTTCGTCGCATGCTTTCAGTCCCTCTACCTCCAGAATCTGGTTACCTGGCTCACGGTCCATCTGGAAGATGATGCCTGGGTATTTACGGCTTGAAGGACGGATTTCTTCAACGTTCAGTTTCTCCAGCATCTTCTTGCGGGATGTTGTCTGCTTACTCTTGGCAACGTTAGCTGAGAATCGGCGGATGAATTCTTCCAACTGCTTCTTCTTCTCTTCAGCCTTCATCTTCTGGTTCTGAGCCTGGCGGAGAGCCAACTGAGAACTCTCATACCAGAAAGAGTAGTTACCTGCAAACATCGTAATCTTACCGAAGTCGATATCTACGGTCTGGGTACTTACAGCATCGAGGAAGTGACGGTCGTGAGATACTACGAGTACGGTCTGTTCAATGTTGCTGAGATAGTCTTCCAGCCACTCAACAGTGTCGAGGTCGAGGTCGTTGGTAGGCTCATCGAGAAGGAGGTTGTCTGGGTTGCCGAAGAGTGCCTTTGCCAGCATCACGCGCACCTTCTCTGTGTTAGAGAGATCTCCAACGAGTTTGTCGTGGCGGTCTTCCTTTACGCCGAGGTTCTGCAGAAGTTGTGCGGCATTGCTTTCAGCCTCCCAACCATTCATTTCTGCAAACTTGAGCTCCAGCTCAGCAGCGAGGTTACCATCTTCTTCTGTCATCTCTGGCTTAGCATAGAGGCGCTCGCGCTCCTTCATGTTTTCCCATAATGGCTGATGGCCCATCAGGACGGTATCCATCACGCGGAAATCGTCATATTTGAAGTGGTCCTGTTCCAAGACAGAAAGTCGCTCGCCTGGTCCCATTTCTACTGTACCCTTGTTTGGTTCAAGGTCGCCGCTGATAGCGCGGAGGAAAGTAGATTTTCCGGCACCGTTAGCACCGATGATACCATAAATATTACCATGAGTGAACTTGAGGTTTACATCCTTGTAAAGCACTCTCTTTCCGAATTGGATCGCAAGATTTTGTACTGTAATCATTATTTGTTCCTAAATATCTTTTGTTCTGATTATATCTTTAATTCAGCTGCAAAATTACAAAAAAATATTTGAAACACAATGATTTATTGGCAAAAGTTACTAATTTTTAGTTAAAAACATGGTGGCTTTTTGTTATTTTGCAGAAAAGTCTTACTTTTGTAGGCTGAAACTGAGAAAATGCAGCATTGATTCTGTGTTTTTCATGTTAAGAAAATGATATCGATAACAATATGAGACAACAAAATAGAAAAGGAAATTTTAATAAGCATACCAATAATGCTTATGGCTACGGAAACCCAAATGAATATGAGCATTACAAGGTAGAAAAACCTGCTCCGTTGCTGGAATGGCTGATGGAGAATGTGAAGGGACCTAGCAAGACTAAGGTGAAGCAGACTCTGCAGGGTAGGGGAATCAAGGTAAATGGCAAAACCATTACCCAGTTTGATTATGCCCTGAAGCCGGGTATGAAAGTGAGTGTGAGCAAGACAAAGAAGAATCATGAGGTATTTAAAAGCAGATACCTTAAGATTGTTTATGAAGACAGATATCTGATTGTTGTCGAGAAAAACATCGGTATATTGAGTATGGCAGCCGGTCATTCTGCTCTGAATGTGAAAACGGTACTTGATGATTATTTTCATAAGACTCGCCAGAACTGTCAGGCGCATGTAGTCCACCGACTGGATCGTGATACTTCGGGCTTGATGATTTATGCCAAGGATAAGCAGACGGAGTTGGCTTTGGAGGATGATTGGCATCATAATGTGTACGACCGTAGATATGTGGCTCTGGTTTCCGGAGAGATGGAAGAAGATGAAGGTACCGTTGCCAACTGGCTGAAAGATAACAAGGCTTATATTACTTACAGCAGTGATACGGATAATGGCGGCAAGTATGCTGTTACCCATTTCCATACATTAGAGCGTACAACGGCTCATTCTCTGGTGGAGTTCAAACTCGAAACGGGCCGTAAGAATCAGATTCGTGTTCATACGGCTGATATGGGGCATCCGGTGTGTGGTGACATCAAGTATGGTAATGGTGATGATCCATGCCAGCGCTTGTGCCTGCATGCCTATGTGCTGTGTTTCTATCATCCCGTAACGCATCAGCCTATGGAATTTGAAACTCCGATACCGGCTGAATTCCGTAGGGCATTAAAAAATGATCGTTAATAGGGTGATGAATACTGATTGGTAGTTTATACTATATAATTTGGTAGTTTATACTATATAATAATGTGATATGAATGATTTTGGATATTATGCGCTGGTATTGGTAGTCCTTGTTGTAGGACTGTTTGTCTTAAAGAAGGTGGCTACCTGCATGATTAAAGCAATGGTAGCTGTTGTTATGATAGCCGTGCTGGCAGTTCTTTACTGGCTCTTCTGTTGATAGTAGAGTTGTATGATGATGACGGGATGAGATTTTAGATATTTTTGATTGGTAAATTGGTTGCGGTTGTCTGGGTGTAAACTTTGGATGGCTGCAACTTTTTTTATATTGATATTTAAAGAGATATAAAGTGATATTTAAAGGTGATATTAAATGGTAGGGAGAAATATAAAACAAAAAAGAGCATTTCTGTTAAGAAATGCTCTTTTTGTACACCCTTAGGGATTCGAACCCTAGACCCACTGATTAAGAGTCAGTTGCTCTACCAACTGAGCTAAGGGTGCAACTGTTTGTTGGTGACTCCGCAAGGATTCAAACCTTGAACCTCTTGATCCGTAGTCAAGTGCTCTATTCAGTTGAGCTACGGAGCCAAAACCGTTTGTTTCAGTGAAGCTTTGATAGGAGAGTGACTCCGCAAGGATTCAAACCTTGAACCTCTTGATCCGTAGTCAAGTGCTCTATTCAGTTGAGCTACGGAGCCAATTCTTATCTTTTGTACACCCTTAGGGATTCGAACCCTAGACCCACTGATTAAGAGTCAGTTGCTCTACCAACTGAGCTAAGGGTGCAACATTTAAAAGCCTCATTTCTGAATTGCGAGTGCAAAGGTACTACTATTTTTTGATTCCACCAAATTTTTTCGCAACTTTTTTCGAAAAAAATCAATTTTTCTTCATCTTGAAGGTTCCTAATGTATGTCTATACCCCTTCTTGTTGATGCTTACCACGCGGTAGATACCCTCCTTTAAGTTTCTAACATCTAGCGTGTTATCTTTTGCATGGAGGTGCAGAATATCGCATCCTTGCAGGGTTTCGACCATCAGAACGTCAAAAACGAGATTTTTTGTGGTTTCTGCTAGATATACCTTCTTTCCGTCACATTTGAGTAATTTCGCAGCTCCTGTGCTTTGGGCAAAAAGTGGATTTTCTTCCTCTTTTTCTTGGGTCGGCTGGCTTTCTATGCCATATCCGTCCATTGAAGTTACGGCAACAAACAGATGTTTTGCATCAGAATTTTCTATTTTGAACGAATTTCCTATGATTCGTGCGGCAACCAGGTTGCGTGCATCGGTGATGTCTACCGGATATTTCTTGCTTGCGTATACATTATTATATATATAAGGGGTTGCGATTTTAGTGCCATCCGTATAGTTTGAAGGATTGCTCCAGGAAACTGATACCTTGTTATCGGTGGTGATTACTGATAATTGTTGTGGCTGTTCTGGTTGGTTCTTGCTTGCCCAAGTCATCGGCGGAACCAATGATGGGTATGGATTGAAACGTTGGGTAAAGTCGAGGATACCCTGTTTGTTGTCCAGGAGGAACTTGTTTCTGAAGAATGCATATCCCATTCCGAGGTTTCGGATATGGTACATTTCTGCCGTCACGTCATTGATGTTCCACTTTCCTTCTTTCGGATCGAGAAAGTAGATGCCCAGTCCTGGAACCACAATCTTGCCATGGCTCTGTTCCTGCCAGTCGATGGCAAACGGATAGAAGTGTTCGTTCTTGAAATACATCATAGGGAAGAGCTCGTCCATCAGACCGCTCTTGAGCCAGCCCTGTGCATCCTGGCAGACCTTCGTGTATGCATTCCAGCCAAAACTTCGGTATCTGCTCAGGTCATCATACTTTCCTACAGGTGAGCAGCTCATCTTTACCCAAGGTTTTTCAGCCTTCACTGCATCGTGAATCTTTCTTACGATGTTGGTGATATACCGGCGTCCCTGTTCCCGGCTCACTTTAATGTTCCAGGTTTCAGGGTAACGGATGTAGTCGAGGTGAATACCGTCTACATTATATTTATGTGTAATTTCCCTGCAGATGTTTGCTAGATAATCACCAGTCCGACTGTTTTCCGGATCCATGTATCCGTCGGCTCCAATCTTCTTGATGAGTTTCGGCATCTTCTGTCTGAGGGTTTTGCAGCCGAGTGCGTTCCATTTTCCTACAGGGATGGTTACCACCCAGGCATGCAGTTCCATACCGCGCTTATGGCATTCGTCGATGGCAAACTGCAGGGCATCATAGCCCGGACTTCTGCCCGGAAATCCTGACAGACATCCATCCCAAGGTTCGTATGCCGACGGATAAATCATGGTACCTCTTACGCGGGTCTGTATCAGTACAGTGTTGATTTTAGCTTGCTGTAACCGGTCCAGTATATCCGTCAGTTCCTTTTTCTGCTTTTCGGCAGAATAAGAAGACTGGGCATAAGAGTGTGGCCAGTCGATACCTCCTATGGTTGTCAGCCATACAGCTCTTACTTCATGTTTCGGCACCTGGTTATTGAACACGATACTCTGGGCTTTTGCGGCCAAAACAGAGCATAAAACGATAAAAAATATCTTAAATCTCTTCATAATCTTACAATTTGGCAACAAAGATACCAATATTTTTTTTTATTTCAAATAAAAATATTACTTTTGCGGTTGAAATATTAAAATAAAGTGCATTTTGCACCGAAAAGAGAGAAAATTTTAAGCAATAAAAGAAAAATGGTCAGTTTCGTTATTAGTTTGGTTGCCCTTGTATTGGGTTACCTTCTTTATGGAAAGTTTGTGGCGCATGTGTTCGGTCCTGATGACCGCCCTACGCCTGCAGTGACCAAAGCCGATGGGGTCGACTTTATGGTACTGCCTAGTTGGAAGATCTTCATGATTCAGTTCCTCAACATTGCAGGAACGGGTCCTATCTTCGGTGCCATTATGGGTGCCTGGTACGGACCGGTGGCTTATCTGTGGATTATCTTCGGGTGTATCTTCGCAGGAGCCATGCATGATTACATGAGCGGTATGCTCAGTATCCGTAACGGTGGAGCTGGTTTGCCGGAATTGGTAGGTAAGTATTTGGGTGGACGCACCAAGAAAGTGATGTTGGTCTTTTCGGTACTTTTGCTGATGATGGTGGGAGCTGTGTTTGTATACAGTCCGGCTATCATCATGAGTGGCATTTGTAATACGGATGCATTCTGGGGCAGCCAGATGTTTTGGATTGTGGTGATTTTCGTTTATTACGTCATTGCTACATTACTGCCTATCGATAAGGTTATCGGAAAGATTTATCCGCTCTTTGCCTTCTCGCTTCTCTTTATGGCGGGTGCTCTGATGATAGTTCTCTTTGTGAAGTGGCCTTCATTGCCTGAACTCTGGAGCAATTTGCAGAGTTGCAATCTCAATGAGAATCCGGCTTGGTTGGGAACGGAGTCTTTTGTACAGAAGAGTCCGATTTTCCCTTGCCTCTTTATCACGATAGCCTGTGGTGCCATCAGTGGTTTCCATGCTACGCAGAGTCCGCTCATGGCCCGATGCATGAAGAATGAGAAGATGGGACGCCCTATTTTCTATGGTGCCATGATTACAGAAGGTGTTGTTGCCTTGATATGGGCTACGGTTTCCATGTATTTCTTCTACTATGGTGGATGGCGTGAATGCGTAAGTCCTGAGGCGGCTCAGCAGTTTATTGCTCAGTTTGATGGCGGCAAGTCGCTTATCCAGAACTTCGATGCGCCTACCGTTGTTAAGATAGTATGTTCCAGCTGGTTGGGTGTGGCTGGTGGAATCCTGGCTCTGCTGGGTGTTGTTGCAGCGCCTATTACCAGTGGCGATACGGCTTTGAGAAGTGCCCGTCTGATTATCGCTGAGTTTATCGGTTTGGAGCAGCGCTCAATGCGCAAGCGTCTTTATATCTGCGCTCCGTTGTTTGCTCTTACGGTGGGCATTCTGGTTTGGCAGATGGAGAATCCTGATGGTTTCAATATCATCTGGCAGTATTTCGGCTGGGCTAACCAGACGCTTTCTGTGTTCACTCTCTGGACATTGACGGTTTATCTGGTACAGCAGAAGAAGCCTTTTGTGATGACGCTGGTTCCTGCCTTGTTTATGACCGTGATATGTTCAACCTTCCTGCTCATTTCGCCAACAGCTTTGGCTTTGGGTGAGAGCTTGGCTTATACGGGCAGTGTCATCATTCTGGTGATTGCCTTGGTATGGTTCCTGGGTTGGTATCGCAGTTATCAGAAGAAACAATAGATTTATATATAAGTATTAATCAATATACGTAAATTTATATGATACGAATGAAAAAAATAGCTATTGCAGCATTGGCACTTGTCGTTTCGACAGCTGCCCATGCTCAGTTTGAAAGTGGAAAACAGTATATAGGTGCGTCGATGACGGGCTTAAACTTGAGTTATAATGGCTCTCAGGACCTCAATCTCGGTATTCAGGCTAAGGCAGGATACTTCGTAGAAGACGACTGGATGCTGTTGGGGCAGGTAGAATATAATCATTCTGGTCTTGAAGGCGTGAAGGATTATTTCTCTGTCGGTGCCCAGGCACGTTATTATATCGAGCAGAATGGTCTGTATCTGGGTGGCGGCGTAAAGTTGGCTCATTCAGGAGGTTATAATGATTTCATGCCAGGGGTAGAGGTAGGTTATGCTTTCTTCCTCGGCAAGTCGGTTACCCTCGAGCCAGCTATCTACTACGATCAGAGTTTCAAGAAGCATGTAGATTATTCTACCGTAGGTTTGAAACTGGGTATTGGTATTTATCTCTAAACTGCTAAGATGCAGCAACAGTTTTCTTCGACTTTGTTGGAAAAGGCAGTGGCGGAGTTTTCTAAATTGCCAGGTATAGGGCGCAAAACAGCTTTGCGCCTTGTACTTTTTATGCTCAAGCGTAAGAGTGAGGATGTGGAACTCTTTGCTGATACCATTTCCAGGATGCGGCGTGAAGTGAAATACTGCAGAGTTTGTCATAATATCAGCGATACTGATGTCTGTCCGATCTGTTCTGATTCCCGGCGCGATGCTTCTACCATCTGTGTTGTCGAGAATGTGCAGGATGTACTGGCGATAGAAAACACGCAGCAGTTTCACGGACTCTATCATGTCTTGGGCGGCATCATTTCGCCGATGGATGGTATTGGTCCTTCGGATATAGAGATAGAATCGCTGGTTCAGCGTGTGGCTGAAGGTGGGGTGAAGGAGGTGATTTTTGCTCTCAGCAGTACGATGGAGGGTGATACTACCAACTTCTATATCTCCCGTAAACTTGCTGATTATCCTGTTAAACTCTCTGTTATCGCCCGTGGTATCTCAGTGGGTGATGAATTGGAGTATACAGATGAGGTTACCCTCGGACGGAGTATTCTGAACAGAACTCCATTTGGACAATAACAAAAGACAACAAAATGAAAATCAAACAAGTACAACGAATATTGATGATCAATTTTCTCTTTGTCCTGTTGGTAGGATTCCTGCTGGTCTTGCTCTATGAGACAGAAATTCTGGAACCTACTAATCTGGCAGGTGATGTCACGTTGGTCTATGTGATTACCGTAGCGATGGAGTTTCTTACCATTGCCGTTATTCCTTTGGCGCTCAAACTCTTCAGTTTCAAGGCCATTCACCGTCAGTTGGTAACCCGTAAGGGAGATGCACTTCTTCCTCTGGGCACTGCCCGTCTGAATATGCTCTGCTTGCCAATGCTGATCAATACGTTTATGTATTATCAGACGATGGCGCCTGCTTTTGGATATATGGCTATCATCCTTTTTCTCTGTCTCTTCTTTGTTTATCCTTCTGTCGGAAGATGTGAAGAAGAAACAACAGAGGCGGAAGGTTAAACTCTCAGTATCTAATATTTGATATTCGATATGAAACTCAGTGTTGTCATAGTAAGCTATAATGTGAAGTACTATCTTGCCCAGTGTCTGCGTTCGGTAGAGAAAGCTATCGGCGTGTTGGAGTGTGGGCAGCTGGGTGATGCAAGTGGCGATACGGCAGAGATTATCGTGGTTGATAATCATTCTCAGGATGGAACGGTGGAATATCTCGAACATTGTTTCCCGGCTTCCCGATATCCTAATCTCCATGTTGTAGCCTGTACGCATAATAACGGATTTGCCCGTGCCAACAATCTTGCTATCCGCAAGAGCGAGAGTGATTTGGTTCTTTTGCTGAATCCGGATACCATTATCGGTGAGCATGTTCTCAAGGATGCTGTCAGTTTTATGCATTCTCATCCTGATGCCGGTGCTCTGGGTGTAAGGATGTTGGGAGCCAATGGCAAACCAGCTCCTGAGAGTAGGAGAGGATTGCCTTCTCCGATGGTGGCTTTCTATAAGATGATGGGGTTGTGCAGCCGTTTTCCTCAGCATCGCAGTTTCGGTCATTATTACATGGGTTATCTTCCATGGGATAAGCCGGCAAAGATAGAGGTTGTGAGCGGTGCTTTCTGTATGATTCGTCGTGAAGCCTTGCTGAAGGTGGGGTTGCTGGATGAGGATTTCTTCATGTATGGCGAGGATATTGATCTTTCTTACCGTATCTTGAAGGGTGGTTATCAGAACTATTATCTGCCTGTAGATATCCTGCATTACAAAGGTGAAAGTACTCAGAAGTCGAGCTTCCGCTATGTTCATGTGTTTTATGAGGCGATGCTTATCTTCTTCCGTAAACATTATTCGGGTATGTCGCATCTCTTGAGTATTCCTGTCAAATTTGCCATCTATGCCCGTGCCTCTGTAGCCTTTACGCAGATGATGACTGCGAAAATCAGAAAGAGTCTGGGATTCTTTTCTCCTTCTCATGTCGACCTGTCAAACCAGGTATTGTTTGATGCTGACGAGATGAGCTATGAAGAGATGCTGCATCAGCTTGCGCAGCGGTCTGACGAGAATATCAAACTGGCTACCTATACGAAGGTCATCGGTAAGGTGATTACGGATAGGGAGGTGATGGATAAGGATGAATTTGGTTATTTATAAGGATAGATTTATTTCTATATTATAAGGTACGCGCGTACATTATTAATAAGTGTAGTTTATGAAAGAACCGAATATTCGATTACGTGCTTTAGAGTTGGAAGATCTTGATTTTCTCTACCAGATAGAGAATGATGATCGGCTTTGGGAACTGGGTGTTTCCAATGTTCCATATTCGCGCCGGGTGCTGCTCGACTATATAACCAGTGCTTCGGCAGATATTTATGTAGACAATCAGGTGCGCCTGATAGTAGAGAATGAGCAGAATGAGCAGGTGGGCATCCTGGATCTTACAGATTTTGATCCCCGTCATCACCGTGCCGAACTCGGAATTGTCATCAAAAAGGAGTTTCAGGGGCAGGGTTACGCGAAGGCTTCTGTGTCACGCTTGTTGCAATATGCTCGGAATGTACTTCATCTTCAGCAGATTTATGCTATTGTAGGTATCAGAAACCAAAAAGCGGCTAAAATGCTGCAATCTGTTGGATTTGAGGGGAATAATGTCCTGAAACAATGGCTTTGTAGCCAAGTTGGATATGAGGATGCGATGTTTTTTCAATATTTTCTGTAAAAAAGTTGCATAAAAATTTGGTAGAACCAAAAAAAAGTAGTACCTTTGCACTCGCAAATGAAAAATGAGTGCTAAGACATTCAATTTGATTTCATGTTTGGTGCGTTAGTTCAGTTGGTTAGAATGCCTGCCTGTCACGCAGGAGGTCACGAGTTCGAGTCTCGTACGCACCGCTCAAAATCATCTTACAGGTTTGCCAAAATAGTTTGGTGCGTTAGTTCAGTTGGTTAGAATGCCTGCCTGTCACGCAGGAGGTCACGAGTTCGAGTCTCGTACGCACCGCTAATTTCATTTGAACATTTCAACTCCTCCATAATAATAATGGTGCGTTAGTTCAGTTGGTTAGAATGCCTGCCTGTCACGCAGGAGGTCACGAGTTCGAGTCTCGTACGCACCGCAGAAACCTTCGAGAGTGATCTCGGAGGTTTTTTGTTTTTATGTAAATCTAAGAGAATATGGCTATCGTTATCACAGTTCTGGCATACTTCTGTGTGCTGCTGCTCTTCAGTCATCTTACTGCCCGTAATATGGCAAGTAATGAAACTTTCTATCGTGCTAACCGCCGTTCGCCTTGGTATATGGTTGCTTTCGGTATGGTGGGAGCGTCTATTTCGGGCATCACTTTCGTCAGTGTGCCGGGCATGGTGATGAGAACGGATATGACCTACCTTCAGATGTGCATCGGTTTCATCCTGGGTTATTTCCTGGTTGCCTTTCTTTTGCTTCCTATCTATTACCGGTATAATCTCACTACGATTTACGGTTATCTGCAGCAGCGGTTGGGGGAACGTTCGTATAAGACTGGAGCTTCGTTCTTCCTCTTGTCCAAGATGACGGGTGCGGCGGTCCGTTTCTTTGTCGTCTGTATCCTCTTGCAGCGTTTCGTGCTCAATGGGATTGGTGTTCCGTTCTGGGTCACGGTTCCTGTCATGGTACTGCTTATCTGGCTTTATACGCGCAAGGGTGGCATCAAGACGCTGGTGTGGACGGATACCTTTCAGACGCTCTGTATGTTTGCGGCGCTCGTCCTCATTATCTTTCAGGTGATGTCGGCGTTGGGCATGACTCCTTCCGAAACGATCACTGCGATTGCTCACGACAGTCATTCCCGTATTTTTGTCTTTGATGACTGGATGTCGAAACAGAATTTCTGGAAACAGTTTCTCAGCGGTGTCTTTGTTGTGATTGTGATGACCGGTCTTGATCAGGACATGATGCAGAAGAATCTTACCTGCAAGTCGCTCCGTGAGGCCCAGAAGGATGTTTGCAGCTATGGTTTTGCCTTTGTGCCTGCCAATCTGCTTTTCCTGAGTCTGGGGGTGTTGCTGGTAATGCTGGCTCAGAAACAGGGAGTGGCTTTGCCTGATGCTCCTGATGATCTGTTGCCGATGTTTGCGGCTTCGGGGGCGATGGGAAACCTGGTGGTGGTCTTGTTTACCATTGGCATTGTGGCGGCAAGTTTCTCCAGTGCCGATTCAGCATTGACCGCGATTACTACGAGTCTGTGCGTGGATATTCTGGGCAAGAAGGATGATATGAAGCTCCGCAAGCAGATGCATTTGGCGGTAGCTTTGGTGTTCATGCTCTTCATCATTGCTTTCAAGGCGATTAATTCTACGAGCGTGATAGATGCCATCTACATCCTCTGCTCTTATACTTACGGTCCGCTGTTGGGTTTGTTTGCCTTCAGTCTGCTCACCAAGCGTCAGGTAAACGACCGCTGGTCGCCATGGGTCTGCATCGCCAGTCCGCTCATCTGCTTCGCCATCGATACCCTTACCTCGCAGTATGTGGGCTATAAGTTCGGCTATGAGCTTCTGATGCTGAATGGCGCCCTGACATTTGCAGGTCTCGCCCTTATAAAAAAAGAAACAGTTAAATACAAACAATAATGAGAACAAAAGTATTATTTGCAGCATTGTTGCTCAGTGCAACAACTGCTTTTGCCCAGCAGGAGAAGTTGGGCTCCGGTATTGACAAGACCAACATGGACTTGACCATCAAGCCGGGTAATGATTTCTATCGCTATGCCGCAGGCAACTGGATGAAGAATCATCCACTCGATGCCGAGCATACCGACAATGGTGCTTTCACCGATCTCTTTGAGCAGAACCAGAAGCGCATCCAGGACATCATCCTTGAATATGCTTCCAAGCCACAGCAGAAGGGGTCACTCGGACAGAAGATCGGTTCGCTCTACAACCTCCGTATGGACAGCGTTCGCCTGAATAAGGAGGGATGGGCACCTATCAAGCCAACTCTCGACCGCATTGCAGCCATCAAGGACCGCAGAGAGTATCAGCTCGTTACCGCTCAGCTCGATTTCCGTGGCGAGGGTACCATGATGTATGGCATCGGTGTGGGCGCCGACCTTCGTGATGCCGCCAACAACCTCGTTGAGGTAGGACAGAGTGGTCTTGGTCTTGGTGTACGCGATTACTATGTAAACGATGACGAGCAGACCAAGAAGATTCGTGATGCATACAAGGCTTATATGAAGAAGCTCTTTCAGATGGTAGGCAACGACGAGGCTACCGCCCGGAAGAAGATGGAGGCTGTGATGGCTATCGAGACCCGCATCGCTAAGGCAAGCTATAGTCAGGTACAGCTCCGCGACATCGATAAGAACTATCACAAGATGACCTACAACCAGCTCGTGCTCGATTATCCTGGCATCGACTGGGGCAATGTGTTCCTGGCATCCGGTTTCCCTGCTTTCAAGGAAATTTGCGTGGGTCAGCCTGAACCAATCCACGAGGTTGAGAAGATTCTCGCAGAGACCTCTCTGGATGATCTGAAGACATACGCAGAGATCAAGGTGATTTCTGGTGCAACCAGCGTATTGAGCGATGATTTCCGTGCCGTATCCTTTGAGTTGAGCAAGGTAATGAGCGGTGTTCAGCAGGACCGTCCTCGCTGGAAGCGTGCCGTAAGTACCGTGAGCGGTGTGTTGGGCGAGGCTATCGGAAAGATTTACGTAGAGAAGTACTTCCCGGAGAGCAGCAAGAAGCGTATGCTCGACTTGGTTCACAATCTCCAGACTGCGCTTTCACAGCGCATCGACGAGGCTACCTGGATGAGTGCTGCTACCAAGGCACAGGCTAAGGATAAGCTGGAGAACTTCATCATCAAGATAGGTTATCCTGACAAGTGGAAGGACTATAGCGGATTGCAGGTAGATGACAGCCTCTCTCTCTACGAGAATATGGCAAATATCTCTGAGTTCTTTACCAAGGATGCCATCGCCCGCAAGGTGAACAAGCCGGTAGATAAGACTGAGTGGGGAATGACTCCTCAGACTATCAATGCTTATTATAACCCAACTACCAACGAGATCTGCTTCCCTGCAGCTATTCTCCAGCCTCCATTCTTCGACCCGACAGCCGATGATGCGATGAACTATGGTGGTATCGGTGGTGTAATCGGTCATGAGATGAGTCATGGTTTTGACGATCAGGGTAGCCAGTTTGACAAGACCGGAAACCAGAACAACTGGTGGACTGCTGCTGACAAGAAGAACTTCGAGTCTCGCACCAAGATCCTGGTTGACCATTTCAACAAGATTGAGTTGGCTGGCAAGAAGGTAAACGGCCAGATGACCCTGGGTGAGAACATCGGTGACAATGGTGGTTTGAACATCGCTTTCCGTGCACTTCAGAATGTGATGAAGACAGAGAAGTTGGGTGTGAAGGATGGATTTACTCCAGAACAGCGCTTCTTCTTGGCATGGGCACGTGTATGGGCAGGCAATGCCCGTCCTGAGTACCTGCAGTATCTGATGACCGTGGATGTTCACTCTCCAAACGAGGCTCGTGTGAACGGTGCCCTCCCAATGGTGGATTCATGGTATAAGGCATTCAACATCAAGAAGGGCGACAAGCTCTTTGTTCCTAAGAACAAGCGTGCACATATCTGGTAAAAACATAAAAAAGTCTTGCAGGCACATTGGCTTGCAAGACTTTTTTATAATCATTACTTCGTTCCGAAGTAGAGGAAGAGCATTCCGAGTAATACCAGGAGCAGATCTACGAACTTCGCCTTGAGATTCTTCTCGTGGAAGATGGCTGCACCGAAGAGGAAGCTGACGATGACCGAACCGCGGCGAATCATGCTCACGATACTGATCATGGCGCCAGGCAAACTTAGAGCGTAGAAATAAACGAAGTCGGCTGCCGAAAGGAAGATACTGATGAAGATGATACTCCAGTGCCAGTGGAATGGGGTAGAATTCTTCTTGGTAGGCCACCATATCATCAGCAGCATGGCTCCCATGAGGAAACACTGGTAGATGTTGTACCAACTCTGCACAATCATTCTGTCTAATCCTACACCACCATTCTCTGGTGGAGCCATCAGATACTTGTCGTAGAGGCCGCTTATTGCACCGAGCACGGCAGCCAGCACGATGAAGTAAATCCATTTGTTGTGCTTGAAGTCGATACCCTCTTTCTTGCCGCTGCGCGAAAGCATGGCAAAGGAGATGATGGCAAGTATGACACCAATCCACTGATACAGATTCAGAACCTCGCCATAAACCAGCAGGGCGCCTACGAGTGTCATTACTGGTCGGGTGGCGTTGATAGGTCCCACGATGGTGAGCGGCAGGTGTTTCATGCCGAAATAACCGAAGATCCAGCTGCTCAATACGATGAAACTCTTGAGCACGATGTACTTGTGAACTTCCCATCCGCCTTCTGCTACATGAAACATCGTTCCATCCAGCGAATTTCCTGTATAGCTCATCACGATGAACGGCAGGAAGATGAGCGATGAGAAGAGCGTGTTCAGAAAGAGCACGGGAATCACTGCGTTACCTGAAAGCGCCTTCTTCTTGAAGGCATCATAAAATCCCAGCAGCGCTGCTGAGAGAAATGCTAATACTAACCACATTTTTATGAATGTTAAATGTTGAATGTTGAATGAGGCTCGCGCCCTTGTGTTTCTAATCATTTAATCTTTTAAATCATACCCTACCTCTTCCAGGAACAATGCGTTACCCGGCATGCTTTCGCCTGCATCGCTGCGGCTTCCGTTGTGCAGGATATCGAGAAACTGTTCCATCGTAATCTTTTCTCTGCCTACATCGATGAGCGTTCCCACTACGGCTCTCACCATGTTTCTCAGGAAACGGTTGGCGGTAATCTCGAAATACCAGGTGGTAGGAGAGGTCTGTATCCATCGGGCGGCTGTTACGTGGCAGATGGTGGTCTTGTTGTCGCCACCCGCCTTGCAGAACGCTGCATAGTCTTCGTGATGCAGAAAATGCTGAGCCGCCTCGTTCATCTTCTCGAAATTCAGGGGATAGTTTATCTGCAGTGAATAATGGCGCTCAAACGGATCTTTCTGCGTATGTATATAATAATGGTATGTGCGCGAGATGGCAGAGAAACGGGCATGCATCTCTGGGGCTACCTCCCTTACTTCGTATACGGCGATGTCGCGGGGCAGGATGCGGTTCAGGCGGTATACCAGCTGGTCGGGTTCCATCGGAATCCTGTCGGTATCGAAGTGGGCTGTCATGTGTCGGGCATGTACGCCGGTATCGGTTCTTCCTGCTCCCACCACCTCCATTTCCTTTCTCAGAAGTATGGAGAGGGCGCGCTGCAACTCCTGCTGCACCGAATTGGCATTGGGCTGAATCTGCCAACCGTGGTAGTTGGTGCCGTCGTAACCGAAGAATATGAAATATCTCATGATGATCTTTGATTTTTTTTGTTTTTTGCTATGAACTTTGAGCTTTGATTTGTTCTACGTTCTTTGCTTAATTCGGGTGCAAAGTTACTAAAAAAACGTGAAATATGGTATAATAATACAGATTTTTTTCAAAAATGGTACAATCTTGAAAGAAAAGTTCATTTTTATTTTGCAAATTGACAATAATTGTGTACTTTTGCCAACGTTTTTGATATTATAGATTATGGCACAGAATATATTCAAGGGTTTAGGTGTTGCCCTTATTACTCCTTTTAACACCGATGGCTCGGTTGATTATCAGTCGCTCAAGCGATTGGTAGAGTTTCAAATTGACAATGGTGCAGACTTCCTTTGCATCCTTGCCACAACTGGTGAGGCTCCATGTCTTACACAGGAAGAGAAAGATAAAATCACAGAATTGGTGAAAGATGTGAACAAGGGTCGCATCAAGATATTGAAATATTGTGGCGGTAATAATACTGCTGCTGTCGTTGAAGAAATCAAGAACACCGACTGGAGTGGCATCGATGGTATCCTCAGTATCTGTCCTTACTACAACAAACCTTCTCAGGAAGGTCTCTATCAGCACTTCAAGGCCATCGCCCAGGTTAGTCCGCTGCCTATCGTGCTCTACAATGTTCCTGGCAGAACCGGTATCAACATGAAGCCTGAAACAACCTGCCGTATCGCCCGTGACTTCCCTAATGTGGTAGCTGTGAAGGAGGCTAGTGGCAGCCTGGAGCAGGTAGATGAGATTATCAAGAACAAGCCTGATAATTTTGATGTTATCAGCGGCGATGATGCGCTTACCTTCTCAATGATTGCCAGTGGTGCTGCCGGCGTTATCTCTGTTATCGGCAATGCCCTGCCTAAGGCTTTTAGCCGTATGATCCGTCTCGAGTTCCGTGGCGAATATGAGCCAGCCCGTAAGATTCATCATTCTTTCACTGAACTCTACAGTCTGCTCTTTGTTGACGGTAACCCTGCCGGCGTAAAGGCGCTCCTCAATGATATGGGTTTCATCGAGAACGAGCTCCGTCTTCCTCTGGTTCCTACCCGTATCGCAACCAAGCAGAAGATGAGCGACATTCTGAAGACTTTGAATATCTAAAATAGTGATTAGTTATTAATCATTTAGTACCATGGTAGATGATAGAAGAATCATACACGAGATAACACCGCTGATGGGTAATGATGTGCTCTATATTGCAGACCGACACAAAAAGGAGTTTACTTATCCTATCCATAACCATTCGGTGTACGAGTTGAACTTTGTAGAGAATGCAAAGGGAGTAAGAAGAATCGTTGGAGATTCGCAGGAGGTGATAGGCGATTATGATCTCTGTCTCATCACATCGCCCGATCTGGAGCATGTATGGGAGCAGAACGAATGCCACAGCGATGACATCCGTGAGATTACCGTCCAGTTTGATTTCTCCATGAGTGATGAAACGCTCTTTGGAAGAAATCCCTACGCCAGCATTACCCGTATGATGCAGGAAGCAAAGAAGGGACTCTCATTCCCGTTGCAGGCAATCATGAAGGTATACGGAATGCTCGATACTTTAAGTTCCGTAAAAGACGGTTTCTATGCCGTACAGCAGTTCCTGACCATTCTCTACGAACTGTCACGCTGCGAAAATGCCCGCACCCTGGCTTCCAGCAGTTATGCCAAGGTAACGGTAGAAGACGATAGCCGGCGCATCCTGAAGGTGAAGAATTTCATCTCCAAGAACTATATGGATGAACTCCGTCTGCCGGAGCTTGCCTCGCTGGCAGGCATGAGCAGCAGTGCGTTCAGCCGTTTCTTCAAGCTCCATACCGGCAGAAATATCTCTGAGTATATCATCGACCTGCGTCTGGGTTATGCTGCCCGTATGCTGGTAGATACCGCCAAGAGTATTAGCGAGATAGGTTTTGATTGCGGATTCAACAATCTCAGCAACTTCAACCGCATCTTCAAGAAAAAGAAAGGATGCTCGCCAAGCGAGTTCCGGGAAAGCTATCATAAGACAAGAATCATTGTATAATACAGCCAACGTAATCGTTTAAGTGAAATTATCAAAAATATTTCGCTTAAACGATTCTTTTTTCCGATATTTGTTGTATCTTTGCGCTACAATTTGAAATGTATAAATAAACATTTAAAAACTACGATAACGAATTATGAAGCAATTTATGGATGAAAACTTCCTGCTCGACACTAAGACTGCACAGGATCTTTTCCACAATCATGCGGCTAAAATGCCAATTATCGATTATCACTGCCACCTCATCCCTGAGATGGTAGCCAATGATCACAAGTTTAAGAGTATTACAGAACTTTGGCTCGGCGGCGACCACTACAAGTGGCGTGCTATGCGTACCAATGGTGTAGATGAGCGCTTCTGCACAGGTACTGATACTAGCGACTGGGAGAAGTTCGAGAAGTGGGCTGAAACAGTGCCTTATACATTCCGTAACCCTCTCTATCACTGGACTCACCTGGAGCTCAAGACTGCTTTCGGTATCAATAAGCAGCTCAGCCCTAAGACAGCCCGTGAAATCTACGATGAGTGTAACGAGAAGTTGCAGTTGCCAGAATTCAGCGCTCGTGGCTTGATGCGTCACTATAACGTAGAGTGTGTTTGTACAACAGACGACCCAATCGATGACCTGCGTTACCACAAGCAGACACGTGAGAGCGGTTTCGAAATCAAGATGATTCCTGCTTGGCGTCCTGACAAGGCTATGAACATCGAGAAACCAGATTTCGCTGACTATATGAACAGGCTCGGTGAGGTAGCAGGTGTTAACCTCGTTACATTCCAGGATATGGTTGATGCTTTACAGAAGCGTCACGACTTCTTTACTGAGAACGGCTGTAAGTTGAGCGACCACGGTATCGAGGAGTTCTACGATGAGTCATACACAGATTCTCAGATTGAGACTATCTTTGCCAAGGCTATGCGTGGCCAGCAGCTTTCTGCTCTCGAAATCCGTCAGTACAAGCATGCATTCCTCAAGGTTTGCGCTGAGATGGATCACGCTGCCGACTGGACACAGCAGTACCACTATGGTGCTATCCGCGACAACAATACACTGATGTACAACAAGCTCGGTGCTGATACCGGTTTCGATTCTATCGGTGAGTTCACTACAGCCAAGGCTATGAGCAGCTTCCTCAATGAGCTCAACATGGAGGGTAAGCTTACACGTACTATCCTCTATACATTGAACCCATGTGCCAACGAGGTAATCGCTACTATGCTCGGTAACTTCCAGGATGGTTCTTGCCCAGGTAAGATCCAGTTTGGTTCTGGCTGGTGGTTCAACGATCAGCTCGATGGTATGACCCGCCAGATGAACGCACTCTCTGTATTGGGTCTCCTGAGCCGTTTCGTAGGTATGTTGACCGACTCACGTTCATTCCTCAGCTATCCACGTCACGAGTACTTCCGTCGTTTGCTCTGCAACCTCCTCGGCAATGATGTAGAGAAGGGCTTGCTTCCTAACGACATGGAGAGCCTCTCTCGCATGGTAGAGGATATCTCTTACAACAATGCTCGCAACTACTTCAAGTTCTATTAATCCATAGAACTGAAGCAATTTATACTAAGACAAATCCCTTCACGGCATCCCGGTGGTGTTGTGAAGGGATTTGATGTTTCATCGTGAAACCAATACTTTAAACTTATGGGGATAATAGACAGAATACTAGGTTTTTACGAAGATATCAGAGAATTCAATTCTTCTAATATCAAAGACTTTCGGGGCAGACTCAAGTCTTGGATCAAGATGGGTATGCTTGCCGGTCGCATCTTCTATCTCAAGGATATGTGGGCCAGGGATGTGGCTGCCTTGACTTTTGCCTCCTTCATGGCTATGATACCTTTCATGGCTATGATGTTTGTCATAGCCCGTGGTTTCGGCTATGCCTCTCTGCTCGAATCCTGGCTCTCTACCACCTTCGAGGCACAGCCTGTTGTGGCGCAGACCATCGTTAACTTCGTTCACAATTATATCGAGAATACGCAGAGCAACTACATCATCGGTACGGGTATCGTGATGTTTCTCTATACCATCGTTTCGCTGATGCAGAAGATAGAGCTTACCTTCGATGACATCTGGCATACGGGCGAGCGTTCGTGGAAACAGATTGTTACCGAATATCCTACCATTCTGTTTGGTCTGGGACTGCTGATACTCTTTGCTTCGAGCATCAATGTATGGACGGTGAATATGGTGGATAATGTAGACAGAATAGCAGATATCGGGGATAGCATTCCTTCGTTCATCCTTCATCTGGCGGCTTTTGTTCCGATGTTCCTGTTCTTCGTGTTCTGCTATTATGTCATCCCGAATACCTATATCCGGGTTCGCAGTACCCTGGTTCCATCGTTCCTGGCGGGTGTCTGCATGACGGCACTTCAGTATGGATATATCTATCTGCAGGTTTTTCTGTCCAGCTACAATGTCATCTATGGTTCGCTGGCAGCCATTCCGCTTTTCCTGTTATGGCTTCAGATTTCGTGGGCTATCGTAGTGTTTGGCGCCTTGCTTTGCCATACCAACCAGAACATCCATTATTATGATGGTGATTTGCAGTACGATCACCTGAAACTGGTGCAGCGCATCAAGGTTTGTGGGGTAGTGATGCATCTGGTATGTCGTCGGTTCAATCAGGGCGAACAGGCGTATACTCCGAAAGAAATTCATGATTTAACGAAGATACCTCAACAGATTGTCAACCAGTCGGTTAAGGAGCTGTTACGTGCCCGTTTGCTGGTAGAAATCCGGAATGGTAAGAAAAGCAGTTTTGAGGAATCGGTGGTTCTTCATCCGATAGAGAAGATAGAGCATCTTACCTATGGTGTAATGATAGAGCGCCTCTTCAGTTATGGCGAGGATGTCTCAAGCCTAGCCGCATTGGAGTCGGATATGGCGATGTGGAAGGATATCGACATCGTGAATGCAGAGTTCATAGAAAAGGGAAAGCAAATCGCTTTCTGATAATAAACGGTGTTTTTTAGGCACGTGTAATCCGTGCCTGAAAAACTATCAATTTATAGTATCTTATTTCTGGTCATATCCGTCAGAAATCTTTTTTCCCAGTGCTAGCGCCAGTTCAACCTTGGCACCATATCCTTCCAGCTGGTCGGCAAACTTTGCTACCGAATTGCCGGATGCGATGATGTCATCAAAGAGAATGATCTTTTTGCCCTGGAAGAAAGCCTCGTCGATATGGAGTTCATCTACAGGATCGCCATCTTCATCTACATCATGCGTGTAGCTGAAGGCAGGGTAGGCGTTGGTCATGCCCGTAGCCTTGCATATCTCCTCGCTGAACTCCTTGAAACGGCGCTTGGTATGCGCCTCAAGAGCTGCAGGAATGCAGACCAGGGTAAACTGTGCTGCCTCTTCGCCCAAAAGATTCTTCAGCTTGTCTGATACCATTTCGATAGCCTTCTTCAGGGCTTCCTGATGGTCCATCTCCGTAGTGAGCTCAGAGTTACCTTTAAAGTTGACGATAAGGTCGCGTTTTTCCCATTCCTCTGCTGTGAGTTCAAAAGTACCGAAGGCGCTGAATGCAGCGTAGTCGACAAGCCATTTGTAGTGCAGTCCGTTTTTCAGGACTGGCCACGAGTTGATTTCATTTTCGTAATTAGCCATAGACTAGAATTTTTTGATAATTAATAATGCATAGTTTCTGCAAAAATAGGAAATCTTTTCGAATTAAGGTGCCGGTTTCATAAAAAAGATTTGTTTTTTAAGTAATATTTCACGTAGCTGCCTTTTTTTTACTTATTTTTTAGTACCTTTGCACCGCATTTTAAGAAATACGTATATTTATATGACGAGAAAAACAAAACTTCATGAAATCCGCGACTACGTTATCATTGCCCTGGCGATGATAGAAGGTAGTATCGGTTTGAACATCTTCCTGCTTCCCAATCATATCACGATGGGTGGTGTAGGAGGTATTGCTTCTATCCTTTATTGGGGATTTGGCATCCCGGCATCTGTATCTTATCTGGCGCTCAATGTGTTCCTGCTTCTCATCGCATTCCGCATTCTGGGCTATAAGTTCTGTCTGAAGACCATCTATGGTGTTGGTATCTTTGCCTTAACTACCCGTCTGATAGAGACGCATACGGTAGGCATGACGCCGCTGCTTCACGACCAGCCGTTCATGGCAACGGTCATCGGTGCGTTCTTCATGGGTAGCAGTGCCGGTCTGGGTCTTTCCTGCAATGGTTCTACGGGTGGTTCTGATACCGTAGCGGCGATGATCAACAAGTATTGGAACATTTCCCTGGGTCATGCCATCATGATTTGCGACCTGTGTATCATCACCAGTTCTTATCTGGTATTGCGCGATTGGGAGATGGTGATTTACGGTTATGTCTGCCTCTTTGTGCAGTCGCTCTGTGTAGATCATGTGGTGAATGCGTTGCGCCGTTCGGTTCAGTTCTTCATCATCAGCGACAAATATCTGGAGCTCAGTGCAGCCATCAATACCGCCGCCGACCGAGGTTGTACGGTGATGGATGGTCATGGCTGTTACAGTGGCAAGGATGTCCACATGCTGTTTGTATTGGCGCGTCAGCGTGAGTCTCAGAAGATATTCCGTCTTATCGACGAGATAGATCCTACCGCCTTTGTCAGCCAGAGTGCCGTCATCGGTGTTTATGGCGAAGGTTTCGACCGTTTCAAGGTAGGCAAGAAGATAGGTTTGCCGAAGAAGAAATAGATAAACAGAAAAAGGGTGTGTCATAACTGCATGACACACCCTTTTTTAGTAATTTTCTAAGTATAGACATCTATATCCTCTGGCTTCGGCTAGATATGGAAATCTACCAACTTCAGCCATCGCTTGACATCAAACGACGGACAGTCTTTGTGAACGTTCGGCAAATCGCGGTGCCCCAGTATCTCTGCATTAGGATAGGAGAGGCAGAGGCTCTCCAGAAGCGAATACAGAGCCTGATTCTGGGCTGGAGTGCGCGTATCGGCAGGCTTGCCGTTCTTGTCGAGACCTCCCTCATAACAGATGCCGATGCTGTGGGCATTGTAATGACGGGCATGGGCTCCGACTTCCGATTCCGGACGACCCGGATATACCACACCATCCTTCGTGATGTAATAATGATAGCCGATACTCTTGAAACCGCGGGCAAGATGGCAGGCCTCCAACTGCTCGAATGTGAAATCCTGAGTCACTCTCGTGGCAGAACAGTGGATCACGATGAGTGAAATGCTACGATGTTTCTGTGTCATGGCAACCTCCCTTCTTTTAGCAGTTCTGTACACAGAATGAGCTGGCTACAGCTGTTAATATCGTGATGAGGAAGTTGATGATGGTTTTCCAATTTACTTTTTTCATTTTGCTTTGTTTTTTAATGATTAATACTAAGTGGATAATGATAGTCACATGCTTGTTTTAGTGGTTGAAATTTAGTTTCAGTAAGCGTTTCTGGAAGAAGAAGGGCGGGGGAGTAACTGCCAGCCCGGATACCCGTAAAAGGCAGGTTCTTGGGTCGTTATGATTTGCTGTTTATCCGTAATCGTCAGGATGAAAACCAGCCGCTTTGTGCCTTCGGAATATCCCTGTCGCCGGTCAGTTCACTCCTTCCTTCTTCTGTCGTTTCGCATATTTGAGAGACGGATCCCTACTCCAGGCCGTCTCCGCTGTCGCCTGTTCCCTCGGTGCTGCCGCCTTGTGATGTACCGCCGCCCTCAGTGGTTCCGCCGCCCTGTGTGTTATCGCCAGTGGTGGTATCGCCTGCAGCGCTCTCGCTAGAGTTGAGGAGATCCATGGCGTTCTTGGCGTTGGCATCGAGAGAGAGCTGGGTGTTGCTGAGCTTGCCGGTAGCACGGGCTCTGAGGCGGTAGCCTTCTACAAACTTGGCGAGGCTCCACTCCTTGATGCTGGCGGCTCCCATCTTGTTGATGATGCCGATGGAGAAGATGGCGAGGTTGTCTATCTTCACAGCCTTGTTCTGGAGTACGAGCTCCTTCACACAGCTCACCATATCGGTGAGAAGGCCCTTGATGGCACCCTTCGAGAACGGGGTGTTGTGGTTCGCCATGTGTTCGGCGAGTTTATCGATACCGATGGTTTCTGTTACTACTGGTCGCGCATAATATTTGCCATACGCTTCCTTGATTGTCTTGTTCTTGTTCTTCACTAACTTGATGAGAATCATACTTTTAAAAATTTAGTTTTAGTAAAAGCAGTCTGTGTCTCCGCCGAGACCGTTGCTGCATCAAACTCTCTGATTGACGATACAAAGATACAACATTCCCGAACCCCCAATTATGCGATTTGTGCGATTTGCAGGGATTCGGGAAAAAAGGTTGAAAAAAGTGGTATTTTTTTATGTTACTGAACTTTCAACGATGTAGAGCGGAGCGCAGGGATATTAAGAATTGCTTTTATCTGAAAAGGACGCCTAAAAAGGCAAAAAATAGTAAAATAGAGCATTTGTTTTGAGTTTCAAGTGGTTGTGGCAGTCGTTGGTTTTAGTTGGCAGTGACAAGGAAATGAGGAAAAAGAAGATTAGAGAAGTAGAAACGCTTTCAAATCATTACCCAATGGAAACGCCCTAATAAGCATTTTTAACGGTGGCGGTTCATATATCTTGTGGTGAGAAAGTACGTTGCCGAGTTCATCAAGTATCAGTACAAGCGCAGCGATATGTCCATGAATGAGCTTACTGAGGAGTTCATCCGTGACTATTGCCTTTACTTGAAAAATGTGGTAGGGCTTGCGCAGTCCTCCATTTGGATTTACTCCATACCTCTGAAACATATCGTTACGGCGGCACACTACAACGGCAAGATACCGAGAAATCCGTTTGCCATGTACCACGTTGATCCAGACCATAAGGAACGTGAGTTCTTGACCTTGGACGAGCTTACCGCCATGACTGAGATAAAGTTGGAAGACCCCAACATGGCATTTGCGAGAGACCTTTTTATCTTTGGCAGTTGGACAGGTATAGCTTTCATCGACATCAAGAACTTGACGGAAGATAACATCACCATGGTAAACGGTGCTCCTTGGATAGTGTCCAAGCGTCAGAAGACAGGCGTACCGTTCCAAATCAAGCTGTTGGATATTCCTATGCAGATAGTTGAGAGATACAAATCTTTCAGAAACGGCAATCACTTGTTCAACATTGGCAACCTTGACAGCATCAACAAGCGCATCAAAAAAGTAGCGGTAATGTGTGGCATCAAGAAACGAGTTTCATTTCATGTCTCCCGCCATAGTTGGGCTGTTTTAGCATTGGAGTATGGTATGCCAATAGAGAGCGTTAGCAAAATTCTCGGTCACACGAATATCACCACGACACAGATATACGCCAAGGTGACAAGCAGCAAACTTGACCATGATATTTCTGTCTTTGAAAGTCGAATCAAGGGGCATTTGCCTGTAATGGGAGGAATGGCATGAAAAGGACAACTATCACTATGGACGGAAATGGGATACTTTCCATTCCGTCCAACTTAGAGGAACTGTGGATGAGTGAGGGAGAGTTGGTTGATATACTTTATGTTACCGCTCCGAAACTCAACTCAGTGATACGAGCCATATATAAAGAAGGTATGTTGTCTATGTCGGAAGTCCAATGCAAGGACGAAACTCCCGTTAGTGTTTGGCAAACGCTGTATAATTTTCCTATGATAGTTGCCATTTGCTTTCGTCTCCACTCTTTTGGCGCAGCACAACTTCGTGAAGTTATCCTCAAGAGATTGTACGAAACAAAAGAGAAAACAACTATTGTCCTGCAACTCAACGGAGGGACGAATGCCTTTTGTTGAAATTGGTCGTATCTTTGACGCTTCGGTTGTTCACTGTCGTATAGAAATGCACTTGTAATGTGATAAAGATATATCCATGCAAAGAATAGTGTAAGCATATATACATTGATGTCATACGTTTTACATGTTTATCGTATGACATGCAGGAATACATTTTTGTTCATCCCGAGGAATGGTATTCTATGTCCCCAATTCTTCGGGATTTATTTGTTTCATCCTTTGGACATAGCGAAAAACGAGTCGTTCCTTGGAGGCTTTGCGCCTCCAGCCACTTGGGCGAACCACCGCAGTGTTTTCAATGGTATTAGGTTTTATTCTTGCCAAAACATTGTGTCCACAAAGACACAGCAAGGTATGTTTCGAGTTACTCGAAACCTTTTGGGTTACTCCCAAAGACCTTGCCATAAATGGATGTATTTCTCTCCAAAGTTGAGAAATAATAAAAACTTTATTTTACAACACCTGTTTTGTTAGGTTTACATTGTTAGTTTTACAGTGCAGACACACTCTCTTCCCCTCAGTAGATAGTTATACGTGAAGGTATTGACGGAATTATAGATAGTGTATGCATATTGGCGTTGATTCAAAATGTTCCTGATGTCAAAAGAAATCTTCATGGCTTTCTTCCTATATGACAACCCCATATCGAACAAACTCATTGTCTTTGACACATCTTTCGTCAATTCATTCTTTACAATGTCAGCAGAAGTGTCGAATGTAAAGCCATCGAATGGCATGAGTTTCAATGACACTTTGTGTTGTTGGCTCAGATAGCTGTTGTTCTGATACTTCGTGGAAAGATAAGTTTTGGCAAACATTCCGTTATAAGCCAACTCCACATACTTGCAAGGCTGTGAAGTCAGATATGGGGAGAATGCCCAACTCTTCCATGTGTATTTCTGTTGATTGTCGTTCTGCAAAGTCGTTTGTCGCTTCCATTGGTAGCCACCATTCAAGGAAATCTTTGTCTTGATGGGTTCTATAAATTTAGTGACACCAACTTGCCCCATAAAACTTCTACCTGTATTTGGGGCATATATCTTCGACATCGTGATGAGAGTAGAACTTGCATCTTGACTCATCAGTAAGTTGTTCTTTTCCTGATTATATAGAAAGTCTGCATTGAAGAACCACATTTTCAGTGGTATCTTATAGTCGTAATGCAATGAGGCGTTCAAACTCTTGTTGTCCGCCAAGATACCAGAGCCAACCTTCAGCGAGGTGTCATTGAATCTGACGGGTGTTTTCAAGAAATCCAAAATGTCCCCAAAGGTGCGAGCATAGAATATGTTGGTGCGAAGTACCGAGCGAGAAGTTACCTTATAGTTGCAATATACGCTAGGACAAACAGAATAATACCAAGAACCAGACGATGCGCTTTCCAAGTTGTCCTTATGGATTATATAGTCTATGCGCATAGGTATTTCCAATCGGAAGACATATTTATATTGAGGATGTGAGTACTCATATTGTGGTACCAGAGCCATTCTGAGATTCTGCATATTCACATCATTGCTCTCGTCTGTAGGGTGCAGGCTTGTTTGCACCTTATCCATATAATAATTCAGCAATATTGGTAAATAAATACGAGAATAGAGATGCTTCTTAGACATTGAGAGAGTATTCTCTGTACGAAAACTTCTTCCATTGGCATTTTGTACCACATTATCGGTAGTTTCCTTGTTAAGAGTTATCTTTCCCATAGGAGAACCTTGATACGACATGATAGACGTAACCGCCCAACACAAATCCTTGTGATGCCACAAGGTAGAGAACTTGTTGTTCACATAAAACTCTCTCATGGTCTGCTTCTGGTTAAAGAGAGAACCGTTCTCTTTAGTAGGCAATTCTGATGTCAGAAAAGAACCTGTGCTCGACAGTGTGTTGCTAAGATAAGTCTTTTCTGAGTTGTCCTTGTATTCCAACTGGATGCTTGGGCGATGTATGGTTGATAGGGGAGAATACTCTTGGGCGATAATGACATTGTTATCCGCATCCGCATAACTTCTCGTCAAGCTATAGTCGTACTGACTTTTGGCATAGCTATACCCGATATTACCTTTTAGGGTAACATCCTTTCTTATCTTTCTCAATATGTTGAATGACAATAATCTATCTGTTGGTGAGGCATATCTGTCAACTTCAATAGGAGGAGTGGTAGCGGAAATGTTCTCTAATAAATTAGACAACGTAGATAATGTCTCTTTGTTGTCAAAGTGATTCGTCCCATCAGTCAATGCAAACTGATTGATATTGCCTGCTTTTAGCGAAGCCAACATTTGAAAGTTGGATTTGAAGAGCATACCGGCACCATTGATTTCATATAAGGTATGTTTGCCTGCCCCTAATGACACTCCATAAGAGCCTACAGGCTTAAACTTTGCCTTGTTGCTCATGTTCACATTGATAGCCACGTTGTCTGAGAATACATCTTTGTTGGCTTTTATGGCTTGGTGGTTACTCAACACTTGGACTGAGTTGACAAAAGAAGCGGGTATATTGGTAGTGGCAATGTTGTATCGTCCACCCAACAAATCCATGCCATTGATATAGAAGTTAGAAATCTCCTTGCCCAGATATTTGATAGAACCTTTGTCACCTACTTCAATGCCAGGGAGTTTCTTCATGGCATCTTTCAGCGTATAGTCATTCTTTCCGATATACGAGGCTAAGTTGTATGACAAAGTATCCCCTCGTTGGTAGATGGCTGGAGCTTTTACAACAACCTCTTTTAGGTCTGTGGTCTTTTCCTTTAGATTGAAGTTGCACTCTTGTGAGACATTCTTGATTTCTCTTTTGGTTTTCTCGTATCCGATGGCTTCGGCAGTGACGATTAGCTGCTTGGCATCTGACTTTAGTGTTATCTTATAAGTTCCATTTTCTGATGTTCTCGCAAAGCCAAGAGTAGCCTTATCGGCATTTACTCTTACGATGACACCTTCCAAAGCCGTGCCAATGGTGTCACGCACTATTCCTGTAACTACACTTTGGGCAAAAGTGCAGTTACAGAGACAAGCTAACATCATCAAAATTAAAAACCTTATCATATTTATCAATCTCTTTGTTTACTTCAATTCGAGAGGAACATATCCATTAGGGCGCACTCTCAGTACCACACCATTGACCAAGGCACTATGCCCACCATCCTCATATTTCTGAATAGTCATCTCGCTGATGGATTCTGCAGGAATGTTGCCCATAGGATTTTGCTCAAACTTATTCTTCGCCTTGACAAACTGTTCCCTCGAAGTCTTGATGGTATTGGTGTAAGGCTTGAAGTTCATAGGGGTGCTTGATTTACGGAAAGTTATAGCTTTGAACTTATGTATGCCTTCTGAATCCTTTGCTGCCAATACCAAGCCTGGCAAACCACAAAGTTTCCATGGTCCAAAGGATGCTGGTATGTCCGTGGAATACCAAACAGTCCAAGTTCTTCCACCATATTCTCCAACAGCTTTCTGACAGGTGTAACCACAGATAGTGTCAATGCCCTCGCTCAGATTCCAATTTATGGGATTGGCACTTTCCGTATAGCTGTAGTAGTTTGGCGTGATTACGCTATAAACGGTCAGTTTGCCCTTAGGCACATTTTGAGAGACAGATTGGTCGAAAAGCAAATCATTTCTCTTTTCCCGTGTCTTGAACTTTTGAATCTCTGATTTTGGCGCTTTGCAAGCAATGGCAGAGTCTGCTTGAAACGCAGTGTAATCAGAGAACATAGCTGAGTTTCTGCCAATTTGAAGAATGGTAGAAGTGGCATCAGAAGAGCCTTTGTCATTCTTCATTTGGTACTCGTAGATGCATTCGTATTCATCTACGGAAGAGGAACTCGTTTTCTGCCCGAATGTCTCTGATGTTAGGCAGATGGTGGTTATCAATAAAACAATCTTTTTCATATTCTTTGTCTTTATTGTTGATACTAATGTTATTTCTCTTGGCTTATTGGGCAATTCATAAATGCGGAAGAGTCAACTTTGGGATTAGAATTATACTTCACGAATAAAAGTGACTCGCAGTTTCCAAATGCTCTATATCCGATTTTCTGCAAAGATGCAGGGAGATTGATGCCTTTAAGGTTAATGCATCGGGCAAAGGCAAAATCGGAGATCTCTCTCAAATTGTTCGGAAAGACTATGCGTTCCAAGTTCTTGCAACCAGAAAATGCACGGTCGTTAATTACTTCTAGTTGATTCTTGAATACAAGGGCCTTTATGCCTTCGCAACAAGTGAAAGCCAGTCTTCCTATTTTGCTCACATGCTCAGGTATCACGGATATGCAGACCTTATTACAATCCCAAAATGTCCATTCACCGATTTCTTGCAAACTGTCCGGCAAGACGCTAAGCTCTAATTGATGGTCCATATTGAATGCACTATTGCCGATATACCTCACTGTGTTTGGCATCTTTACGGTTTGAAGATTCTCACAAGTATTGAAAGCTCGTTTTTCTATAATCAGCAAATTGTCGGGAAGGATGACTTGCTTGATGTACTTATTCATTTCAAAAGCCATTTCTCCTATTACTTTTACATCCTTAAGCTCTTGGATGTTATTAAAATCCACAACAGAGTCTTTTCCTTCCCATTTCACAAGGCGAGTTCCATATTGTGAATCTTCTACCGTAAAATGGCTCTTTCCTTTTGCCAATGAAAGTGTTGGTAACCAACAAAGGCATAGCAGAAATAGTACAGCAACTGAAATCTTACTTTTTATCATAATCTTCTATTTTTAGTGTTCTTTATATTCAAAGACGAAAGAATGATAAAAGGGTAAACTACTTTTTCCAATATTTTTCAGCCATAGGCTGCAACCTTTCCTTTATTACTTCCATAACAGTCTTGAAATCAAGAGTTTCTTTCCATTGAATCTTTTTCAGAAATGCTTTCCAGCGAACTATACGTGCTGCGTCTGTCGCAAAACTTTCTGTAAACAACTGCAATTCGGGATTGTATGTAAGCCCTCTATTATCGAAAGTCGCCTTAATCGCATCATATAATGTGTCATCAGACAAGTCTCTCTTTGTCAGGAGTTGGTAACAGTCGAAGAAATCTTTCATGCGACTGTTGAGCACATCTCGGTCTATCATCGTATGGAATTTCTCGGCGACAACAGTCTCCAAGGAATATGCCTGTATGTTCACAGATGGAATGTCAGGCAAAAGCAATGGGAAGTCAATAGTTGTTGGATATGGAGTTACAACATCACCAAAGCCAATGTCAACAGACATGTTGTAAGCGATAGTATCCATGTGGGCCGTAAAGTAAAATCTTGTGCCAGGATACTTCTTTTCAACAGTTATAGGCTCCAACTTAATGCTGTTAACATCAAACGATACTCCATCCTCATCGCATACAATGCCCAAAATTTCCTGGAACACGTGCGCAAGGAAATCCCTATCACGGCTAATTCTATCTGCCATGAAATCAACATCTACTGTAGGACGTGCCTCAAGTCCGTTCATCGCATAAAGCAAAGAGCCACCTTTCAGCAAAAAATTGTCCTTATATTGGCTTACAGATACTCTGTAAAGCAACCTCTCGTTGAAATATCTTGCCAAGAGATACATATATTTATAGCCTGTCTCATTCATCAGATTGAGCAAGCGGGTCTTAACAGACTTACCGTAGTTTTTCTTTCCCATCTTATTCTATAGCTATTTCAAGATAATTTTTCAATGTATTAAACACTCTGAGGCGTTGGGCGTAATCCTGCAAACGAGTGAGATTGCGGTTTGGCTTTTTCAGATAGGTGCGTATCACTTCAGCACAAATATCTAACCCCAATTTATTCCTGTATTTTACAGCATCGCAAACACTTCGCTCCATATCGGTAATACGAACATGATACCCTGAAATTTCTGCATCCATAATGCCGAACTCCAAGTTCTCCTTCTTCCAATAATACAGCTCTATCGGAAGCGTATCTGGTATCACCACCTTCCGCTTGTTGGCGATGGCTATACAAAAAGCAGGTGGAACAGTTGTCGAAAGCTGATGGTAAGCCCACGCATTGTACAGGCATACAATACCATTAGGTACAATCCGTTCCACATCAATCATTGTATTAAGCAAAGCATCGGGAACGGCATATATGCCATGACGCAACTTTATCAAGTCGCCACGCTCCTTAGCTCTCAACAGTCGTTTATACTCTGACAGATGAGATATATCAGTAGTGGAGATAGTGCCACCAAGTGCTGCTACTTTGCAAACTATATTGTTCATTTCACCTCTTATTAAATGTCATTACAGCTGCAAAAATACAATAAATTTCGAGAATACGGTAAGATTCTACGGATAATTTCATAAAATACCGCACATTTTTGCATATTTTCAGAGTCCTAATTATATTTGAGATGATAATAAACTCTAAAAAACATGCAACAATGCAGTATTCTAAATTTAAAATTGTATTTTTGCCACCAAGATGACAAAGAGTTGTTTGACAATCAAACGTATGCAAATTGTAGAAATTAGAACCGTTGCTAAATCATTACCTCCATTGAGGTGAAAAACTCATAAATCGCTCATTCTAAGCTATTCGGCAGATTTTAGCGTAATTTTTCAAAGACATTTTATTCCGCATTATTTTGCAGATACCAACTTTTTTCGTAACTTTGCCAAAAATTCAATAAAAAGCAACAATATGAAATATCCTATAGGAATACAAGACTTTGGAAAAATCAGAAATGATGGTTATGTCTATCTTGACAAGACAGACTTGATTTATGATTTAGTACACAATGGGAATATATATTTTCTGAGGCGTCCAAGACGATTCGGAAAGTCTTTGTTGATTTCTACCTTGGAATGCTACTTCCAAGGAAAAAAAGAATTGTTTAAAGGACTTGCCATCGAACAGTTAGAAAAAGAATGGAAGCAATATCCTGTTTTTCATCTAGATTTCAACGGCAAGGACTTCACACAGGCAGGCGAATTGGAAAAAACCTTGCAGACTTTTGTTGAAACCCAAGAACTGAATTATGGCAGAAACTCATTGGCCAACACCTTGGGAGACAGATTTATGGCTGTTTTGAAAGCTGCCCACGAAAAGACAGGACTTGGCGCCGTTGTCCTGATAGATGAATATGACAAACCTTTATTGGATGTTTTAGACACAGGGTTAAAGACCTTCGATTCTGAAGGCAACGAACGTTTGCTGGAAGACCGACATCGTGAAATCATGAAAGGGTTCTACAGTGTCTTCAAGGCTGCTGACAGAGATTTGAAATTCGTGCTGTTGACAGGTGTTACCAAGTCCTCGCAAGTAAGCGTATTCAGCGGTTTCAACCAACCAGATGATATCAGTATGGACGACCGCTACGAGGCTCTTTGCGGCATCACGGAAGAGGAACTGTATTCTGTCTTTGATGAGCAAATCAAGGCAATGGCTGCAAGATATAAAGTGTCTGAGGATGAGATGAAATATCGGCTCAAGCGCAAATATGACGGTTACCATTTCAGCCCAAGCATGCTCGACATCTACAATCCTTTCAGTATCTTGAACTCACTGAGTAAGAAAATCCTGAGTGATTTCTGGTTCCGTACAGGTTCACCTACTTATCTGGTCCGCTTATTAGCTCACTTCGACGAAAACCTCAATGAACTGACAGGGAAATTTTATCCTACCAGCAGTTTTATAGATTACAAGGCGGATACAGAGGCTCCATTGCCAATGATTTACCAGAGTGGTTATCTCACCATTAAGGATTGGAACATGGATACCGATTCTTATCTCTTGGATTTTCCAAACGATGAAGTAAAAGCTGGTTTCGTAACCATGGTGGCAGCCAACTATCTGAAGCCTAAGGAATCGCCTGATGCATGGGTCGTAGAAGTTGTTAACACGATGAAGACGGGAGATTGCGACAAATTGGAAAAATTACTCACTTCCTTCTTCGCCAGTATACCCTATAGCCAACGTCGTAAAGATGACGAGCGGGAAAAAGAGCGATACTTTCAATATACCTTCTATCTGGTGATTCGCATGATAAGCAGTTTTACCGTTCTAATAGAAAAGGAGCAAAGTGAAGGACGGGTTGATTGCATTATTGAAACCCCAATGTTTGTATATATCTTCGAATTTAAGCGTGATGGGTCAGCGACTGAAGCCTTGAAACAAATCGAGGAAAAAGGATATGCCCGTGAGTATGCTACAGACAACAGAACGATTTACCTGATAGGCTGCAATTTCTCGTCTAAGACGGGGACGATTGACGACTGGAAGTCTAAGGGCAAAAGCGTTTAAAAAACGTTTTTTTTCCTATAATAAATTCACCCTGGAAGGGATATGCATAGTGTGTTGTATGCATTCCCTTCCAGGGTGATTTTTTATGGTTCATCCAGAAATTCGATGATTTCTGCTACTTGTTGCCGGGTGTAGAAGTGGGAAAACTTGCCGGCGTAGCCCGAACAGAGGCTCTGCTTGAGCTCGGGACACCGGTTGATCCATCTCACCAGCCGGTTGAGCGCTACCCTGGGGGTAGCGGTGGGAAAGTAGAGCATGGCGAGCTCTGCCTTCCCGTAACTTCTGTCTTCTATCATAATTTGTTCTTTTTAGTCTGTTTTTGTCAGTTGCTTCTTTCTTCTGCCTGGTAGAATAAAATCTCTCCGAATCATAAGAAAATCCCTCCGAAAGATACGGAAATATCTCCGAAAGATAAAAAAATATCTCCGAAGCAGAATTTCCTAAAATGGGAGATCCTCGGGCGGAATATTCTCGCTGCCATCCATCTTCTGGTTGTTCTCTATCTCGTCAGGACGCATCTCTATCACCTTCCAGCCGTTGCCCGTCTTGCGGTGAATCTTCTTGAACCCCAGCGCCTCCATGAACATCGATATATCCTTGTTCGACATCGACTGGCGGAAGGCGGGGTTCGTACAGATGCGCTCCATCACATCACTCGCCGTAACAAACTTGCAGAACTCGGACGGTGTATCGGCATCAGGAACACGGTAGAACTTGTTGATGCGCTCGGCTATGTAGTTGTTTACACGGAAATAAAGATTGTGGCGCTGAATCTCCTCGTTCTCCTCCTTCGTAAACCAGTAAACCCAGTCGCAAGGCTCACCCCTCCGGCGCTTCTCTATCACCTCCTGAGCCAGTGCCACAGCCTGGGAGTAGATGCCCTCGTAATTGAAGGGAAAGTCGATGGGACTCTTGATCTTCTCGATGCGCCAGATGAGGAAACGGCGGTTCTCGTCATCATCGATGATATGAACCTCATTGCTCGTGGCGCAGAACCCCGCATTGTTCTGCAAGATGCAGTCCCACTCGGCATAAGGGATTCGCATGCTGATGTTGCGCTTCGTGATGTTGCTCTTAAAGGAATCCAGGTTCTTGCCGCGCAGACAGCTGAACTCATCGAGACACACTATCGCCTTGCTGGCACACATCTGCAGGAAATCCTTGTTCTTGTAGTCGCCCGTAGAATCGTTGGCGAAATACTTGCGCAGATGGGGCGGCAGAAGATGGTCGAAAAACGTGGTCTTGAAGATGCCGCCCTTGCCTACGAAAACCATGATAGACTGGTTGGTGACATCGGGCTGAACCCAGCAAACCACCATGTTGACCAGCCATTTCTTGAAGGCATAGACAAAATCCTCCTCCGTATGGCGGTAACCGCCTGTCTGCATCACGGTTACCCGATGGGCCAATTCAGCGATATAGTCAGTCTTTCCGTCCCATTTCGGCAGACTCTTCAGATATTCCTCCATGGGGTTGAATTCGGGACTGAAGTTACTTCTTATCACCGTATCCAGCTTTTTCTGAGTGGTACAGATGTTCTCCAGTTCCATCTTCACGAACAGGGAATTGCTCACCCGGGTATCCACTTCGGTCCAGTCGAGATAGAGTTTCTCTCCGGTGTTGATGGCGCGCACTTCATACTGGTTGCTCAGCGTGTTGTGGTGCATTTCATATCGGGCTCCCAGCCATCCCAGCAGTGCTCTCATGCTGGTATAGCGTTTCTGCTCATCATCTCCCTGCTGTCTTATCTTCCAGGTTCCCAGCCGCTCGGTATGCTTGTAAATCTCCCGTGCCACCCGCTCGGTATCGGCATATTCGCCGCCAAACTTATCTGCCATATGTTTCACAGCCTCCTCCTTTTCGGCTCCGAAACAGAGGCAGAATGTGGCGTATCTTACTACGTAGCTGTTGTGATGATGCTCCTCAAACCGCTCTTCCCAGCTCTCCGCCAGTTTGTCTACATATTGCAGAATCTCTTCGGTGGTGAGCGTCTTGGGTGGCGCCTCGTCTTCCTGTTTGCGAGGATTTTTCTTTTTGGGTTTTTCAGCCTCCGTCTGCCTTTTCCTGTTCTGTTCCTCCTGTTGCTTTGTAGCTTTTTCGAAGTTCTCCACCTCCTCCCAGGTGATGGCGAGAACTTCGGCATTCCAGTTGAAGTAAGCCTCGGGGTCGTAAGCCAGTCCGCAGCTTCTCACCATGTCCTGGCATTGCTTGTCGCTGCTGATACCCAACAGTTTGTCGTACAGTTCCATGGCTTTCCTGATGGCGAGCAGGTGGAGTTCGGTGGCAGTGAGATTGCATCCTTCAGGACGCATATATCTGAGCAGGATGCGGAATCCCTTGCCCGAGACGGTGATATAGAAGATCATGGTGAAGAGGATGTTCCGGGCGGTCTGCCTGAGTGCCGTCTGTGGCATTTACACCACATACGTTGGCGATAGCCATTTTTACGCTGGCTTCTTCTTCCATTTCTGCTGAAAATTTCAGCACTTCTTGTTTTGTTATGTTATTATTTTCCATGCTGCGAAGTTACACAAAAAGCTGCACATTGGCAGTGAGGGCTATAGCCCTCACTTTTTACAAAGAATAACCTAGGTTAAAGTTTTTAACGCAGCATTTTTGCGCCCATTTTTGTAGGGGTATTTCGAAGAAGAAGTAGTGAAGAAGTGAAACATCGGAAAAGTGACGAGGTGAAGGGTGAAGGGTATATTTTAAATCTTATATTATATTCTTTTTTTTAGGATTTTTGGAAAAGCCGGAAAGCCAGAAAAATGAAAAAACGGATTTTTTCCCTTGCCGCGCGTATATATAAAAAAGAGTTTTCAAACCTTCACCCTTCACCTTTTTATTTAACGTTTTATGTGTCAAATAGTTACGGGTGAAGGGTGGTGAAGGGTGTTTTTCGCTTTTTATAAACATATTTTAAGGATTCAACCCGTTTTTACATATTTTAAGCGTTTATTTTCGGTTCTGAAATGGGTGCCTTTTTTTAGGGTCCCTTTTTTTCTCTTTTTTTACCGCTGAAATCTTTGAAAATGCGAGTGAGGTATGGAATCCCGTCTTATATTGTGTTAAACGATTATCAGATAAAAGAAGTTAACGATACCGAAAAAGGACTGATTTTTAAACAAATATTAACGCAGAAAACTTGAAGTTTCGCATATTAGATTCAGGTTTCGCAGGTTCAGGAGTTAAGGAGTTAAAGAGTTAAATGAGTTAAAGAAGTTAAATGAGTTATCGCTCTCTATAGTCGCTGAGGAGTTAAGACTTTACCCCATACGCCCTGAAAGGGCAGAAGCTCCTAGCCCTGGGCTAGGAGCTTTTGGGCCTTCAGCCCGTACTTAAGCCACATGCGAAGTTCAGTCCTTTAACTTCCTGATATGTGAAAGTTCAGTTATTAGCCAATAATGATGTTAATTTCATTCAAATATTTGGCGTTATCAAGATTTTGCAGTATATTTGCATCCAAAAGAATTTAAATGTGAATCAAATGGTTAAGCATTTATATATAATAGCAGGTTGTAATGGAGCAGGCAAAACGACTGCTTCTAAGACGATTCTTCCCTAGTCTTTGCTCGTTAAGGAATTTGTTAATGCTGATGAAATTGCAAAAGGTCTCTCGCCTTTCAATCCTGAAGGAGTAGTGATAGAAGCAGGGCGTTTGATGCTTAGGAGAATAGAAGATTTGCTGGAAATGGGTGAATCGTTCTCCATAGAAACTACTTTAGCAACCAGATCTTATATTAACCTGGTGCGCAGAGCACAAGAAAAAGGGTATGTTGTGCATCTCTTGTTCTTTTGGCTGGATAGTATAGAGCTTGCAAAAAGACGTGTAGCTGATAGAGTAGCTAGTCGCGGGCATAACATTCCTTTGCCTGTAATTGAACGTAGGTATAAGGCTGGCCTTAAGAATCTTTTTGAGATATTTATGAAAGAAGTGGATATCTGGATTCTATTTGATAACAGTTTAAATAAAGGAGAACGTGTTGCTTTCGGAGGTAGACTGCTTCCAACAAAGATTAAGGATATTGTTAAATTTAAAAGAATTAAGGATTATGAGTGAAAGTGAGATTGAGGGCTTTATCAACAAAGTTGAATCAGGCTTAGTTGAAGCTCAGCATGATATGTTGGTAGAAAAGGCTTTATACAATCGTCCTGTTGTCATTAGTGACGGAAATGGCGGGGTAGTAGAAGTTTCTGCCAAGCAATTATTAAATTAGAAAAGTTTTTATCATTCTTTTAACTAGAGTCGCCCTTCCCCCTTTGCTTTACCCTTCGGTCAGCGATTTTCAATTCCGCTACGTACCGGTGGCCGTTGGTTCAGGGCGTGCTGCTTGGTTTTGCCTGCGTTCTGCTTCTTCTCTTTCCTTCGGCAGAGGATATAAAGCTGCAGAAAGCGGAGATGTAGATTACGAATATCACCATATAATCAAGGGTCTATACGCCACCTTTTATTCGTGGCATATAGACCCTTGTCGTTTCCCGATTCCTAAGACATAGCCAAATTTTTGAGCAACTTTTTGTGTTAATAAATACAAAAGAGGTATTTTGGAACATACAGGCACTAAAATATCGGTAGCAGAAATGGTCAAAAATGATTTTTCTGTTACAAATCAACACGGAACTCGTTCTTTTAATAGCGTGTGGCTAGATTCCTAATTAGTTATCCGTGTTTGTGTCTTTACAAGACTCTAAATGGCAGTAGCACAGACTGCTATAGTTCACTTGTTTCGGACTTATGATATTGCAAGTTTTTCATTGCTGCTCTTTGAATCCAACGGTTCCCATTTTCTGTTCTGCTTACCTATAGCGAACATTCTGAGAACAAGTTTGAACTTAACGGCATTCAATGCCTTGCGTTTTGTGTCTGAATCTTGCTTACCTCCTAATTTACGGTTATAAAATGATTGTAACTCTGCATCATATTGTACAACAACTGTGGCCGCCATGGATAGATCTGCTTTCGCCTGACCATCACAGCGTGCTGAAGGTCGGGGACGCCATTTCACACTGGTGCCTGAAGTGCGGAAGTGCGGTGCCACGCCGACATAACTGGCATATTGCCTTGCTGTTTCAAAAGCGGTAAAGTTTCGGGTAATGACAATGACATTTATGGCATTGACGAAGCCTATTCCCGGTATTGTCAGAAGATTCTTGTAAGTAGACAAGAGGCTATCGTCTGTAGCCAGCAACTTCTGTTCTTCCAACTCGATGTTCTCAATGTCACGGCTGAATTTTTTGATGTAGCCATCATATAACTGGGCATCTTCCTTTGTGATGCATAGCTGTCTTCTGTTCATGAAGCATGTACGCTGTTCCACCAGGAACTTACGCTCATTCATCAGTGCCTTGAGTCTCTGCATGGTCTTGTCAGGCATATTATAAGGCTTGACACATTCAGTACCATTATAGCGATAGAGAAAGTCTGCAATCTTGGCAGAGTCAATCTTGTCGCTCTTGTCCTTGGGCCCCATGGGATAATGCTTTACCACATGGGTGGAGAGCATGCAGAACTGATAGTTCCTGGTATTAAGAAACTTCTCCAGCTCCATGGAATAGCTGCCGGTGAACTCCATTCCGAAGAGACTGTTCGAGAGAACCACATGATTCTTCTTGAGCCATGTGCACATTTCGCCAAATCCCTTGCGGGAATTGTTGAATACATCGTGAGAAAAGTCCTTAATTGGGGTTTCTTCACAGAAAATTGATACGTCAATGACATTTTTTGAGATGTCGATGCCGATAAATGATTTATTTTTCATACCTTTGTACCGCATTTTGTAGGAAGGAGCTCTCTATGTCAGGGTAAGCCACATCTTTTAAAAGCTTCCACGGCTAATTCCCTAAACGGCACTTGACCTGGCATTTCAGGCTGGGGAGACTAGATCAGGGAAAGGTCTTTGTCTAAGACAAAATAGTTCACTACCCCCGTCCGGAGTTCCTTCCATTTCAGATGCTCCGGCAAAGGTAGTGAAAAAAACGCAGACAAAAGACTTAGTCGGGAAATAGTTATGCTCTAAGAAGTGCGATAGTTCACTTTTGCTGCATTTTAGTTCTTATATGCATCTGTCTCCACATATGGTGTTCCACGCTTTATCACGGCAAACATACGAAGGACCAGCTTGAACTTGACGGCATTGAGCACGATGCCACCGCATTTTTCCTTTCTCTTGCGTATCCAATAGTCTCTTATTGAAGGATTGTTCCTTATGGCGGAAAGGACAGCTATGGATAAGTCTGCCTTGGCTTCAGAAAAGCCTTTCTTGGAAACCCCCGTTTTCTTTCTTACTGAGGTACCAGATTCCTTTTTAAAAGGGGCTATTCCTATGTAACAGGCATATTTGCGAGGATTGCTGATTGCAGTGAAATTTTCCGTCAATACAATGGTTTCCAACGCTATGATGCGACCAATGCCAGGAATGGAGGTCAGCAGATTGTAATTCTTTCTGATGCTTGTATCTTCATTCATGTAGCTGTCAATCTCTTTGTCTATTGCTTTCTGGTTTTCCTGCATGTTCTTCAGCAGGAGTTTCTTGCGTTCAACGGATAAGTCTGTATCGTATGCGCTGATATCATGAAGCTGCTGCTTATAGAGAGTTGACTGCTTGGTGTTCTGCTTACGCTCTGCCAGCAATCTCTTCAACTTGAAATAGACAGGTGAAGGAAGTTTGGAGGGATTGCGAAGAATCTTCTTGTGGTTCTGCTCACAATAGATTGCTATTCTGAAAGCATCCAGTTCATCAGTCTTGATACGGTCTAGAGAGCGCTGGTCATCATCCAAGTCTGGCTCGAAGCGATGCATTTTGCGAGGTTCCACCATACCATAGATATATTCTTTGGATTCCAGCCATAATCTGAAGTTTTGGTTATAGAGTCCAGTATATTCCATACAGAACAAAAAGGTATCGAAGTCTTTTCCTACCTTTGCGACCCAGGAGCCAATCTTTTTGAACCCAGCATCATCATTGCTCACCTTAATATGAGCATTCTTCCAGTCGATGGTTTCACCATCATAATAAGCAAGGTCGAGAGTCTTCTTGGAGACATCTACGCCAAAGTAAAGTTCCTTATCCATATTATTGACATTTTAGCATTAAATGGAAACAAGAAAACATTTGGCTTGGCGAAGGACTGAATCAAAAAATAGTGATATTCTAGAGTGACATACAGTTCACCTTAACACCCGTTAACCAATTCGTTTAAACTTGTTTCCAGGTGCAAAGGTAAAAGTGAAGTGCGGGGAATTATACTGAAGAAAATCCCCCATCCCGCTTGAGGAAGCAGGATGGGGGATAGTTTCTTATTTCTTCTTGAGCCCCTTGTATGCAAGGAAAGCTACAATAACAATGGCAAGAGCCAAGATGATGTAACCGAGCTCATGACTATACTTTAATGCCTGCTGATATACATCTTGAGTTGTTTTATAGTCTGTATATTGGTATATCCCCCAACCGATGATTGCTAAAACAGTATTCCAGATGCCAGCACCGATTGTGGTATAGAGCAAGAATTTGCCTACATGCATACCTGCCAAACCGGCTGGAATACTGATTAATTGGCGAACAGCTGGTACCAGGCGCCCAAAAATAGTGGATGCGGCTCCATGCTTGCGGAAATACTCTTCTGCAACTTCTACCTTTTGGCGGTCTATCAGGCACATATGTCCGATGCGGCTGTCTGCAAAACGGTAGATGATAGGGCGGCCTACCCATTTAGCTAAATAATAGTTGATAAGTGCACCGATATTGGCACCAATGGTGGCAAACACGATGACTAGGATAAACGACATTCCGCTATCAGGATCCATGGCTTTCCATGCTGCAGGTGGAACAACCACCTCTGATGGGAATGGGATGAATGAACTCTCGATAGCCATGAAAAGGGTTACTACCCAGTAATTTAAATTGTCGAGTATCCAAAGAAAAAGCTCTGCTGTATTCATTTGTTATCTGAATCTAAATAATATCTGTCTCAGTGTTGAAACTGAGACAGATATAGGTGATTTATTTATTCTGTTTTGCCCATGTATCCTTCAAGCCAACGGTTTTGTTGAATACTGGTTTTTCTGCAGTAGAATCAAGATCGGCCATGAAATAACCGATACGCTGGAACTGGAGATATTCACCTGGCTTCTTGTTGGCTGCATATTCCTCAATATAGCAGTTAGGATAGTCGTGGAAGCTGTCTGGGTTGAGCAACTCGTGGAAGTCACGTTCATCAGCAGATGGATTTTCTACCATAAAGAGACGGTCGTATTCGCGCACCTCTGCCTTTACGCAGTGATCTGCTGATACCCAATGCAATGTACCCTTAACCTTACGGTTGGCACCTTCCATGCCGCTCTTACTGATAGGATCGTATTCTGCCTGAATTTCAGTGATAACGCCATTTTCGTCCTTTGTGCATCCAGTGCACTTAACGATGTAAGCATTCTTCAGACGAACTTCTTTACCCGGAGTCATACGGAAGAATTTTTTAGGAGCATCTTCCATAAAGTCAGCACGCTCTATCCAGAGATTCTTGGAGAATGTGATGGTGTGTGTGCCATCAGCTTCATTTTCTGGATTATTGATGGCTTCCATTTCCTCTGTTTCACCTTCCGGATAGTTGGTAATTACGAGTTTTACAGGATCAAGTACTGCACTCACACGACATGCTTTCTTGTTCAAGTCTTCTCTAACAGATGCTTCGAGTAAGGCCATATCGTTGAGAGCATCGAACTTAGTATATCCGATACTGTCGATAAACATACGAATACTCTCAGGAGAGTAACCGCGACGGCGCATTCCGCAAAGAGTAGGCATACGTGGGTCGTCCCATCCGATAACCAGTTTCTCATCAACCAGCTGGTGAAGCTTACGCTTGCTCATTACTGTATAAGTGAGGTTCAATCGGTTGAACTCAATCTGACGTGGACGATTGTCGTTTAATACATCTGCAGTTCCGTCCTTCTCCTTCAAGAAGTCGATGAACTTATCGTAAAGCGGACGGTGAGGTACAAATTCCAATGTACAGATAGAGTGAGTTACCCCTTCAAAGTAGTCACTCTGTCCATGAGCAAAATCATACATAGGATATGCATGCCATTTAGTTCCTGTACGGTGATGAGGAGTATGGATGATACGATACATGATAGGATCGCGGAAATGCATATTTGGATTCGCCATATCGAGTTTTGCGCGAAGAACCATGCTGCCTTCTACGGCCTCAGGAGTATTCATCTTCTCAAACAAAGCAAGGCTTTCTTCGATTGGGCGATCACGATATGGACTAGCAGTACCCGGTGAGGTAGGAGTACCCTTCTGCTGTGCAATTTCTTCAGCAGTTTGTTCATCTATATATGCATTGCCCTTCTTGATCATCCAGACAGCAAAATCCCAAAGCTTCTCAAAGTAGTCAGAAGCATAGTAGATATTGCCCCACTTGAATCCGAGCCACTGGATGTCTTGAAGAATATTCTCTACATATTCATTGTTTTCCTTGCTAGGGTTAGTGTCATCAAAACGAAGATTGCAAACACCATTATATTTCTCTGCAACACCAAAGTCCATGCAGATAGCTTTGGCATGGCCGATATGCAGATAACCATTAGGCTCTGGCGGAAAACGCGTCTGGATTCGTCCTCCGTTTTTGCCTTCTTTGAGATCTTCCTCAACTAACTGTTCTACGAAAGAGATACTTTTCTTCTCTTCCAAATTGTTTTCTTCATTAATTGCCATAATTCAATAAAAAGAATAATTTTTAAATTTATGGTGCAAAGATACAAATTTAATTGTAAGTACCGAAATTATCTGGCAGATAATTTTGTTTTGGGAGCGATAATTTTGTTTTGGGAGCAATAATTCACAAAATATGTTTTTAAACATATAAAAAGATTCGTTCGTTTCGAAAAATATGTCTATCTTTGCATCGTTATCCTGAATACAATCTTTTTACCTTAAATGAAACTAATACCAAAAAGAACGCCTTCGCTGTGAAGCGAGGGCGTTTTGCTTTTTATACCAGGTTCATATTCTATTACTTTTTGCGGAATGTTTCGTTCTTAATAATGATAGAACCTTCTTCTGTATCGAGTGTTGCCTGCTCCTGAACGTCGGCATCAAGACCCTTGCGGCTCAGGATAATCACTGCTGCTTTACCTTCTGGCTTAGCTGGCAATTCCCACTTGTAAAATTCCTTATCAAGGCCTTTTACTTTAACAGAGAAATCACTGTTCAAAGTTACACAGCGCTCACCATCTGCGCTCTTATATTCACCGGCTGCGGCAGCCTGAAATGCAGAATCGGTTACAACTGTCTGTTCTGCCTGAGCTGGTGCCTGTGCTGGTGCTTTTTTCTCAGAACATGCTGTGAAAGCTATCAGGCCCATAGCAAATGCAAGAATTGATAATTTCTTCATAATCTTTAAATTTTATATGTTAATAATAATGTATAATCTAAACCATTTTTATAAGCTAACTCTTTTTATACATTTGTTTATCTCAGTGGTATGCTATAGAAAGACAGTATTCCACTGGTACAAATGATTACCCAAATAGAAACGAGCCCCGTAATGATAGGGACGCTTGCAAATCTGATGTCGTGGTTGGGCTTAAAACGTTCGGTATGCTTCCTTAAAAAATACTGAAATATATAATAATATAAGGTGGCATAGAGAAAACCAATGAGGGTACCAATCAGGATGTCGCCAAAATAGTGTACACCGAGATACATTCGGGAATAACTGGTTATCAATGCCCATAGGCATAAGAATATCGTGAGTTTGCTCCGGCGAACCAGATATTGGGCAAAGAAGGCCATGCTCCATGCATTGGCTGCATGAGAAGACGGGAAACCATATCTTCCACCCCGATATCCTTGAACAACATGTACCATCGGACTGATAGGATTATCAGGATTGCTGGGACGCATTCTTGCTACCAATGGCTTCAGAATTCCTGATGCAGTCTGATCTGAAAACAAGATAATCAGAGTGATGACAACTATAGTGCTCATCACAACCTTGACAGGAAAATTCTTCAGCAGTACAAAGATAAAACTGGCATAGAACGGAACCCATACAAAACGGTCTGAGAAAATCATCATGAAGTAATCCCAATACACGTTGTGAAAACCATTGAAAAACAGAAAAATCTGCGTATCAATCTGTTCTATTTGATGAAGTAATTCTATCATAGTCTTTCTTTATGAAATTCTGTAATGTTCGCTTTCTTGTTTCTGATAATCTGTTGCCCTGTCGTTTGGGCTATTTTGCACTCAAGTCATCGTACAACTTCTGAAGATAAGCCATGCCTCGCTTCAGGTTATAACCTTTTTTGCCTTTATCATAAACAACCTTTTTGGATTTGTTGTCGTAGATGATAGAGTTTTCCTCTGATACCATGCCGAAAGCATCGGGTACATCAAAGAATGCAAATTTAGGAGTAGCATCACTCAACATGTTCTTGCTGAACAAGAAGTCTTTGTGAGGAATGCCTAATTGTCCGAGCAGTGTAGCTGCTATATCATGCTGACTTCCTATGAGCTTAACATTCATTGGGCGAGCTATTGCTCCACCGGTCATGATAAGTGGAATCTGATAGCGGCTGCGGTCAAAGTTGTCAAGATGTTCTTTGTATGCGCCAACATGATCGGCAACGAGTAATACCAAAGTATTTTTCCATCTAGGCAATTTGCTGTATTCACGCAGAAGATGACCTATGACGCTATCAGTGTAAGCAAATGCATTTAAACGTTTGTCTTTCAGTCTGCTATATGGCACATCGAATGGCTCATGACTGCTTGATGTCTGGAATACTCTCAGCATAGACTGTTTGGTGTTTTGTTCTTTCCTGAGGTCTGCAAGCAGCCGGTTGGCTACTATATGATCGTGTACTCCCCATTTGCTCAATTTGTCTTCTATAGGGAAATCACTATCTGAAATGATTCTCTCATAGCCCTGGGAAACCAGCCAAGAGCGTTGGTTGGCAAAATCAACATCACCACCATAATAATATGCATTGCCGTAATGCTTTGCTTTAGCCAATGAACGTGCCAATGATGGTAATTGTGCAGATTTTGCTGGGTAGCGCATGATGCTGGTTGTAGGTTGTGCAGGATAACCGCTCAAAACAGCAACCAATCCACGATCCGTGCGGAAAGTATTGGAATAGAATCTTGGGAAGAAAATTCCCTTTTGGGCTATTGAGTCCAAGCAGACCGCTACGTCTTTATGTGTTCCGACGGAAGGCATGATGTCGTTGGCAAAGCTTTCCATAATAATAATAAGTATATCTGGCTTTCCGTTTTTCCGAGCTTCTTCATTCAGGAGCGGGTAGGTATTCTGGTCGCTTGAACTTACCATTTGAGCAAAGAGCTTGTTAGCTTCTTCTTCTGACATGTATCGGTATTGCGATGCAAAATCTTCCTGATGGGTAAGTGATTCAAACAGGCTGAACATCGGATTGACGGCAGCATGATTCAAAAACGCATTTTGGCTGAAATATGCCTTTCCTGTATTTGTTGTAGATACAGTAAATCCTCCTCTGATAGGGATGAAGAGAAGGGCAGTAAGCAGCAACAAAATAAGAGAATGGCGCATACGATGATGCTCTATGTCAGAGTAGCGTGTTCTGCGACCACTGCCGAAATCTCCAAAACCATAGTTGCTGTATCTGCTGGAATAGCGCTTCTGGGTATGAGGCATGCGGAGTGCGAACCAGACGGCTATGGTAAGCAGCACAGTGATGAGGAGAGCAAAAAAGATGTAAAGCCCTCCAACACTTGCAAGTGCATCCTTTGGCGAAGTAAAGAAATAATATAATGGAGTGCTATCTAGCGGGAAGTTCCAATATGGATATAATCCTGCATTCAGTATGAATGTAATGGAAACCAGGAAAGATGCCAGTATATAATAAGCATTCAGAATAGGACGTATAATCTCCTTACGAAACCAAATCATTGCGATGAGCAACAAACCCGGTAGTGCGGTGAGGTAACCAGCCATAGAGAGGTCGAGTGATAAACCATACCACATCACTGTAGGCATTTCGCTCCAGATATTATCGATAGGTTGTGTAGCAGAAGCCTTTTCCAATATCATGAAAAATGGTTTCTGAAAACCGAACAAAATGACAAACGTAAAATACGTTTTTATAAACCACAATATTTGCTTCATATCTATGCTTCTTGTCTAATAATTATGATATACTCGGCTTTGAGCTTGAAAATTAATGCAAAAATAACCATTTTATTTCATATAAACGACTTTTTTGTGTTTATTTTTCAAAAAAGTGAGAAAAAATTTGGTCGTTCTAAATAAAAGTCGTACCTTTGTTGTAATAAATTTTATAACATAACTATGGCTAAGTACAATATTCAACCTAAAAAAGAAAAAATAGCAAGATATCAATCTATGCTGAGTGAAGAAACTAAGGACCGCCTTCGCGACGAGATAATCCGTGTTCTTGTTACTGAAAGAAAGTACAAGGACCCAGACTATAGTTCCAAGAAACTTGCAGAGGATTTGAATACTAACTCTCGCTATATTTCTGCTGTATGCGCAACTCGATTTCATAAGAATTATGCCGAGTTGGTGAATGATTATCGAGTAAACGATGCTATGTCTTTACTTACCGATAAACGTTATGCAAGAATGACTGTAGAAGGTATCAGCGAAATGGCTGGTTTCAATACTCGTCAGAGTTTCTATGCTAATTTCTTCAAGCGAATAGGCGTTACTCCTCGTCAATATCGTGCTAATCATTTTAAGGGATTGGAGTAAGTTTAATAGTTAATAACTAGAACATGAAACAAAAAGGAGGGTGTATCATAAGTTAATGATTCACCCTCCTTTTTGTTTTTACAAACTATTGCGAGTTACCTCTTGAAGTAGTTTCTCAATGCCTGGTGGCGGATACTCCTGTTCAATCTGCGTATGGTCAGATTTCGTATCTGGCGAACTCGCTCGCGTTTGAGCCCCATATCTTCAGCAATTTCAGCCATCGTTTCCTTAGGAACCCCTATACCATAGAATTTGGTGATGATTTTTTTCTCTCGTGGCAATAAATCTGCAATGCTTTCTGCCATCTTTTTCTTCATCATTTCTATGTTCAGGGTATCATCTGCAATCTTTACATCCGGATCGTTTAATATGTCTAATAGGGTATACGGATTGTTTGCGCTTAGTGGCGCATCTACAGATACAGCCTTGTCTGCGTTTCTTGGGGCATATTTCTTCTGATCTTTCGGTAAACGATAAACTCCTGATTGTTTATCAATGGCCTGTGATATAGCCTTGTGAACGAATGGACCGGCATAAGCCACAAAATCGGTGCCCCGGTCGGCTTGGAACTTTCTGGCTGCCATAAGCATTGCCAGCGTTCCTTCGCTAACCAAGTCATCAAACTCAACGCCTTTACCTTTATACTGGTTGGCTACTGATTTTACATAGTTTAAGTTCTCACTAACTATCTTGTTTATTTCTTTTTCTGTCATACTCAATAATTCTTTTTGCAAATATACATAGAATAATTCAAAAAAGCAAGTATTTTGCTCATTTTAACCAATCATTTTGGTTTCCACATATTTATATATGTTTCTATGACTTGCATAAAGCTGCGTATGGACAGTATTCGCAACGATGCTTATCATCTGTAGGCCGGAATGGTTGGTCCTTGTCAAAGATGTTGGCGATGAGAACTTTCAGTTGTTTCATAAACTCTTCTTCGTATACATCTATGCTACTGATGAGTTCCTTGCCCATTTTTAATGTCGGATCATAATCTTCTGCTCCTGCATTTTGTATAAACAGCAAGCCTGGAGATACGGGTTCTTGAGCCGGATTCAGATTCCTGTTGTGGCTTACAATAATCGAGTAGAGCATAGATTGTAAATAATAATCTGTATGCTTGTTGAGCATGGATGGATCAAACACTTCGCTCAGTTCTCTTGGACGTGTTGTTGAAATACGTCCTGTTTTATAGTCTATTACGCGGATTCGTTCTGCAAGATTATTGCCATTTGCATGACCGTTAGCTGCAACAGCGTCCAGTCGGTCGATAAAACCTCCTATTGACAGAGATAAATTGCCGATACTTGTTTCTACTTCGACGTCAGTTTTTACAACCAGCTCTAATCCGAGTATGGTGAATGGAGCCTGGCGCATATCTATCGTGACAAGTTGCCGGATATACCTTGCTATTACTTCTTTATTGATCAGTTGCAGACCATTATATTTCGGGTGATACCCTGCAGCGCTGACTTTAAAGAGTTCTTCTCTGAACGCCTGATCTACCAGGCGATAAACAAGCGATTCATCTTTTAAGGCTTGCTCTAATTGCTCTTTTGATACAATGATAGGACGAGTCAGTTTGAGTTCTCCTTTACCGTCGGTTGTCAGAGCATCGCTGCTTGCTAATCCCAGATAGAACAGTTCTGCTGCACGATGGAATATATTTCCAAATACTTTGTTGTCTACTTCGTCCTCATCAATTTCATCTGGTTCAATCAGTCCTTCTACATATTTATAGTAGAATTGCTTTTCACATCTCAAATATGTATTCAGAAATGTTGGCGTAAGCATTTTCAAATTCTTGAGCTGGCTGAGCGCATGCAGTTTTTTCTCTATTGGTTCATAAGTAGGACGCAGTGTGTTTTGTCCTGCGACCAAAGAAAAGCGCTCGATGTCATGATGGCTTTCTACCAGGAGTTGTAGCATAAAACGGCTCATCTCACCCGATTGACCATCTTCTGTTGCGTTATTGTAACATAAAGTGATGTCGTGTGAGCGTTGGAGCAGACTGTGAAAATAATAGGCGTATATGGCTACTTTGTTATCTACCGTAGTCAAGCCATATGCCTTTCTCAATGAATAGGGAATAAATGAAGCATCGTTCACACCTTTCGGCAGTTTCCCTTCGTTGCATGAGAGTACTAAGATATGCTCGAAATCAAGATTTCGAGTTTCCAATACACCCATTACCTGTATTCCTTCTGCAGGTTCACCATGGAAAGGAATACTTGTTGACTGGATGAGCTGTTGGATGAGTCGTTCTAGAGTGATGCAGTCTACTGCTAAGTCTCCTGTCTGGATGAGTTCTTGCAGACGGTTCAATAAGGTATAGGTCCTGAAGAGCGATTCCTGGAATAAAGGATCGTCCTGTTCTTTGCTATTCACACCTATTGTCTTCAAAATATCCAGCAGATACTGGATGAGTCTCAAGTTGTATTCATTTTCTGTTGCAGTCTCACCCAAATCTTTGAAAAGCAGTGACAAACCTTCATCACCATCCATGCTTAGGAATTGGCGGGTAGGATAGAACTGCTTCTGCTCATCAAGAGCGCTCAAGAGTTTGCTATAATTTTGAGAAATATAGCGTGTATATGGATGACGGAGTGCCATGAGCACATTGTGTAAGCGATAGTTGTTACTATGCTTGGGGTGACCTACGCCCTGCAACTTGATGAGCTGTTGCAGCAAACTGTAGAATGGTGTCTGTTGAAGCGGATAGCCCAATGTAATATTATATGCTAACTTGTCGTTCTCAGAATAATCTGGCAACGACTTGATGTCTTCGTTTGTAGGAAGACTATGTATTACACTTTGCAACAATCCTTCATCGGCTAATACTATAGCCACTTTTTTTCCATATTTATAGCGTTTCTTTTCTTTAAGCCATTGGTTTACATAGCGGGCCTGGATGTTTTCAGTTGATGCCGAAATGTATGTAATGTCTTTATTGTTATCAAAGTTATGATAAATTTCACGAAGATCATGAGGAGGCATATCATTCAATTCGTTAGGATAATATTTGAGATATTCACGAATGTAGTGACCTGCCTCATGGTTGTTTTGCATATAATAGTCATCGTAGTCCCAATAGAAATGTGCTTTACCCTCTTTCATCAAGCGGTCGCAGAGTTTCCGTTCTACTACTTGCATCATATTAAAACCGACAAAGAGATATTTCTTGTGTTGGAATTTGATATTTTCATCATTTACAACTTTCCTGTACAGAGCCCCCTCATAAGCCAATCCTTGTTCTTCAAGACGCATGTTGAACTGCTTATAGATATCAAGAAAATGGCTCCATAATTGTAGAAATCTCTTTTTGAGTTCAGAGTTGTGATCAACGTTGAAATTGCTAAAAAATTTCTTAATCAGCGTTTTCTGTTCTTCTGTAAGATATGAGATGTCATCAAGTTCATGTATATTGCTAAGATTGGCAAAGAGTTTTTCTGCTTCTGCCATGTTTTTATCAATATCGTCAAAATCTGTGATAAGAAGTTGTCCCCATCCATAAAAATGGTCTAGGGTCTCATCAATACCAGTGCAGGCTACGAATGTTTTATGTAAATCGCAAACAAGTTTGATTGGGTCTCCAACTTTCAATGTGCTATGTTTGCGAAAAAGGTCGCTGATAGTTATGTAAGATGGCGACCAGATAGGGTGATCAGTCAAACGTGCCAGACTCTCGTTGAGGAAAAGAGCGGCGCGTTTATTTGGAAACACGACGGCAATGTCGTTGAGATTGTTTCCATATTTCTCGAGAATATCTCTTGCTACATATTTTAAAAATGTTTTCATATCTTAATGGACTTTTCAATGTTTGCAACTGTTCTTTATTTTGCCCTACTTTTTGGAAAGGGGCAATAGAACCATATTATTTTATCACTTCAACTATTCTGTTAGGGTATACATACCATAGATAACCTTTTACTCGGTGATGTCCCATACTTTTTAACAAACCGATGTATTTTCTAACCTGTTCATGGTGTTCTACTTTCTGTTTACCGAATTTGAAGTCTACCACGATGGTTTCATTTTTTGAGTTTTGCATCACGCGGTCTGGACGGTATTCTGCCACTTTTCCATTTTCAACTGTCAGGATAGAACATTCATTTAGTATGGTCAGTTCCTTGTCAAACCATTTTGCGACCTTTGGTGATTCAAGTCTTTTCCTGATCATCTCCTTTATTTTCTCTGGTGTGAGGTCTTGATCGTATAAAAGTCCGTCTAACTCCAACTGTTTCAGGGCTCCATCAATATCATCAACCGTGCGGATTGTAGAAAAGAGGTTGTGCAAAATGGTACCCATTTTGATATAAAACTTCTGTTGTTCTTCAGTTTCATCACGCTTTATAAAGTCACGGCTCTGGTTACTTTGTCTGAATTCTGGCATTTCAGGCGTAACATTTATTTTAATTTCTAAAGGTTGAGAATAGGCTGAGAGCACGTTTGTATCCTTCTTCTCGTTTGATTTCTTGGAAGAATCAGGTACATATATTTCATTATAGCAGAAAGATATGTCATCTGTTTTGGCATCAGAACCTATTCCTGTTAACTCCATCTTTACATCATTAGCTTCAAGGCGGCTGGCTACCTTGTCGAGTACAGATTCAATAATGGCAGAACGATATGCACTATTAGCTCGTTTGCCAATTACAATCAGATTGTGACTGGCACGTGTGAAGGCTACATAAAGCAGATTCAAATTGTCGACTATGTTTTGCAGATGTTCATGATTATAATCTGCTTCATATATACTTTGCTTCATCAGTTTAGCACTGAAATCTATAGGTACCAGTGGAAGCTCGTTGTATGGAGCTTCTTGCGGTGTGCACCAGATAGTGTTGGCTTTTTCTAGTTGCCAGTCACAGTAAGGCATGATAACATGATCGTATTCCAGTCCCTTACTCTTATGTATAGTAAGGAATCTGATACCGCCATCGCCATCGCTATGAATACTTTTTTCGTGGATACGGTTATCCCACTCTTTCAGAAATCCAGTGATATCACTACTGTTATCTGTGAGATATTTACTTAAGCAATCATAAAAAGTACAGATGTAGGCAGTTTGCTTGATCATGTCTTTTATTTCGCCAAGTTTAAGTTCTGCAAAAAGGCGTTCTGTGAGATCGAACAGTGGCATTTCCAGATACTCAGAACGATTGGTCAAAAGTTGTTCCGGCATATTTCCAGCTACAGAATACGTGTCACAAAACTTGTTGAGAGTTGCTAATGCAATATTGTCATTTGGGTGTACCAGAATGTAGAGAGCGTTAACCAATGTGCATACTGCTTGGGAGGCATCCAGCCTGAATGCCTCATCAGAAACCAACGGATAGTCGGAATGGTTCATAAAATACTCAGCAATGTCCTGTATGTTACGGTTGCTTCTTACCAGGATTGCTATTTTGTTGCAAGGAACACCTCTTTCAACCAACTTGTCTACAGTGTCCAATGTTGTTTGCATCATTCTGTCTTCAATATTTTCACCGCCCAGGAGCTGAATACTGATAGAACCATTAGGAACAGAATGGTGGTCTGGTACTTGCTGGCAGACATCGCTATATGCGCTTTCCAGCTGTTTACATTCTTCAGGACATTTATCTGTCAGGTCTTCAATCTCCAATTTTACTGCTTCTGTGAAAAAAGCATTGTTAAACTCAATGATGTTTCTATCAGAGCGGTAGTTGGTACCCAAAGTTTCTATGCTTACTTCTTTCGCGCTTTTATTAAATTCTTTATCGATATTATTGAGCAGTCTCCAATCGCCGGATCGCCATCTGTAAATACTTTGTTTTACGTCACCAACAATGAGGTTACCTGCATCTTCTCTACTCATGGTTTCTTCGAGCAGCACTTTAAAGTTCTTCCATTGGATGGTGCTAGTATCTTGGAACTCGTCAATCATTATATGGTCGAGTTGAGTGCCAATCTTTTCAAAGATGAATGGCGAATCGCTATCCTTTATCAGTGAGTTGAGCAAGGTCTGAGTATCGCTCAAAAGGAAACGGTTTGCCTCTCTGTTCATCTCCCTGACTTTTTTATCTATGCTTCCCAAAAGGCGGAGCTGATTAAGATGCTTTATGGTCAGATCGGTACTTTTGAAGATGCGGGTGAGTCTTGGACGATTATCTTCTGCAAACAGCAGAATAGGGTAGAGCACCGATTCTACATAATTGAAGATATCAGTACAATTTTTCACATCAGATTTTTTGACCCATGCTTCCGGACTTTCCCGACATTTATTAAAAGTATCATTATGTAGATCATCATCACTGTATTTACCATTTTTCAGCTTGTTGAAATAGCTCCAAATACCTCTCGTTTTTCCAGCTAAGTCGTCTGACGTAAAGCCTTCTTCTTCAAGGGAATCGAAAAAAGTAGCAGCAATTTCTTTAAGCTGCTCTTTTGCCTTATCGCGCTTTTTCTTCATTCGATCGGTAAAATCCTTGAAGAAATCTTCTTGTTCCATCAATTCTGTCAACTTGTCGGAATGAGCTTTGTAATAATCCTTGAATATGTTCTCACCGAATTTCTTGATCTGTCCTATGACATTCCAACTCTTATCATCATCAATATTTTCTTTGATATAATCCATAATCCAGAAAAGTAGACGATCGGTATCTTCAAGACTTTCTATAAGTTCATCAACGGCATGCTGTTCTATTTGATAGTCATTGAGTTCTATCCGTAAATTGGCAGTCAGATCAAGTTCACGTGCAAGATTTCTCAATACACTCTGAAAGAACGTATCGATGGTCATAACCCGGAAATAGTTATAATTATGTATGAGCAAATGCAGGGCTGATTCTGCATTTTTCTGAATTTGTTTGGATGAAAGATACGGTAAAGCCTGCTGTATTTGATTTACATAATCGTTTGCTTCTGGTAGTCCGTGTGCAATTTCGTATAATTTTCCTAAGATACGCATTTTCATTTCTTCAGTAGCTTTGTTGGTGAAGGTTACTGCAAGAATGGTTCTGTAGGAAGCAGGATTAGCTATCACGAGTGTCATATACTCGCGAGCCAAAGTAAATGTTTTACCTGATCCTGCACTTGCTTTATAAACAGTTAGTTGTGAACTCATATTTTGTTTTTTGTTATGATGTTATTGATATTGTGCCCTAGAAATCATGTTTTATCCATGCTTTTATGAATATTACCAATCTCTAAATAGTTCAAAACCGAAGCGACAGCCTATGCCATTAAACTTCGTGTTTTTGAAGGCTGCAAAGAATCCTAATGTAATAGCTCTTGTTGTTACTCCATATCCCCATTCTGTATATGGGTGTAAATGGTTTACAACAAGACTGCTTACATACAGACGCTCTGCTTCTATATATTTCCCAATCAGGGGGAGCCATGCAGTTGCAATCATGGGAGCTTCATAAGTGAAGTTTCCGCGAACGTAATAATCACTGGCATTATACCATTGGGATGGCAGTAATTCGAATTCTCCACTCCAGCTATCATTCCAGCCTCCAGGAATATTGTCGTCATGGAAATTGGTATAGTCAACGAAGTCCCAATGATCACCTTTGCGGGTATAAAAGCCAGCTCCTAACCTTATAGAATATGATTGACGGCGTGATGCTTGAAAAATAGTTTGTGCATCTGCTTCTACCCGTTCGTAGTCTATGTTTGAACCTAGTAGGTTTTTCCATCCCTTTTCATAGTCTATTTTAAAGATAGAGCCTTTCTTACCCCATGGTAACAGTTCTAAAGCTACTGCTGGTGCTACTGACACATATTTGCTTGGATAATTAAACAGTTTATAGAAACTTTCTACTACAGCTTTTCGTTGATGTGAAACCAAGCCAATCTCAAAACCGACATAGTCGTTGAAACTCCAGTGGTTAGTAAGACGAAGGTAATCATCTTTAAACTCTGTCAGTTTCCTGTTATTAGCATCAATATCTGTTGAAATTTCCGGTAATGACAATCCTGGATATTTTGAGAATAGTGGATTTAGAAAATCGTTATCTTCAGGTTTGCTGATGCCTAACATCTTTCGTGCAACACGATTATTCGATATTCTATTACCATTACCGATTTCTAACTTCAGATATCCATTGTGCTTCGGGTTATAGTTGAATGTCATTGGTATATTGAAATAAAATCTGTGTTGTTTCATACTGTAACCTCCTTTAAAGCGAAGCCCCAATTCCAGATTTTCTGTAAACCTGTAGCCACCCTTCAGGTCAAACTTGTATACAATTCCTTTTCGCTCGGAGTATCCCATATAGAGTGGGTTGAGAATAGGACTGATACGGAAGTAGCCTTGGTTTTGCTTTCCGAAGCCTTGGGAAATCCTGTTTAATACATTGTCACCTATAACATCCCAAAGTATGTCTTTTGCAAAGTTTTTCTCTGGTATGTTGTTATTCAAGGAATCTGTTATTTGTTTTCTTTTTTCATAGAATTTTCTGTATATGTCAGCCTCATCTTGGTTTAATTCAATTGGGCGCACTTTTGCCATTAATGCAGTATCGGCTACATTATTGAGTGAATCACTTAATATTTTCGGCAGTCCGTATACAGTTGTATACATGCCCGTTATCTTGTTACCCATAAAACTGAAGTTAGCTCTCATGCTGCACCTTGCAGGAGAAAGTGAACCAAATCCGTCTTTACCCATAATGATCGAGATATAGAAACGGGTCATATCATATTCGCCCTCAAAGTCTACCATGCTTATCTTTCCGCTTTGGGAATCAACAATGGCACGTGCTTCAATAACTTGGGTGTTTTTGAGACGTGGATATACGTATACTTGTGCTTTGCCGAATGGTAATTGGGTGACGGCATATTTATAATATCTGCGATTCTTATAGTGGAAAGGAGAAAGAATATTAGTTTCGAAAAGTGTTTCTCCATATACCGTTGGAGTCATGTATTTCAGAACTGATGACAATGTGTTGCTTCTATGCGGAATGGTGCTTATGTTCAGCAAACGCTTGGCAACTGGTCTGCCATTTGCGTCTAGCGTCATTTGGTTATAAAACTCGCTGATGAATCTTCTGCCACCGCCATGAGCCACCGCATACATTGTCGGTACTAGCATGAGCGTTGCATTACGTTTGTTTGTTTTGATTTGAAATTTAGTGTAGGCATAACTCTTGTGCTCAGCTCTACCTGTTGTGTCAACAGATTGTGAATATTTAAATACCAAACACATCACCGAGTCACTAAAGGCGTCTCTCGGTGACATTCTTCTTGCATTTGCTGCAAAAGCCATCATGCAGAAGATAATCGTCAAAATGATGTGTGTTTGATATTTCTTCATTTATTATGAGTTAAGATGTTACTTGGCAGAAGAACTATGCCAAATATTTTGGGCAACAGCTTTCCTAACCAAGATATTTCATAAGGATTCCTATCTTCCCGGATTCTCTCAGTTTGGTGATGCTTTTTTCTCTTATTTGGCGAACTCGCTCACGGGTGAGCCCCATTTTATCACCAATTTCCTCGAGCCCCTTTTCGGTTTCCCCAATTCCGTAGCATGCGCAGATAATTTTCAGTTCGCGATCCTTGAGGCAAACTTTTAAAACCTGTCTTAGGTCTTGTGCCATACTTTCATGGTCAACCTGCTTGTCTGTTCTGGCATCGTCTCCGCTTGCCATTACATCTGCCATAGAGTTGTCATCGTCATCACTAAATGGAGCATCGATGCTTACATGATGACCACTGGCAGCCATGCTCTGAGAAATCTTGTCCTCGTCAACACCCGTTCTGGCAGCAAGTTCTTCAACGCTTGGACGGCGTTGGTTTTCCTGCTCAAACTTATTAATTTCCTGGTTTACCTTATTGAGTGATCCTACCTGGTTGAGAGGAAGTCGAACAATTCGGCTTTGCTCTGCTATTGCCTGTAAAATACTCTGACGAATCCACCATACAGCGTATGAGATAAATTTGAACCCTCGTGTTTCGTCGAAGCGTTCTGCAGCCTTGATGAGTCCGATGTTTCCTTCGTCAATCAAGTCTGTCAAGGTGAGTCCCTGGTGCTGATATTGTTTTGCTACCGACACCACAAAACGTAAGTTGGCTTCAATCAACTTATTTTTTGCTCTTTCGCCAGCTCTACCTCCCTTGCGGATAGCTTGAGCCAATTCTATTTCTTCATCAATAGAAACCATAGGGGCTCTACCTATCTCTACAAGATATTTGTCGAGGGCTTCACTATTACGATTGGTTATACTCTTTTGTATCTTAAGCTGTCTCATTATCTTTCCTCTTAGTTACACATTGCACAATTGGCGCAAAGATAATAAAAATATTGATACGCGACTAGAATTATAACTTACTTTAACGTAATTAACCTAACTTACTCATTTAAAGGTTATTTTACGGTCTTGTTCTTAACAAAACTTTGAAAAGCATCATCGTATCCGTTAAACACGTTGATGTCTACCTCTCCATGTATTCCTGCTACTCTTCCGTCGGGGCAGAGTTGCCAATATACCAATCGGATGTCTGGTTTATACTCTCCATATCGTGCAATCCAAACCTGGTAGTTATGTTTCAGATCGGGAGCCTGTGGCAGATAGCGATTTACGAAAGTTTGGCTGATGTAAAGAATAGGCTTAACACCAGTTGCTCTTTCTACAATTCTAAGCCAAGTTCTAATGCGTGCAAACAATACTCCAGCCCCTCCCATTTTCTTGATTTGACTAGGAAGCGGTTCAACATCAAGAACTGGAGGAAAATCGCCTTTCCTAATGATACTGTGTTTCAGAAAGTGTCGTGCTTGTTCGGCAGCAGGTGTTATGGTGGTAAAGAAGTGATAGGTTCCAACCTTGTAACCATGTGCTTTTGCATCACGATAATCTTTTCTGTAATATGGATTTAACAGCGATTTACCTTCTGTACTCTTGATATAGATGAAGCGAATCGGGAAGTTTACTGTTCCTGATATGGTCTTTTTGCTGAGACGTCCAAGATGTGTAATGCGTAAACGGTTCCAGTTGATAGCATATTTTTTTCTGCCTTTTCCATGCTGGTATTTGCTCAGGTCTATGCCATAAATACGTTCCGATGTATATACGAGTCTTTCGCCTTTATAGCGGTCATTTTTCCATTCGCCTATTCGTAATGGCTTCTTGGGAGCAATGCTGAATCCGAATCCTTCACGTTTCCCGTTTTTCCAGTAACCTTCATAATAGGTTCCATCGTATCCTTGCCAGCATCCATGACCGTTTGGTTGATAGATACTGTCGGTTGTACCCCGATAATATCCTAGAGAATCAGGTAAGAGGGTGTAATCAATAGAGCGTCGAAGTGTGACTCCATGAGCTGTTGCTAAAGATGCTGCAAGTTGAGGTGAAATAGCTTTAACCCCTTCAGGAGTTGTTTCTGAGGAAAGTTGGAATATGCGGCTTCCTTGTGCAGTTTCTCCATTCATTGCTTTGATGAGTTTGCATGCCTGACTCTTCCATTTTCCGTTCTCGTCTCTATAATAGGCTTGATATGAAATGGAGCGTTTCAACTTGAAATGTCCCTTTTTCTGTACATGTTTCAGGGAATCAATCAGTTTCTTGGCAGAATCGCGTAGTTTCAGTTCGTGTTGGGTATAAGCGCAAATAGAGTTGTAGCCTACATCCAGAACAGAATGAGAGTGAATATAATAGTTCAGTTCTCCAACTTTCCATTTGGAGTCTCTATACAAACTGTCTAAAGAATCAACTTTCTCTTTAAAGATGCTATCCGCATCTTTGCCAAGATAGTGATTCCGGCTGATGCTGTTGTTGTAGCAGGCGGCAAGTCTTCCTTCACATGAAGGAATCAACGCCCAACGATTCATAAAGTTGGCAGCCAGTGTCGTAGTGTCTTCGTCGAACCGGAGTATTGTTTTTCCATTTTGAATTAATTCGTAGTGACTGTATACTTTTATGTTTGCTTTTGCCTTGTTCACTCTATCACTTGATGGGTTCAGGCAATAATAGCTCCATGTGCTGGCGGCAGCCAGCAGAATGAAAACTAAACTTGTGATATATAATGTTTTCTTTTTCATTTGATGATGACCTCCAATATTTTCTTGGTGGTTTCGGTAATCTTTGTTTTTTCAGACGTACGTTCGCCGATAAGCCAGATGATTTCACCTTTACTATCAGTTAATACATGCTGTGTCTTTTTTTGTATATAGTCAAATTTCCTATCGGTCATATAGTCACTCAACAGTTTGCTACCCTTCATGCCGAAAGGTTGAAATCTATCGCCTTCTTTTACCAGTCGGTAGGTGAGGGGAAAACTGACTTTTTCAGCATCCAAAGTGATACATTGCGATTCTTTGCTTGGCATGAAGTCACCCATATGCGAGAAGATTCTTATCTTGATTTGAGTTCCTTCGTCCATGTTGTAAATGCCTTCTTCTGGCAGTCGGAACGCTCTTTGCTCCTGAATGTTATTCAAGTCTTTTATGTTAGAAATCAACAGCTGTTCTCTGTCGATGACTATCATATAGTCTTCGTTTTTCCAAATTTTACCGACACCACGATCCTGACTGAAGAGGCTTTCACAGATGTCATCAATGGCATTGCCATGAAAACCATATCTGCCTAATTCTTTATGAAGTATGAATTCCGGACTTGGAGCATTCATTACAGATACTTTAGGGATATATATAACTTTCCTATAAGAGTCGGATGTACTGATGCTATCCATGCTCTCAAGTATACTTTTCGCTTGGCGTATGTATTTGGCAGAGAGAGCGATATTTTCACTTGCTGCCGGGTTGATACTTTCCAAAAGAGGTACTACATGATGGCGAATTTTATTTCTTAAAGCATCGTCTTCCAAATTTGTTGAATCTGTGACAAAATCTTGCTTTTTTTCTTTTAGGTATTGCAATATATCCTGTCGGCTGATGCAGAGAAGAGGGCGCAGGATGTTTCCGTTTTTGGGGGCGATGCCTGCTAATCCGTCTACTCCAGATCCTCTTAACAGATTCAGAAGTAAAGTTTCTACATTGTCATCGCGATGATGGGCCACACAAATGCCTCCTGCATGCAAGTCTTTTACTAATTGGGCAAAATAGCTGTAGCGTAAGTTGCGTGCAGCCATTTCGATACTTACCTTGTGCAAATGGGCATAAGTATAAGTATCAAAATGGATTCGAGACAAACTGATTCCCTGTTGTTTACACAGATTTACACAAAATTGCTCGTCTCTGTCACTCTCTTCGCCGCGAAGGTGAAAGTTACAGTGCGCAGCAGTAATATTCAGTCCTATATTTTTCAAGATAAGCAATAGGGCAACGCTATCAGCACCTCCGGACAAGGCAACGATATATGGTGCTTGCCACTTGAACATACTATGGTGAATAATATATTTCTTGACGATATTTTCAATTTTGTTCATTCTGCGATACTTTAAAAGTATATGATGTTTTTTATTACTTTCTGTTTTTCAAAAAGTCTTCTGCCCGCTGCAAATCTTCTGGCGTGTCGATGCCTACAGTTTCTACATCTGTAGTACCAACTTTTATCTTGTAGCCATTCTGCAGCCATCGAAGTTGTTCCAGGCTCTCTGCTATTTCTAGTGAGCTTTGTGGCAGTTTGGTTACCTCTTTTAAAACTTCTTTGCGGTAAGCATAGATGCCCAAATGTTTCAGATAAGGAAAACTCTTGAGCCATTCTTCCTCTTCCTTTCCTCTTACGTATGGAATGATGCTGCGAGAGAAATACATAGCAAAGCCTTGATTGTCTACAACAATCTTTGGACTATTAGGATTTTTTACAGCTTCCATACTGGTAAAAGCTTTTCCTAAAGTGGCAATTTGGGTTGTTGGGTCATCAAAACACTGGCAGATGGTTTCCAGTTGACTTTTGTCAACAAAAGGTTCATCTCCTTGAACATTGACAATGACATCCCAGTCTCCACCAATTTTTTCGATAGCTTCTTCTATGCGGTCAGTACCGCTCTTATGATCCTTGCGCGTCATAACAGATTTACCGCCAAATGCTTCTACAGCATTGAAAATTCGCTCATCGTCTGTTGCAACATAGGCTGCTTCTAGACAACTTGCTACTTTCTCATAAACATGTTGTATCACTGGTTTGCCATCTAACATGGCAAGTGGCTTTCCCGGGAAACGTGTTGATGCGTATCTTGCTGGAATAATTCCTATAAATTTCATAATCTTCTATATTTAAACCTGTTTACTATTCAATTCATGCGATTCGTTTAACTTCAAATAAAAAAGTTACACTTCCGCAGACGCAAAAGTACAACTTTATTTTGTATTCACCAAAAAACTTTTTGTTTTTTTGAAAAAGAATGACTAAAAAAGCAAAAAATAGCAGATTTGAGCTTTTGTTTTGAGTTTCAAGTGGTTGTGGCAGTCGTTGGCTTTTTGTGGCATTCGTGAGGAAATGCGAAAATGGCGGATTTGAGAAGTAGAAACGCTTTCAAGTCATTACCTCAAAGAAACGCTCTAATAAGCATTTTTAACGGCTTCGGTTTTTACTTCTCAATTCTGCACAGGTTGTGAATTTGCCATGCAACTCTCATGATTTAATTTTGCACAGAACAAAAAGCAAGGAATTATGAGAAGTACATTCAAGACAGTCTTCTATGTAAACGGAAGCAAGGAGAGAAACGGAATTGTCCCTATCATGGGACGTGTGACAATCAACGGAACTATCGCACAGTTCAGTTGCAAGCTGAGCGTGACCAAGGCGATATGGGATGCCAAGGGCAACAGAGCCAAAGGCAGAAGCAAGGAAGCCAATGAGGTGAACTTTGCGCTTGATAACATCAAGGCTCAAATCGCTAAGCATTACCAACGGCTTTCCGACCGTGAGGCGTTCGTTACCGCTGAAATGGTGAGAAACGCATATCAAGGCATAGGTACGGAGTATGAGACATTACTCAGAGCTTTTGACAAGGAGAACGCAGCCTTTGCCCAACGCGTGGGAAAAGACCGAGCTGTCCGAACCTACCGCAAGTATCTGACGGTAAGAAAGTACGTTGCCGAGTTCATCAAATTTCAGTACAAGCGCAGCGATATGTCCATGAATGAGCTTACCGAGGAGTTCATCCGTGATTTTTGTCTGTATTTGAAGAATGTCATTGGACTCACGCAATCTACCATTTGGATATACTCCATACCATTGAAGCATATCGTCACGGCAGCACACTACAACGGCAAGATACAGAGAAATCCGTTTGCCATGTACCACGTTGACCCAGACCACAAGGAGCGTGAGTTCTTGACAGAGGAAGAATTGGACATATTTGCAGGAATAGAGTTGGAAAATCCCAACTTTGCTTTTGCGAGAGACTTGTTTATGTTTGGTTGTTGGACAGGTATCTCTTTCGTTGACATCAAGAATCTTACAGAGGACAATGTTGCCATTATAAGTGGGTCTCCATGGATAGTTTCTCAGCGTCAAAAGACAGGCGTACCATTCAAAATTAAACTGATAGATGCAGCCATACAGATAATTGAACGTTACAAGCCATTGAGAAAAGATATGCACTTGTTTAATATTGGCTCACTTGACATGGTAAACAAGCGTATAAAGAAAGTGGCAAAAATGTGTGGCATCAAGAAGCGAATTTCATTTCATGTCTCCCGGCATTCGTTCGCAGTTTTGGCTTTAAACTACGGTATGCCGATAGAGAGTGTAAGCAAGATACTGGGACATACGGACATCGCCACAACACAAATTTACGCAAAGGTGACAAGTACTAAATTGGAGCATGACATATCAGCTTTTGAAAGTCGAATCAAGGGGCATATGCCGACAATGGGGGGAATGGCATGAAAAGGACTGTAATCACCGTGGACGGAAATGGAATGTTATCCATTCCGTCCAACTTGCAAGACTTGTGGATGAGTGAGGGTGAATTGGTTGATATGCTTCATGTCACCGCCATGAAACTCCATGCTGTGATAAGGTCAATATACAAGGATGGTTTATTGACGGTGTCGGAAGTCCAACAGAAACAGGAAACTTCCAATGGCATTTGGCAAACGTTGTATGGCTTTCCGATGATTGTTGCCCTTTGCTTCCGTATAAACTCATACGGGGCAGCTCGGTTTCGTGCCACCATCTTCAAGAGATTGTATGGGGCAAAAGAGAAAAGTAGTGTCATCATCCTACAACTCAATAGAAGAACAACCGCCTTTAGTTGAATGTCCTCTTGCTTGTTTGTTGGCTTGGCGCTGTCGTACTGTCGTGAATAAGTACTGAAGCATAAGCATGACATTCTTACTTGTAGGGGGATGAGTTCTGTTCATAAAAATGACGGACAAAACACCCCTTATTTTTGTTGAATTGTTGAATATGATGAAAGAAGTATTGAACATCAGGTATTTACGGCTCAACATATTCTCAACAAATCTCTCAACAAAAGAAAGATAATGTTGAAAAGAGAAAACCATGAACACCATTCCTTTCTTTCTTTTTTGCCCAGTAATTTGTTGTGTAGAGCTATTTGTTGAGAGTTTGTTGAGGGTATAAGTGGTTGGTTCTCATAAAGATAACACCTATCTTCAACAATTCAACGTTTTACATGCCCTCACTTGGTACGCTGTAAAATGTGCTTGTGGATTAATTGGCAACCGCTCTATTCTCCGAAATGGTTGCAGCAACGTTCCTTGGAGGCTTTGCGCCTCCAGCCACTTGGGCGAACCTCCGCAGTGTTTTAGCATGGCATTAGATTTATGCAGACTATACCGAGGACCCACAGCACACATAACACACTCGGCATAGTTCACAAAGGAAATCAACAACACACAACTGAAACACTTGGCAAGTTTCACACTGAAAATATCACCTGTTCCTTTGCAAACTCCATGTACAAAGTAGCTTGTGTCTGTGACCTTGTTCTTTCAATGTGGCAGCTTTGATGTTTGGCGCAAATTGAGAGAATTAAGGTCTGCAACCTTGGGCATGGAAAGCCGAAAGGCAAATATCTCGTCTTTTGTTCTTAGAGGAGGGAGCGAGGTTATGTTTTGGGAACCCCAAAACGCCTCGCTCCACCATGAGGGCGAAGAAATTTTGCTCCCAACGGTTGCAGAAAGTGAGTGTACCAACTGTAGGCAGTGCATAGAAATATGTAAATAGATTTGTCAGGTGTAGTTTATTCTTCCTTTATTTGCACAAAAGTATGTTTTGAGTGTTATAAAAAATAAAAAAATGCACTATTACGTTGATACTTTTGTATTTTTGCACTCAGTTATCTTGGACAGCAGAATTTGAAACACTGAAAATCCGTAATCTGTCTATATGTAAAATCTTTAAATTTGGATTATTATGACTAAGAAGTTTTGGTTAATAGCACTCATCGTAGCTTGCACTGTTGTATTTGGCAGTTGCGATAAGTCTGAGGAATTGAGTGTTGAGCAATGTAAGTTGGATATGAATCTATTCAACCAAACCTATACTGTTAATGATGAGGGGTGCTGTGTGCTAAAAGGGAGAAAGCCAATAGCAGCAGAAGAAATACAGAGTAAGGTCAAGGGCTATGGTTGGGAGAGTATTGCCACTTATGAGGTACAGGAAAACGGAAAGTTGAGCAAGGAGGAATTTTGGAAAGACAGATTTGGTGGCAGCCCTACACACTTTTGGTTTGAGACATCACAGCAAGCTTTTAGTTATTTTTATAGTGATGCCTTGCCAGCCTTTTGTTTCAGTCGTGTATCATGGACTTATGACATGGACAAAGGCTTCATACTGTTTGGCAGCAACAAGCAGACAACAGACAGCAGATACATGCAGATTCTTAAGCTTGACGAGTCGAATGGCAAGACCTTAATGTACACCATACAAAAATTGGGAGCGACGAGTGATGGCAGCAATGGTTACAAGTCTATATATGGCATGATTGTATATAAACGCATGACCGAAACCGATTTGGAAATGATGAAGAAAAGTTACACGTATGATACGGATATTGACCGTTCTGTTCCCGACAACTGCAAGTTTAAGATTAAGGCATACTATGCAGAAGACGACAAAGACAACACAGACCCTGTGTTTCAGACCTTCTGCCTTGTAACATTTGAGCTTACCGATGAATATGGTTTCAACTCTTCAGATAATGCCTATTACAACTACTACGATTCAATTACTTGGACGAGTGATTGTCGTGATATGCCAGATAGCTTTGGAATCATGGAACGTAAGACAAACTGTTTGAATACTTCCTATTGGTGGAGCACATACTTCTTCACGCCTCATGACAATACTATTGTCTATGCCAATGGCTATAAAGATGGCCGTATTGTCTATCAAGCCCGAAAGAGGCTCTATTTGGTGAATGATGGATTCTTTGGTTACGATTGGGATAACGTAAGGTATAATTCCAAGAACCCCGAACTAACAGAATATTGCTTGCTGGACAAGAGCCGTGAGTTTATCCTAACTCCACCTACTGCCTACAAAGAAGACATTACAAAACCGTATGCAGAGTTACGTATTGTACTGAAAGGAGCAAAAGACAAAAACGACAAGGAATATATGTTAGGCGTGCTTGAACGTGAAAGAGAAGGTCTGTTGAAGATTATGGACCAGTACTATGAAGCACATAGTACTATAAAAGAAACAGAAAAGGCTTCGCTGTGTAAAACGTTTAAGGCACTACCCGAAGATGCTGATATTAAAGCATATTGGCGTACAAAACATTCTCGCATGGTACTGATACTTAAAACTGACGGGGAAGACCCTATAAACAGTGAATACTATGTGCATGCGGAACCAATTAAATGATAAATAAGTTTAATGTGGACAACAATAGTCATAAGGCGAAGTTAATCTTTGTTTTATGACTATTGTTTTTTTGCACCAACATAGTGTGGTTTCATTTTTATTTTGTATTTTTGCAACTGTAAAGAGTTGTTAGGCAAAGCAAACATATGCATATTGCAGAAGTTGTGACTATTGCCAAATCATTACCTCTATTGAGGTTGAACACTTATAAATCGCTCATTTTAAGCTATTCAGCAGATTATAAAGAATTTTTCGGAAAAACCTCAGAGAATATTTAATGTTCTCCCATTTTTTTATTCGTATCTGATAGCCTCGATAGGGTCGAGCCTTGCTGCCTTCTTTGCAGGATACCATCCAAAGAAAACGCCAGTAAATGTACAGACAGCAAAACTCATAATAATGCTCCAAGGCTCTATTGGGGTGGCTATATGGAAGAAATAGTTAAGACTGAGCGATAAACTAACTCCCAATATCACTCCTATAATACCGCCAGTTACAGAAAGTAAGATAGCTTCTATCAGAAACTGGTTTAAAATATCAATACCTCGTGCGCCCACACTCATTCGAAGACCTATTTCGCGGGTTCGTTCTGTTACAGATACATACATGATGTTCATGATTCCGATGCCGCCTACCAGCAGCGAGATTCCTGCCACGGATCCGAGCAGGATGGTGATTGTAGACATGGTAGAATTCATCATGCTTGAAATTTCCTCTTGAGAGCGGATATTGAAGTCATCTTCATCTGCTTCAGTAGTATCTGTTGCGTCTTTCAATTTGTGGTTGCGTCGCAATATTTCTGTAATCTGATCTTGGGCAGGTTGAGAAGCCTCTTCGGTGATAGCTGAGCAGACGATGCCTCCTAAATAGGTTTGTGCCATAATTCTCTTCATTACTGTTGTATAGGGGGCAAGTACTAAATCATCCAGCTCCATACCCATACTATTGTAACCTTTCTTCTTCAAGACACCGATTACTCTGAATGGAATGCTGTTAAATCGCACAACTTTACCGATAGGATCGCTGCCATCAGGGAAAAGATAGTCAACTACTGTCTGTCCCAAAATACAAACTTTAGATGCAGCCTTAATGTCTGTATCTGTAAACATTTCTCCATCTGCCACTTTCAGTTGTCGGATGGAAAGATAGTCTTGGTTTACACCATAAATGGAACTTTGGGTGTTGTTGTTTCCGTAGATCCACTGTCCGGAACTGTTTACAGTAGGAGAAATAGCTGAGATATAATTACATTCGTCTTTGATGCTCTGATAGTCGGCTTGCTTCAGCGTCTCCATTGACGAAGCATCCTGTCTCACACCGCCACGCATGTCTGCACCTGGTGAAATCATAATCATGTTTGATCCCATCTCTGCGATGTTTGCCTTGATGCTGGCTTTACTTCCTTGTCCGATGGCAAGCATGGTAATAACCGCAGCAATACCGATGATGAAGCCAAGTGCGGTAAGGAAAGAGCGCATTTTGTTGGCAGCAATGGCGCGGATGGCTATTTTGAAAAGATTCTGATAATTCATTTTACTTGTTGTAATGTTAAATGTTAAGTGAAAACTTCGTTTGCTATTGGATGCTAAGTAATTTAACATTCAACACTTAACATTGCCAGAGATGACAACCTCGTAAGTGACTACATTGTTTGTTGTAGTAGCTTCCAGACGAACCTGTTTTACTGTTCCCTGGAATACATCGTCAGGATAAGCATCTACTGTAAAATTAACGCGGTCGCCTTCTTTTACACCGCCTATATCAGCCTCGTCAACATTTGCAATCACCTGCATGTTGGTCAGATCTTTAGCGATAGTAAAGAGCTCTGGAGTGTTGAAGCTTGCTGCTACGGTCTGTCCTTCCTCTACGCTTTTTGATATGACAGTTCCATCTATTGGGGATGTAATTGTAGCATAGCTCAGGTTGGTTTGGGCTTTCTGTACATTTTCCTTGGCCGAAGCTACTTGCTCTTTCGCCTGGCGATAGGTGAGAAGCGCATTTTCATAATCGTCAGCACTTACCAAACCTTTCTTATAGAGGGGCTGGTAGCGGCTCATGTTTGCACTCTGATAGTTCAAACTGCTTTGCGCACTTGCCAGGTTAGCTTTGGCAGTATTCAACTCGCTCATCAGGTTGGTTTTGTCGAGCTCAGCTATGACTTCACCTTTTTTACCTGCGAATTGTAATCAACATAAAGTTTGTTTACAATACCACTCACCTGTGTACCAACCGTTACAGAAGTTACCGCTTCAATAGTACCGGTTGCAGTTACACTATTCTGCAATGTTTGTGTGGTTACAGCTTCCTGCTTGAAGTCTATTTGCTCTTCGTTTTTACTTCCAGAGAACAGCCATGCTGCCACAGCTACGATGATTATCACAATCATGGCAATCCAGATTTTGCTGATTCTAAGTTTTTTCATAAAAATGTATGTATACCTATTAATGATTTGCAATATGTTTTCGGATGTTAATACCAATCTTTCTCTTTAGATTCTACCGTTTTGGTAGAATTTCAACATGTTGATATTCAGAATGGTAAGATACTTTGCCTGAAGCTCGTTCTGTTTAGCCTTCAGAAGATTATCTTTGCCAGTTCTCAATTCTACGATGTTCTTTAATCCCAGTTTAAACTGCTCACTTAACAGATCGTAGCTTGTTTGGGCACTCTCGCTGCTCACCTTGGCAGCCTTAAACTGGCTTTGGTTTGTATTAGCCTGCAACCAATAGTTTTCGATAGTAGAGTAGAGCTTAGTTTGCTCATTCTTTATATCGAGCAAGATGCTTTCACGCTGAATGAGTGCTTTATTGACAGAAGTCTTGGTCTGTCGGTTATCAAAGAGAGGAATACTGACACCGATTCCACCACCCATGCTGAAGTTGGTTTTCATCTGACTGCCCCAACCGTTTTTGTTCATGGATGTGGTGCTGGTCGTAGCTCCTGCATTTGCGCTGATGGTTGGCAACTTTCCTGCCTTTGCAATCTTGATGTTCAGATCGTTCTGGTCGAGTTTGTTTTGATAGCTCAAAAACTCAGGGCGATTCTGAAGCGCAGCTGTATAGACACTGTTCATTCCTGGGATAGAGGCCAGAGCCATCTGGTCAGTTGTGCTTGGAATAGCGATGTCGAAAGCTTCTTCACTGGTAATCTGCAGGAGTTCCTTCAACTGTCGTTTATAGTTTTTAACGTTACTTTCAGCCTGCACGATGTTAAACTCATCTTGTGCTCTCTGTGCTGTAAGTTGTGCTAAGTCTGCTTGGCTCATCTTGCCAATTTTTACCATTTCCTTACCACGCTCTTCGTTTTGAACACTCGACAGATAACTTTCTTTGTTTACGTTGATAGCCTCTGTAGAGTAAAGTATCTGTACGTAAAGTTGAGCTATCTGTTCTTGCAGGTTGAGGGCTTGTGCTGTCGAATCGAGTTGTGCCGCTTCCTTTGCCAGCTTGTTCAGTTTCACCTGATTTCTATTTTTGTTACCGTTCCAAATCGTGTAATTGCCCATCACACTATAGCTGCCATTGTAATATACCTTGTCGATGGAAGCTTTGCTGAAACCTTCTCCACTGATTCCATTAGAAACCCAAGGCGTATAGTTTACACTTTGATTGGTGCTGGCAGAGAGCGATGGCAGAAGCGCAGACTTTGATTGCAGATAGTCCTCCTGAGCTGAAGCTTTTGTGAGTTGAGTCTTCTGCAGTTGAATGTTGTTAGCCAGTGCGTAACTGATACAATCCTGCAGTGACCATTGCTTAGCTTGTACAGCGATAGGAGCCGACATGATGATCAGCGCTACCGCCATGTTTTTAAAACTTGCGTTCATACTCTTTTTACTTTTTGTTTTCATCTTTACAGATCTCTTTGCATCTGTTCTGATTAAATGTGGATTAATGTTCTTATTTTCCATAATTGCAAATCTTAATAGGATACATCATTTTTAGATTTGACGTAAGCGTCGCCTATAAAGTTGCAACTGATATGTGTTTTTGATTAAAAACGTGATGATAGGTTTAACATTCTCATTTATCTTTAACAATCCTTTTCATAGAGAAAGATTTCTTTTACTTTTCCACATTAATTTATTTATATTTCTCAAAAAAATGTTTCTTCTTTCGTTATCTTCGCTGAAATTGTGTAACTTTGCAGAAAAATTTTAAGAAAGGAATAAAATAAATGCCGTTAAGAATACCAGATAAGCTTCCAGCTATCGAACTGCTGAAGCATGAGAATATATTCGTGATGGACGAAAGTCGTGCGCATAAACAGGAGATTCGTCCGTTGAAAATCTGTGTGCTCAATTTGATGCCCCTCAAGATTACGACAGAGACAGATCTCGTTCGTCTTCTGTCGAATACTCCTCTTCAGTTAGAGGTTTATTTTATGAAGTTGAAAAGTCACACGCCGAAGAATACTCCAATAGAGCACATGATGATGTTCTACAAGGATTTTCAGGAACTTTCCAAACAGAAGTTTGATGGAATGATAGTTACAGGTGCTCCTATCGAAACGATGGCTTATGAAGAGGTAGAATATTGGCCTGAAATCAAAGAGATTTTTGATTGGGCCCGTACCCATGTTACTTCAACACTCTATATCTGCTGGGGTGCCCAGGCTGGTCTTTATCATTTCTATGGTGTTCCTAAGTATCCTTTAGAGAAGAAGATGTTTGGTATTTTTAAGCAGAAGCCTCTCGATTTGTCTCAGCCAATCTTCCGCGGTTTCGATGATATCTTTAATATGCCTCATAGTCGCCATACAGAGGTAAGACGTGAGGATATTGAAAAAGTGCCGGGACTTGACATCATTGCCGAATCGCCTGAAAGCGGTGTCAGCATTGTGATGGCCAGAAACGGCCGCGAATTCTTTGTGACGGGTCATCTTGAGTATGCGCCAAACACGCTGGATAAGGAATATAAACGTGATGTGGGCAAGCGTGATGATGTAGAACTGCCAAAAAATTATTATTATCATGACGATCCGAACGAAGAACCTCTGGTGACATGGCGTGCTCATGCCAACCTCTTCTATAGTAATTGGATCAACTATTATGTTTATCAGGAGACTCCTTACAATATTGACGAAATCAGTTAATTTGTGAAGGAGTTGGATGATTTCGAGATAGATTTCTTATGCAAACATTAGAATTATTGGCGCCTGCCAAGAACTTGGAATGTGGTATTGCTGCCATTGATCATGGTGCAGATGCCGTATATATTGGTGCACCTCGTTTTGGTGCACGAGCAGCAGCAGGCAATTCGCTGGAAGATATCAGACAGTTGTGTGATTATGCTCATCAGTTTGGAGCAAAGGTTCATGTTACAGTGAATACTATCATCTATCAGGATGAGATGTTGGATACGCTTAAGATGATCCAGCAACTTGATGAGATTGGTGTTGATGCACTTTTGCTGCAGGATATGGGTGTGCTTACTGAGGTGAGGGCGCAGAATTTGTGGAGTAGAGAATTGCATTCCAGTACCCAGTGTGATGTAAGAACTCCAGAAAAGGCGTATTGGCTTACCACGTTAGGTTTCAAACGTATTGTTCTGGCTCGTGAGCTTTCGCTCGATGAAATCAAGGCGATCCATCAGGCGATTCCTGATAGAGAAATAGAGGTCTTTGTACATGGAGCGCTCTGCGTAAGCTATTCGGGTGTATGTTATGCTTCAGAGAAGTGTTTCGGGCGCTCTGCTAATCGTGGAGAATGTGCACAGTTCTGTCGTATGAAGTTTGATCTGCTCGATTCCAATGGTCAGGAGATAGAACATCAGCGTTATCTGTTGTCTCTCAAGGATCTTTGTCAGCTTGATCATCTTAAGGATCTTGCTGATGCTGGAGCTACTTCGTTCAAGATAGAAGGAAGATTAAAAGATATCAACTACGTCAAGAATGTGGTGGCTGCCTATAGCAGTCAACTCGATGCAATCGTAAAAGCTGAACCGCGTAAGTATCGCCGTGCATCGGTGGGACATGTTCAATATAATTTTACACCTAATCTGAAGAAGACTTTCAATCGTGGCTTTACCCATTATTTCCTGAATGGGCGACAGCCGGATATTGCTTCTTTCGATACACCGAAAGCTATCGGCGAGTTTGTGGGGAAGGTTAAGGAAATACGTGGCAACATTTCTTTCAACGTAGCCACAGTAGCCAGCTTTAAAAATGGCGATGGACTGTGTTTTATCAATGATGACCGTGAGTTGGAAGGCTTTCGTGTGAACAGAGTAGAGGGCAATCGCCTCTATCCGTTTGGAATGCCTGAACATATGCGTCCGGGCATGGCTCTTTATCGTAATAACGATCGGGCTTTCGAGGCTTTGCTGGCTCGTAAGTCTGCTGAACGTAAAATCTATATTGTCATAGAAATGGAGCCTGTGATGGGTAATAAGTTCAGGGAAGAGCCACAGGGGGTAAAGGCTGTTGTCAACATCATGAAGACGAAAGAGGCTGATGGTGGCTTGATTTATCAGGTGGCTGAGGTGTTTAAAGAGTTGAAACTCGAAAAGGCGAAACGCCCGCAAGGCGAAAATATAAAGGCTCAGATGAGCAAACTGGGCGATACGATTTACGAAGCTTACCAGGTAGAACTTCTGAAGGGAATGGAGACATACTTTGTTCCGAACAGTATTCTCACTGCTATCCGGCGTGAATTGATAGATGAACTTACCAAGGCAAATCAGAAACAGCTTGATAAGTCGTTGTGGGGTGGATGGGATAGAACCTTGTTCAACAATGGTTTTGGATTCAGTCAGCCCGGTGAGCACCGACTTACGAAAGAGGAATTTACTTGGCAGCCGGAATACGGAAAATGGGGATATCTCTATAATATAGCTAACTATGATGCAAGAGTTTTTTATCAGATTCATGGTCTGTCGCCAGTAGTTCCGGCATTTGAGTTGGGTAAGAATATTCCTTCTGCATGGAATGCTAAGACCCAGGAAGAATATGATGAGAATATAGAAAAAGACAAGGCAAACCGAAGTATGCAACCTAAGTTTACCAACGAAAGGGGAGAATCGCTCCTGATGCAGTGCCGCCATTGTATCCGCTATTCGTTGGGCTACTGTGTGAAGCGTGGAGGCAAGAAACCATCCTGGAGAGAGCCTCTCTTTCTGCAGTTGGGTGACGGTCGTCGTTTCCGTCTGGAGTTTGCATGCAACGAATGTCAGATGAACTTATATAGTGAGAAATAAATGAAAAAGAAATGGACGATACAGATTCTTTGTATGCTGGGCATCCTCTTGATGTTCAGCAGTTGTTATCATCGCCGTGCTCATCACCAGATGCATGCAGCTATGGTAGAGTACAGTAATAAACAACTCGATTCCATTTCGTTTTCTACTACCCATCATTATACCAACAAATTCAATTTTCTGGTATTCAAGGATTCCCTGGAATTGATAGCGCAACAGCCTGAAGAATTTTTGAGCAATTTGCCTATCGACTCCTTCGCCGTCCAAAAGAACTGCCTGCTGGTGGTTACGGATATTCGTATGGTTCCTCAGGATTCCATAGATTCAGTTTGGGTGCAGTTGGCAACAGAAGATAATCAGTTTGGCTGGACCCGTGAGTCCCGTCTGCTGCCGAAGGTTGTGCCCGATGATCCTATTTCAGAGTTCATTATGACCTTCAGCAATACTCACTTGCTCATCTTCATGGTTATCATTATTCTCATAGCCGTAGCCTATACAGTTCGTAAGATTTTCCATAGCAATGGTAAACTGGTTCATTTTAATGATATTGATTCACCATATCCTACAGCGTTGGTGCTTATTGTTTCGATATCAGCAACCTTCTATGCAACCATTCAGTTGTTTTTGCCAGAAGTATGGCGTCATTTTTATTTTCATCCTACGCTCAATCCTTTTGCCGTACCGCCTATACTGGGCTTTTTCCTGGCTACAGTCTGGGCGATACTGATAGTAGGATTAGCTTGTGTTGATGAGGTGAAACACCGTTTGCCGGCAGGTGATGCAGTTCTGTATCTGGGTGGTTTAGTGGGTGTTTGCGCCATTGATTACATCATTTTCAGTGTTACTACCTTATATTATATAGGTTATTTGTTGCTCGTAGCCTATATATGGTTTGCCATACGGGTTTATCTGTTTCCTCATAAATAAGGATAGGGGGTGCAGAAAAAAATATGTACCTTTGCACCCGTTATGAAAAGAATAGTATTTTATAGTAAAAAGAGCGTATGCATTGGTTTGGCAGCGGTAGCGTTGCAGGCTAGTGCTGCGGATAACGAAAGGGCTACTTGCTCTGACCTGTCATTGGGTACGAGTGAAAAGTTTGCAGAAGCTAACGGCTTGCTGGCTGATAGCAGCCGAGTTTATGACATTGATGAAGTTGTGGTTGTTTCGCAGCCTAAGGAGAATTTCCGTCTTCGTCAACAGCCTCTCAGTAGCACTTCCTTTGGTTCTTATCAGATGCAGCGATTAGCTTCTCGCGATTTGCGCGAACTTTCCTGCTATGTTCCTAATTTTGTGATGCCCAACTATGGCTCGCGTTTTACCAACGCCATGTATGTGCGTGGTATTGGAAGCCGTATAAACAGTCCGGCTGTAGGAATTTATCTTGACGGAATTCCAGTGTTGAGCAAGGCTGCTTTCAATCTTCACCATTATCAGACCAGCCGTATAGATATTCTCCGTGGTCCACAGGGAACACTCTATGGTCAGAATTCTGAAGGTGGTTTGGTGCGCATCTATTCACGCGATGCTTATGATAGCAAGGGCACCTACGTTAATCTGGGATTGGGCTCTCATTTCTATCGTAATGTAGAAGCGGCTCATTATATGAAGCTTTCACCTCGTATCGCATTAGGGGTAGCTGCTTTTTATGATGGACAGAAGGGATTCTTCCATCGTGCAGGAACTAGCGATTATGCCGACAATTATGATGAGGCAGGCGGTAAGTTTAATCTTAAGTTCCGTTTTGATAGAGGATGGAGCATGGATTTGCTAGCCAATTACCAATTTGTCTATCAGCATGCATTTCCTTATGGTCAGTTGGATTTAAACAGTGGCAAGGCTGCATTACCAAATACAACATTCCCTGGGCTTTATCGCCGCAACATGCTGCTTTCGGGTGTCAATCTTCGTCATGAAGGAGCGAAATGGGATTTTGCTTCTACTACCAGCTATCAGTTCCTGGATGACAATATGAAGATGGATCAGGATTATCTTCCTGAAGATTATTTGAGCTTGCAGCAAGATCAGTTGCAGAATTCTATCACTCAGGAGTTCACATTTAAGAGTCGTCAGCCTTTCTTCGGTTTCTGGCATCTTACACAGGGTGCATTCTTCTCCCATGTGTGGTTGAAGACAAATGGTCCTGTAAAATTCGGTTCAGCATTGACGAAGCCTATCAGTAACGTTATCCTGAGTCAGATGCAGCAGGCAATGCCTCCGGCAATGGCTAGCGGAGTTTCTGTCAATGTAGATATGGGAGCTCCGGGTTTGTTCCATACTCCTCAGAGCAATTTGGGTCTCTATCACGAGAGTACGTTTGATCTTTCTTCCCGTTTGAAAGCAACGCTTGGTTTGCGTTACGATTTCATGCATACAAGTATTCATTACGATACTTATGCTTATATGGCGATAACAGCTAAGGTGATGGGCAAGGAGGCTACTCGTACTTTGCGTTCAATGCTCGACCGCAAAACGGGTGATGATTACAACCAGCTCTTGCCAAAATTTGGCTTAAGTTACCAGCTTGATGAGCAGGGTAGCAATGTTTATGCCACGGTGAGCAAGGGCTATCGTGCAGGCGGTTATAATATCCAGATGTTCAGTGACATCTTGCAGACCGAACTGAATGCTAACCGTCAGCATGCGATGCGAGGCGATTATGACGTTCCTCATACCGATGAAGATTATGATAGGGTGAACCAGACTATTGCCTTTAAGCCGGAAACCTCATGGAATTATGAGGTAGGAACGCATCTTAATCTTTTTGATCATCGTCTTCATTTCGATTTGAGTGCCTTCTATATGCAGGTTCGCAATCAGCAACTCTCTGTGATGGCAGGAACCTATGGCTTTGGCCGAATGATGGTTAATGCAGGTAAGAGTCACAGTTGTGGTATTGAAGCTGCGCTCAAGGGGCAGGCTTTCGACGGTGCTTTTGATTGGGGTGTAAACTATGGTTTTACACGCGCCGTATTTGATGAATATACTGATGGCGAGGGTGATAAGACAGTGAATTATAAGGACAAGAAGGTTCCTTATGTTCCTCAGCATACGATAGCAGCCATGGCTGACTATCATTTAGGACAGTTTACCTTCGGATTGAATATGAATGCGCAGGGCAAGACTTATTGGGATAATGCCAATACCTATAGCCAGAAGATGTATTTTGTGATGGGTGCGCATTGTGATATTGATTTCAGTAAGATGAGCATCAGTATCTGGGGTAAAAACCTCACAGATACTAATTACAATACCTTTGCTGTTGATAATGCAGTAACAAAAAAGAAACAGTATTTTGCCCAGCGTGGCAATCCTTTCCAATGTGGTGTTGATCTGAAATTCCACTTTTAGGATTAAATAGAAAAGGAGTTCCGGCATTCTGAAATGCTAGAACTCCTTTTCTTTTTAATCTCATTTATTTCCTTCCTTTATTTTAATTCTCCATATCCTACTAGCCGGTCGGTGCGGTCGCTCTGAGCCCGATAGTAAACCAGTACATTGTATTTGTTCTGGGTCTGGTAGAAATCTCCTTCTGATGGGAGCAGCCTGATGCTTCCGTCCTCCATCTTCATGAGATACTGATAACTGTAATAACCTTGCTTCATGAAGAGACGTGCGTGATAGGTTTTCGTCATTTCATCATATTCCATCCGGTATTCGGGGAGGAAACGGCCGTAGGTCCAATCTGCGTTCAGATAAACATCGCCTGGCAGTTTTGGAGCTTTCAGGGTAAAGTGAATCTGTGCATATTCGCAGGTGTTGTTGTTTTCTACGTTGTCGCTGTTGCGGATATAAAACGAACCTTTGGCAGCTTCGTCGTAAACGTAATTGGGGCGAGGGCTGTCGGTCATTACCTTTACCTGATAGTCGCTTCCATCCCAATCTATAGCGTCTATTCCCATGGTTGGATGATCGGTATCCAGAAACTCAAACTTTCTGTATTCATTGCCCGCATCGAAAATCAGAGCTCTTACATGCTGCCAATTCATTTTCCCCGCACTCAGGTAGTCGGGTTTAGGGTTGATGACAGCATTGTCCCATCTTCCGTTCTGAAGCACTACGATGTTCAGCTGGTTGGGATGAGTGATTCTCAGCTGGCTGTGATCCAGTTCCATTTTCAGTTGCTGGTGGTCCTTCTGGATATCTATATCTGTTGTTGAAGTAGCTTCTATCTTCAGTTTAACCAATGGCTGAGGCTCTGTAATCATCCAGCAGGCTGTAAACATTTTGCCTTCTTCCTCGTTTTCCGCATTGTCGTCATAAACCGTCAGTCTGTAGTTGCCGCTCATGGTAAGTTGGCAGTCGGCATTGGGAATTGCCAGATGATAATGAGTGTAAGGATGATTGGTGTTGATGGATTGCTTTACATCTTCAATAATCTGATTGCCGTTGAAGCCTCTCATATAGTCGCTTTCAAAGAGCGAAGAAGATACGTTCCAGTTTGCATCACAATGTTCAATCTTGTAGCTGTACCGATGATAATCGTGCGTCATGTCGTCAAAATCGATATGGATAGGTTCTCCGTCCAGTGACGATACTGGGAGCGATAACCAGTTCGTTCCGCCTACAACCTGTAGGGTTCTGATGCGCTGGTTGAATATCTCGTGCTGCTGCGCCCAGGCAGGATAGGTAAACAGAAAGAGAAGGGAGATGACAGTGTATAATAGTTTCATATGGCTCCGTACGTATATATAAAAAAATAACTTGCAGTAGCCTTTTGATAAAGAACTAAATGCAAGCTTAAACAATCTAAATTAATACATGAAAACACTTTTGTAGTCGATAGGGGAATCGAACCCCTATGCCAAGATTGAGAATCTTGTATCCTAACCATTAGATGAATCGACCATTCAAAAAATCTCTATTGGTCTCCCGACTTATAGAGACTTATAAATCTAATACCATGAAAAACACATGTAGTCGATAGGGGAATCGAACCCCTATGCCAAGATTGAGAATCTTGTATCCTAACCATTAGATGAATCGACCAACGATACATTTTTGTACGATAGCTTGCGGAAGGTGGGGGATTCGAACCCCCGGTACGGTAACCCGCACGGCAGTTTAGCAAACTGCTGGTTTCAGCCACTCACCCAACCTTCCAGTCGGATTCTTAACCGAATCAACCAAGCATCGTTCTCAAATGCGAGTGCAAAGGTACTACTTTTTTCTGATTCTACCAAATCTTTTTGCAACTTTTTTTCGATAAAAATGCATTTTCTTTGTAACTCCCACATTATCAGGGGTTGTTTTCTTTTAGTATTATGAGTGTTTTATTCCTAAAACGAGCAGAGGCGGATTTCTTTCTCAGAAATCCGCCTCTTGTAAAAGAAAGGGCCGCTCGATGATGTGATGAAACTCCGAATGTATAAACATTTGAGAGTCCTCCGCCTTTGTAATCCACCGGCTTTTCAGCTTACCTGCCTGCTGCAGTTTATGTGGCCCGCCATGAGCAAGAGAATGTCCTCTCGGTTTCAATAGTGTAATTTGATGAGTATCCCGATCGAACCGAAACGACCCTTATTCATTCTAGCACCCATGCATCATCACGATGCAACGGTGCAAACATCTTAGTCATTATTTGATAATGCAAAGATAATGCAATATTTTGAAACTACCAAATGTTTTAGCTGTTTTCTTCGAATATTTTTTCGAAATATTTTCTCAACTCTGTTTTGTCCTCTATGATATTGCGCAGTTCGTTGAGCGCTTTTTCGTTAGGGGAGTTGGGAATCCATAACCTGATGTATCCGTTTCTTGAATATTTCTCGTCCATGTGTTGGCTGAACCGCTCCCATTGATGCTCCTTGTCATCATCTGGATTATTTTCTTTGCCATACTGTATGGCGCGCAGAAAAATTTCGTGAACATCAATATCGCGATCGGCTTCTGCCACAATCTTGCCATAGATACTGCGAGGCTGACGGCTAGATGAAGCCCGATGGTCCTCAACAGCTTCTTTCATAATTTTGATCTGTTCTTTATTGAACCAGCGCTTCAGTCTTGAATCTGCCTGCAGAATCTTACCGCTGGTAATATGATGAATGGCACGCGGACCGCTCATCCCCAGGTCGTGGTAAGCGGCTATTACATACACCATATCGATGTCGGCTCCGGTTACCGGAACCAGTTTCAGAGAGTTTCTGATGACTCGGGTAACATGTCTGAGTCCATGACTTTCGCCAAAAGCATTATATTTGGGGAGAATCTGTTTCTCCACAAAGTCCATGATTTCGAGATTTACCTGTTGCTTCATAGATATTCCTCCACTTTATTTATATAATAAGGTACGCGCGTACATTATTAATAGTTTATTATTGTTCAGTTCGCCATTCCGATGATGATCAGGGATGATACAATGCCGAAACAGAAGATGTTCAGAGCTGTTTTGCCTAGAATTCTGTTAAGTTCTCTGCCTTCGCCTATCTTTTTCATCTCCATATAGGTTTTGTTGTGCAGAATGATATAGAGTGCTGCAAGCGGCAGGAACATGCTGCTGGCTTCATGCTGAAATACTTCGTAGATGGTGACACCTATTATGGTAATGATGCCCAGATTGCCCAATGTGCAGTATAACCGCTCGGCATTCTTCTTTCCTATGTGAACCACAAGAGTCTTCTTGCCGGCTCTCAGGTCGTTGTCATGATCGCGGTAATTGTTCAGAATGAGCAGCGTATCAACTACCAGTCCGCAGGCTGCAGATACGAGAACTGCTTCCATGCTTACTCCCTGCATGGTTTCGGGCATTACGAGATAGTATGTGCAGCATACGGGTACAATGCCGAAGAAGAGCAGTACCAGAAAATCGCCCATGCCCAGATAGCTGAGACAGGTAGTATAGAGAAAACAGAAGACTACGCAACAGATGCCTACGATAACCATTTCCCAACCTCCGAAAAGAACCAGCGGAAGCCCTATGGCACAGCCCAGAAGAGTAGTGAGGATGATTCCCCATTTCATGGCTCCCAATGTTATCCAGCCTTCAGCGCAGGCACGTTTCGGTCCCAGCCGGGTTTCGTCGTCATTACCATGCTTGAAGTCGAAATAATCATTCACCAGATTGCTGTCTATCTGCATCACCCATGCAAAGAGCAGGCAGAGTAGGGCTGGCAATGTCTGTATCTGCTGAGCGTCTTTATAAGCCAGCGCAATACCCAATAAAACAGGAACAGCCGCCGCCGTCAGAGTCTTCGGGCGAGCGGCTAGATACCATGCTTTTATAGAATTTGTTTCTATCATATTCTGAAAAGATTAAAATTGAATCTCCTGAAATTCTTAAGGAAAGTCAGAAAGATTAATTGAAGAAGTTCCAACTTACTCCAATACGGAACACTCTTTCGTTCATCGGATAATGAGGAGCGAAGAAGTAGTTCTTGTCGCCCTGTCCTGCATTGATATGGCTCATCATTACGAAGAAACGGGTGTGCTTGATGTGAACGTTGGCGTAAACATTGACGATAGGATAGTTGCCTATCTTTACGTTGTTCTTGCCGTTGCTCTGTACCGTATACTGTCCCATATAAGGTGAATAGTCGGGAGCTTCATAGCTTGTAAAGTAGCGCATGTCAGCACCCAGGTCTACGTTCAGCACCTTTACGACCTTGAACTTGATGTAGAGGTTGGTGTAGGCATTGAAGGCTGGTACTGGCAGAACACTCTCCTTGCTTGAGTGCTGGTAGGTAAACTGGTTTTCCCAGTTCAGAATGCCTAGTCTGAAGTTCTGCTCCAGTTGTGCTGTCAGCAGGTTGATTCCTCCGCTTTCCTGCATCGGTGTTACTATGACTCCTGTTCGCAAACCTTCTTCTGTAATGTCATAGCTCTGCGAGAAGTAGGTGTAGTTCTTGATTTCATCTACAGCCACTCTCAGCTTGGTGCGTGTCTTAGGGAAGGAGAGCGTACCCATGATGCGGGTGTGGATGGTCTTGTCGAGATCATTCTCCCACCACAGATGGCGGGCGTGATAATTGCGGTAATAGAACGATGGGGTTTCTCTATGGAAGAAAGCATCGCCTCTTACCTGAAGCGTGTCGCCCAGGAATGGGATGTTCACGTCTACATTACCATCTATGGCAAGGGTTCCGGCGTCTACACCCGTCAGTCCTATTTCTGCTACGGCATTGTAGTGGAGGGTCTTGCCTTCCTGCTTGCTCAGCTGTCCGCCTACGCTCAGTGCATGCTCGTTGTATTTTTCGAAACCACCTTCCATGGTTGGCAGTTCATAGTGACGGAGGTCGTAGCTGGCGAAAGCCTTCAAGCCTGCCTTTGCCCATTTATTGAAACCTTCAAGCATGGCAATGGCGAAGGTATTCTTCATGTGCCAGTGCTTGGTCTGGTCGTAGATGGAGTCGCCGGTCAGCCTGCCTGCATCGTAATATTCTTTCAGATAATAGTCGGCAGGGGTCTGATAAGCTTCGTAAATACGGCGATAGTTGTCAAACTTTACCGTATGGATGAAGCTCGTTACCGGAACATATTCGCTCTTGTAGAAAAGCGAGTCTTCGGCATTTTTCTTCTGGACGGCCAGCAGACTGTCGGCAGCAGCTTTTCCGTTTACTGCGATTCGGGTACTGTCGTTCCTGATGTCCTTTGCGTCTGAGTCTTTAGCCGGTTCATCGCCTGCAATCTTGGCTCCGTCAGGACGGCCGCTGAATTTAGCTCTCTGCTGTTTGTCGTAGGCTTTCTCATCAAATTTCTTGCCTTGTTCCTTGGCTTTCTTTCTGGCTTCTTCCTTCGCTTCCTCTTCAGCATTTTCCTTTTTCGAAGCCATGGCAAATTTCTTTGCCTTGATTTCTTCTTCGGTCATCTTTACCTTTCGGCTGAAACCTACGTTGTAGCGGTGGGTAAAGAAGATGTGCTGGTTGTCCAGTCGGTTCCAGTTCTGTTCCAGAACGGTAGGAATTTCATTGGTGGCAAACGATTCGGTATAGATTTCCGGATGTTTGATGTAATCATCGTTGGTAATACCGCCGTTCTCGGTCATCTTCTCATGATTGGTACTGAAGAGGAGATGTGCCTGATAGCGGTCGCCCAGGTAAGATGCCCACATGGTGTATTTAAAGTGGCTGGTACTCTGGGCGTTATAATATCCTCTGCCATACTTGTAGTCGAATCTGAAACCGGCGCCTAGCCTTTTGTTGGCATTTACTGCAAATATGGCCTTGAAGTCGTCTTCTCCAGTCACCTTGTCGCCGCAGCTGTTCAGTGTTATGTTCGTGATAGGTGAGTAGGTGTTGGTGAAGTGGAAGTCGCTTACCGGATTTACGATATAATCGTAGGGCTCTGTAAAGATGAAGTTGCCCTGCGTGTTGCGGCGGTCGATGAAGATTCGGTTCAGTCGGGCAGTACCCATGTTTCCGAGGGTATTGTATTCGCCTCTCAGTCCTTCCGTGAAGGTTGAGTTCATGTACATGTGCTGCAAGGTGTCTACTACCGCAGCCTTTGTGTCGCCGAAGCGTTCGTCTACAGTCCATACCCTGATGCCTTTCGGAATCTCCTTGTCTGAGCCCAGTGAATCGGTGTTCACCTTGCGGTTGGTTTGAGGACGGAACTGCGAATCTTCGTTATAGTTAAAATCGTTTTGTGCCGCAACCGGGAGGGTCGCAGCACAAAATAGGAGTGATGAGAATATAATTTTCTTCTTCTTCATTATTTCTTAAATAGTCGGATACATACTTCGGCAATCTTGAGCACTACACCCACGATGAGTACGATGTAGGCGATATTGCGGCTTTCTTCCAGCTGGGTCCAGAGTATTACCCCCACGATGGCGAGCAGCATGAAGGCGATGTTGAGATAGTTGCGCACCTTCAGCATGTTGTTCTGGTCGCTGTAGGCCAATGGGCGGAGCCGGCGGTGCTGTGGTCTTACGGCGTAGCTGGTAGGCTGCTTCTGTTCAGTCTGTTCTGCTCCCTGCTCAGCTGTAGGCTGGGCTGTAGCGTTTTCAGGCTGCTGTGCCTCGTTCTGTTGTATCTTGTTGTCTGTATTCTGATTATCCATTTTTCTTCAACTTATTGTTTTACTAATGCTGCTAACTCTGCGAATATCTGATCCTTGCGGTCGATGGTGCATCTGCGGAACTTTCCGAAGATTTTAGCCAGGTCGTTCTGCTTCTTGTTGAGCGCAATCTTGTCGCTGATTACCTCTTCTGCAGGTTCCTTGAAACCGGTGCTTCTTCCTTCCTCGTAGTTGTAGATGATGCGACCGAGCGAGAGATTCAGATGATTGTCTGAAATTCTGGCTACCAGCTGGTATTTGAATTCCGTGCGGTCGAGCGAGATGAATGACTGGCTGAAGACGAGCCATTCGTCCATCGTGTTGGCGATGATGTGTTCAGCATCGTTTACCAGTGCTACTCGGCTTGCTATGTTCTGCTCGTTCTGTGTCAGTTCACTCATGTATTTTAATACGATGTCGTAAATCTGCTTGGCAGTTTTTCCGTTAGCATCCGTATCGAGTGTGAATTCTATCTTGTTTTCATCATTATATGTGATGGCGCCTGCCAGATATTTCATATCCACTTTGGCTGTTGTACCATTTGCCAGCTTGTTGGCAAGCTTGGCAGCCTCCTTTGGCTTAGCGGCTACGGCAACAGGAATCGCCCATCCCGTGGTTGATGTGGTTGGCTCCTTTACAACAACTGGTTCTGGCTCAGTAGCATTACCTTTTTTTGCTTCCGCCTTTTTTGCTTCTGCTTCAGCCTTGGCGCTTGCAGCGTTGATGCTGTCGGCCTGAGCCTTCAGTTTGGCAGCCTGTGCTTTTATCTTAGCCACTTCTAGTGCCTTCTTGGCAGCTTCCAACTGTTTCTGTGCCTGTTCCAGCTGCTGCTCTTCAGTCAGTACGGTTTGGGCCTGTGCAGTCATCAGCGGGAGGAGCATAAATATGGGGATGATGATTTTTTTCATGTCGAGTTGTTTTTATGAAACTATAAAATGACGGTTCCTGTAGGGGAACTTAGCGGAAGATGAGGGATTCAAACCCCCGATACCCGGAAGAGGGTATACCGGATTTCGAGTCCAGCGCATTCGGTCACTCTGCCAATCTTCCTTTTTATTTTGTCAGATGCAAAAGTAATACATTTTTTGCATCTGACAAAATATTACTGTTATTTTTTAACTATATTAACCCCGCTTTATAGGATTTTATACTATAGTTTTTACTGTTGCTGCAGGAATCTGTCGGCCTCGATGGCAGCCTTGGCTCCCGAGCCTGCGGCAACAATACCTTGGCGGTAGATTGGGTCGGCCACATCGCCTGCTGCGAAAACACCCGGAATGTTGGTGGTGGCAGTACCTGGCACTACTTTGATGAAGCCTTGCTCGTCGAGATCTATCTGTCCCTTGAAGAGGTCGGTGTTAGGCTTATGTCCGATAGCCAGGAAGAATCCGTCGATGCTGATGTCAAACTTCTCTTCGTTGGCTTCGCCCTTGTGGCGCACGAGATGAGCACCTTCTACACCGTTCTCGCCGAAGAGCCCCAGCGTATTGGTTTCGAACAGAATCTCGATGTTTTCCTTGTTCTTTACACGCTGCTGCATGATTTCTGAAGCACGGAGATAAGGCTTGCGCACAATCATGTAAACCTTCTTGGCAAGTCCGGATAGATACATAGCCTCTTCGCAGGCAGTATCGCCACCGCCCACTACGGCTACGGTGCGCTTGCGGTAGAAGAATCCGTCACAGGTAGCGCAGGCTGAAACGCCCTGTCCGCGATATTTCTCTTCATCGGCAAGACCCAGATATTTGGCAGATGCACCTGTGGCGATGATCACGGTTTCTGCCTCAATCTCGTTGTCGCGCTCATCTGTAAGATGAAATGGGCGTGAACTGAAATCTGCCTTCACGATGCTCCCGTCTCTCATTTCGGCTCCGAATCGGGCTGCCTGTTCCTTCATGTCCATCATCATCTGTGTTCCGTCTACGCCGTTAGGATAGCCCGGAAAGTTTTCTACCTCTGTGGTGATGGTGAGCTGTCCGCCCGGCTGCATACCTGAATAGAGTACTGGCTGCAGGTTGGCTCTGCCGGCATAAATGGCAGCAGTATATCCTGCAGGACCGCTACCTATAATTAATGTCTTTATCTTTTCCATTTTAATCTTATAGTTATATTTTTGTTTCCGATGGCTAGAAATGAGCCATTTTCTTTGCAAAGGTACATCAAAACAATGAGAAATCAAAATAAAAATACAATATTTTTCTTTTCTTGCATAAATTATTGCTTTCGTTTGAAGAATTATTGTTATCTTTGCACCCGAAAATAAGATGCTCCGGTAAGAACATCAATTAGAAGAAACGAAAAATATTTACTTGATATATGAATCAGATTAAGAAGATTGTACTGACGGGTGGACCTTGTGCGGGCAAGACTACTGCTATGGTTAAGGTGATTGAACATTTCTCCAGTCTCGGCTATAAGGTCTTTACCATTCCCGAGGTTCCAACCATGTTCACCCAGGCGGGCATGAATTATCTCACCTCCAACAAGGATTTTTTCTTTGAGGGCGAGAAGGCTACTTTCCAGACTCAGATCAACCTGGAAGACAGTTTCCTGCGTATGGCTGAAACATTGCAGCAGCCTGTCATCATCGTCTGCGATCGTGGTACGATGGATATTTCTACCTATCTCACTCCCGATTTCTGGCACCGCATCATCTCTGAAGCGGGTTATACGGATGCCCAGCTTCGCGACCGCTATGATGCTGTGCTGCATCTGGTGAGTGCTGCTGATGGTGCCGAGCAGTTTTATACTACAGCCAACAATGCGCAGCGCCTGGAGAAGGCCGATGAAGAAGGACTGAAGATAGCGCGCGAGTTGGACAAGAAGATAGTTTCTGCATGGAAGGGTCATCCTCATCTCAGGGTAATCAATAACCACGAAGATTTCAACAACAAGCTGAACCGTGTGCTCAAGGAGATAAGCAATGTGCTTGCCATTCCGCAGCCGATAGAGGAGGAGCGAAAATATATCGTGAAGCTGACGGGCGAGGTTCCTAATGCGATAGACAGCGATATTGTTCAGACTTATCTTACGGGTGAGCCGGGTAGCGAGATTCGTCTTCGCCGTCGCGGTTTCGAGGGAGGCAAGTATGTGTATGTTCACACCACCAAGAAGCGTATTTCAGACAATGAGCAGATAGAGACCGAGCGACAGATTAATGCCAATCTTTACGAGAGTATGCTTCAGCAGGCTGACCCTTACCGCCAGCGCATTCATAAGCATCGCAAGAGTTTTATCTGGAAGGGCCAGTATTTCGAGCTCGACGAGTTTCTTGAGCCGGTTTCCGACCTGATGATTCTTGAAACCCGCGGCATTTCTGCCAACGAGAGTGTGAAGTTTCCTCCTTTCATTCAGGTGCTGGAGGATATTACGGGCAACAGCAAATATTATAATTATAACATAGCGCTGAAGCGGTAAATCAGCCGAAAATGTAAAAAGTTACGGAGATAATTCATATTCTCCGTAACTTTTTACATAAACCACTCACTTTTGGTGTTATTGAGTTTCATCATTCTATTTTCTCCTTTATCCGTTGTACTTGAACACCTTGACCATTTCCTTGTCGCCACCCACAAGCTGGCTACATCTGTTCAGCATTCCGGTGTCTGAGAAACCGCATTTCTCCATGACTTTCCCTGATGCAGGATTGCCTGTGAAATGGTCTGCCCAGATGTTTTCGAAATGCTTCTCGTTGATGCAGTAGTCAAGCATCAGCTTCAAGGCTTCGGTGCAGATTCCTTGGTTCCAAAATGGCTTTCCTACCCAGTAGCCCACCTCACAGTCGTTTTCTCCGATAGGGATGTTGCTGGTTTCATGGGTGTAGTAGCCGATGCAGCCGATAGCCTCGCCAGTCTCTTTCAACACAATCGCCCATGTCGTGTCATTATGGAAGAATGTCCGGATTATCTCCCGACTTTCTTCTACAGACTTATGCGCCGGCCATCCAGCACGTGGTCCTACGTCAGGGTCGGAGGCGTACTTGAAGAGCGCCTCTGCATCTGATTCCTGCCAATATCGAAGTAAAATTCTTTCTGTTTCCATCAGATTATTTCAATGAAATTCTTCGTTCTTTATTTTGTTATCTACTGAACTTTCGCAAGTTTTGCCCACACGCCCTGAACCAACGGTCACCGGCCGAAGGGAAAGGTAAAGGGCAGAAGCCCGTACTTGAACCACATACGAAAGTTCAATTATTAATTTTTAAGGCAAAGATAATAAAAAAAGGGAAAATGAGCAAAAAAATGATGATTTTTTACTCATTTCCCTTTAACTTTCTTTGGAAATCCTTAATGACCTTAATGACCGTGACCTTAATGACCGGATTTCTCAGTTTTTTTATCCCATGCAGCTCGTTACTCCGAGCGTAGTAGCGATAGCGGTCAGTATGCTGATGGCTATCTGCAGAATTGTTTTCCAAGTGTTCGCTTTCATTTTTTTGAATGTTGAATGTTGAATGTTGAATTTTTTTTTGGGGGGGGATAGGCTGGGCTAGGGGCTAGCACCCTAGCCAGTCTATCCTTGCGCTATTCAAGGCCGTCGCCAGTATCGTCCTTGCCGGTAGTACCGCCGCTTGATTCAGAGCCTTGGCCTTCGCTGCCGGTCTGACCGGTGTTTGAACCGCCTGGGGTAGAACCGCCTGGCGTATTATCCGGAGTGGTTGGGGCGTTGAGGTCAACGTTGGTCTTACCCTCCTTCTTCGCCTGGTTGATGCGTGACTTCGCCTGGTTGATTTCCAGAAGATTTGCGTTCACGCTACGCATTACGATGCTGTAATTAATCATAGTCGTTTGTAGTATGTTTAGTGTCCGTGTTTGCAACTCCCCAGAACGCCCCGTTCCTGCCGTTTTCGGGGTCTTCATTGATGACCGGCGCCTGCCATCATTTATGACCCGCGTTGGTCTTAAGAGAAGACCCGAGCAAGGCACAAAAGGCTGTTCTTTCGATTGCCGGTGCAAAGATACAACATTTTCGGACAGAATGCAAGCTATTACCCTAACTTTCTATGCTGAAAATTGCGTAAGTGGCTGATAGATAATATTTTCTATCGTTTTCTATCAGAACTTTATTGCAGAAACATTGCAAAACAGGAAAATACGCATTGAAGGTAGCCGAAGAAACGTGAAAAGCGGTCATTAAGGTCAAGGTCATTAAGGTCATTAAGCACTTTTCGCTCGCTCTCTTTTCTTATAATATAATATTAAAATTATTTAATATTATATTATATATATATTCCGTTCCCCCCGAAACCCTTAATGACCTTAATGACCTTGACCTTAATGACCGGGGGACACCAGTTTTTGAATGTTTGTTTGTGGTATAAATACTTTACATTTGCAAAATGAGTATTGGGAGGATGCTTATAGGTATTGAGTTGATAATATGTCATTTTTGGTCATTAAGGTCAAGGTCATTAAGGTCATTAAGCTTTTTGCATGAAGTTTAGAATCCGCTTTTTTAAAAAAAAACGACCTGTGTTTGCATACGTTTGTAACTGTTTGAATGATAGTGTGAAAGCTTTTCTAATTGCCTGGAATTCTAAAGTTTTTGCCCTTGCAGGGCGTGTGGAGCCTACATGCGAAACTTCAGTAAATCATGTGTTTTTAAAAGAAAACCTCTCCCTCAGCAAATCAACAGCTAAGGAAGAGGTTTGTACAGTTGGTCTTTTTGAAGACCGATTATAACTTAAAAATATTTGAATTTTCTTAAAGCTTTGACCAGTCGATGCTGCGGATAAATGCCAAGGTTGAAACCCAATCGCAGTCGAGGCAGAAAGGAGTAGGAACATCCGGGGTGTTGTAATAAGCCAGGGTAAACTCTGTATCTGCATCCTTAAATGCCTTGTGGTCGATGGTTGCCTGCTTGAAAAACTGGGTTACGAGCGGCTTGTTCTTGTTTGAAGCCTCCTTCAGTCGCTTCTGGTAGAGCGTAATATAAACACTCATGGCGTAGGCCTGCTCGTTGAGATAGCGAACCTTTATGTTCAAGGTGTCCTTGCTCAGATTTTTGTCGAGCATTACATACGGTGGCAGAATCTTGCTGCGCATGTAGGTCATTGCGTCAAACTTGAAGAGGGCTGTACGGCGCTCGTCCATGCTCTTCGTGGTGTCGTTGAGGATTGCATCAGAAGTGCGGAGCACCTCGTTTAATACATCCTGGGCGCTTGCCTTAGCTATGCTGAGGGTGAGCGCAAATAATAATATTATGTATCTCATCTTTTTGAAATTATTAATTATCAATTCTTTTTAATCGTTGGTGTGGCGCAAGAGGAAGATGCTGTGGTCGATGCACGCTGGCAATTCTTCCTTATAATGCGTTACCATAATCATGGTTTTGTTCTGGCGGCGACAGAAGGCCTCGATGACGTCTTTTACAAGACGGCGGTTGCGGTTGTCGAGTCCGTGGAGCGGCTCATCGAGAATCAGCAGTTCCGGATCCTTGACAAAGGCACGTGCCAGGAGAACGAGGCGCTGTTCGCCGCTGGAGAGCTTCAGGAAACCACGGTCTTCAAGACCTTCCAGTCCGAAGACTTTCATCCAGAAGCGGCACTTGTCCATATCTTCTTCCTTCGGCTTTACATAGAGGCCTACGGAATCCATCAAGCCGCTTGCCACGATGCGGATGGCTGGCAGGTCGCGCTGGTAAGAGCGGTGAAGCTCAGGCGATACGTAGCCGATGTGTTTCTTGATGTCCCAGATGCTTTCGCCGCTGCCTCGAGGATTGTCGAAGAGGGTGATGTCGCAGGCATAACTCTGCGGATTATCGGCACAAACCAGACTGAGGAGCGTACTTTTTCCGGCTCCGTTCTGTCCGCTCAAAGCCCATCGTTCGCCGTTCATCACGGTCCAGTCGAGGTCGTTGAGGATGATTCGCTCGCCATACTGAATGCGCACCTTGTTCATCTTCACCACTTCCTGGGTGTGATATTCGCGGTCGCTGTAAGGCTGGTCTACGATGGCCTGTTCCAGCTCCGGGCTCAGTACATGGGCAGGCGCGGATTCTCTGCCGGCAAGATATTCGGCGAGGGTTACCTTAGGCAGAACCTTCATATCCTTTACTTCTACCACGTGGGTGATGAAATCAGGAATATCATCGCTCTTGCTCAGCACGAGGATAATCTGCAGGGCTCGCTCTGAAGAGAGGGTCTTGAGCAGTTCCTTGAGCTGGTCGCGGGTTTCAGCATCGAGTCCGATAAACGGATTGTCCATGATGAGCACGCGAGGCTCTGAGAAGAGGGTAGAGGCAAGTTTGAACTTGCGGAGCTCGCCACTTGAGAGCAGGATGGTGTATTTGTCCATCAGGTGCTGCATGTGGAAGAGTTCGTAGATGTGCTGCTGCAGGGCTCTGCGCTCCGGAGTGTCTTCGCCTGCCATCCGGTAGGCTTCTTCCAACTTGTCCTTTACGATAGGCGTGTTCTCGTCTATTTCGAGCTGGTTCCAGCGCTGCTGTAGGAAATAAGTGCGGTCGTTATCGCCTCCGTAGGTGTCGCGGAAGGTAATATACTTGATGTTGTCGCTCACCATTGTTTTCTGACTAGGTGAGAAATCGTAATCAGGGTCGTGCATCAGGAGTGGGTGGCGACCTACGATGATGTCAACAAACATTGATTTTCCTCCACCGTTCGGACCTACGATAGCGATGTGCTCACCATCGCACGCCTCGAAGTTTACGGGGTCTGCCATACGCCATTCAGGCATACGGGTAACACCATTTTTAATGCTAATAATCTTTTGCATCTCTCTTATTTTTTTATTCTACTCTGATTCTTTGTTGCAAAGTCTTTCCAGCTGCTGTAGTACTTGGCGTCGGTCTCCGGGCGGTTCATCTGCAGAAAGTGGCAGTAGGCTGCCCCCAGTGCATCGGTAGCGTCCATGAACTTCGGCATTTCGTCTTGCTGAATATGGAGCAGTCGCTGCAGCATTCCCGCCACCTGTTCCTTCGAAGCCTGTCCCTGTCCCGTAATAGCCATCTTGATTTTGAGTGGCGCATATTCGTGGATAGGAACGCTGTGATGAATGGCGGCTGCGATGGCTACTCCCTGCGCTCTGCCCAGCTTGAGCATCGACTGCACGTTCTTGCCGAAGAAGGGGGCTTCGATGGCCATCTCATCGGGCAGATAGCTGTCAATGATGCCGGTTACGCGGTCGAAGATCTTGCCCAGCCGGAGATAGGGATCGCTCTCCTTGCGCATGTCGATGACGCCCATCACCACCAGTTCGGCCTTGTTGCCGATGATGCGGATTACGCCATAGCCCATCACGTTGGTTCCGGGGTCAATGCCGAGAATGATCTTCTCTGTATTCGATTTCTTGATCATCGCTGATAAATCTCCTGACTTTTTAAAAATGCTGTTTTAACGGTCCATATATGGATTGTGAGCGAGCTCTTCGCCTATGCTGGTGTATTCGCCATGACCCGGGAGAACCTGGGTTTCGTCAGGCAACTGACCGAGATGGCGCAGACTGTTGATGATGCGGAACATGCTGCCTCCAGGGAAATCGGTTCTGCCGATAGAGTTGTGGAAGAGGGTGTCGCCGGTGAAGGCTACGTGCTCTGCCTCGCAATAGAAGGTGACGGAACCGCTGCTGTGGCCAGGAGTGGCGATGACCTGGAACTCGTGGTTGCCGAACTTGATGACCTCTTCATCTTCGAAGAATCTGCCAATAGGCGGAAACTGGTAATCGAGTTGCATCTGATAGAAGGTTTCTGCCTGCTTGGCGAGTCCCTTCATCAGTTTTTCATCTGCTGCCGATACTTCAGGTTTCAGTCCGAACTCCTGATAGATGGTGTTGTTGCCGAAGTTATGGTCAAGATGGCCATGGGTTACGAGCAGGTGAACGGGCTTGAGCTGGTTCTCCTTAATATATTGTGTAATAGCCGTCCGCTCTTCCGGATAGAAGGCGCCGCAATCGATGATGACGCATTCCTTGGTCTCATCGCTCACCACGTAGCAGTTTTCCTGCAACATGTTTACTTGAAATCTTTCTATATGTAACATTTCTTACTTTGAACTTTATGATTACTTTTCACTCTTCACTCTTCTAAGCCGGAACGTAAACCAGTTGCTTGTCCTGGCTGAACCATTCTTCATCGAAGAAAGTGCTGAGCGGAGTGATTTCTGAAATCTTGAAGTATTGCTTCAGTTCTTCTTTCAGATTGCCGCCTTTCAGACACATAAGTCCGTTAGGCAGAGCGTTTTGCCCCTTCTGCTTAAAGTTTTTCTTGATAATCTTCATCAGGTCAGGAAGTTGCATTACCGCACGGCTTACCACGAAATCGTACTTGCCTTTTTCGTCTTCTCCGCGCAGGTGTTCAGCCTTGAGATTCTGCAGATTGATGGCCGTAGCCACCTCGTTGCAGACTCTGATTTTCTTGCCCGTTCCATCTATCAGCTTGAACTTGCATTCAGGGAAGAGGATAGCGAGCGGAATGCCCGGGAAACCTCCGCCGCAGCCGAAATCGAGAATCTCCGTGCCCGGACGGAAATGGATGGCTTTGGCTATAGCCAGAGAATGGAGCACGTGGTGCTCGTACAGATTATCGATGTCCTTGCGGCTGATGACATTGATCTTGCTGTTCCAGTCGCGGTATAATGCATCGAGTGCCTCGAACTGCTTTTTCTGCTCTTCCGTGAGATTCGGGAAGTATTTCTCTATTATTTCTATCATATAATTATATGTATTCTTCTTTATTTCTACTGATTTTTCTGCAAAGGTAGTGTAAAAAATCGGAAAACACGTAATAAAAACATCAAAATCTGTCAGATTATGCTCGTATATTAAGATTTTTGCGTAACTTTGCACCCGTTTTCAATATAATTTAAGCAAAAATAGATAAAAACAGACAAGAAAATATGATAAAAGCAGCACTCTTCGATCTGGATGGTGTGGTATTCGATACAGAATCACAGTACTCCATCTTCTGGGGAATGATAGGCAGGGAGTATCATCCGGAAATGCCCGATTTCGAATATCGCATCAAAGGACAGACTCTGGTTCAGATTTACGACAAGTATTTCACCGATGAAGCCGTCTTCGCCCACATCGAAGGTTTTACAGGCGCAAAGGAGGAACAGGCTAAGATTACAGCCCGACTGGATGAGTTTGAAAAGACCATGCAGTATGAATATATTGCAGGGTTCGAAGACTTCATCAGCGACTTGAAGCAGCATGGCGTAAAATGCGCTGTGGTAACGAGCAGCAACATTCAGAAGATGCTGAATGTCTATGAACGTCACCCGGAATTCAAGGCTTATTTCGACCGCGTGCTGACCAGCGAGGATTTCGCCGAGAGCAAGCCTCATCCAGACTGCTATCTGAAAGGTGCAGCCTATTTCGGTGTGGAACCGGAGGGCTGTGTAGGGCTGGAAGACAGCTTTAACGGACTGAAGGCGGTGAGAGCTTCAGGAGCTTTCACCCTAGGTCTTGCCACAACGAACAGCAGAGAAGCCATCCAGCCGCTATCCGACTATGTGATAGATGATTACAGAGGTTTCAGCTTTGCTGACTTGCAGCGCATCGTGGAGAATGCGAAATAGATTCAACGCAGAACAATAAATAAAACAAAATAAAAAATGGGATATTTATCTACTGACAAGAAGAAAATTACCACCAAGACCTTCGCAGAAATGAAGAAGGCTGGCGAGAAAGTAACCATGCTGACAGCATACGACTTTACAACAGCCGGAATTATAGATGCTGCAGGAATTGACTCTATATTAATAGGTGATTCGGCCAGCAATGTGATGGCAGGAAATGCAGACACATTGCCGATTACCGTAGACCAGATGATTTATCACGCCCGCAGCGTGGCACGTGCCTGCCAGCATGCTTTCGTGGTTTGCGACATGCCTTTCGGCAGCTATCAGATCAGCAAGGAAGAGGCGCTGCGCAATGCTTGCCGCATGATGAAGGAGACGGGTGTAGACGCTCTGAAACTGGAAGGCGGCGTAGAAATCTGCGACACGGTTAAGGCGCTGGTTAATGCCGGAATCCCTGTTCATGGTCATCTCGGACTTACCCCGCAGAGCGTTAATAAGTTTGGCGGTTATGGCATTCGTGCCAAGGAAGAGGCTGAGGCACAGAAGCTTATCAGCGACGCTATTGCACTGGACGAAGCAGGCTGCTTTGCCATCGTGCTGGAAAAGGTTCCTGCTAAGCTCGCTGCTGAAGTAAGCAAGAAGGTAAAGGCTGTAACAATCGGAATCGGTGCAGGTAACGGCTGCGACGGACAGGTTCTGGTTTATGCTGATGCACTTGGAATGACACAGGGCTTCAAGCCTAAGTTCCTGCGCCACTTTGCTCAGGTAGGCGAGGAAATGACCAAGGGTGTGAAGGCTTATATTGATGCGGTGAAGACCGTAGATTATCCTAGCGCTGAAGAGAGTTATTAACATTAACTCTCTTTTTAGCGAAGTGTAAGAGAGTATAAATACGATAGATTCATAAAAGAGTTTAGAATAATGGATACACAAAATACACCAGTACATATCAAACTGTGGCACAAGGACTTCTGGCGATTATGCTTTGCCAACCTCTTGCTGATGTCGAGTGTGTACATGCTCGTTTTTGCCATTCCTTATTTCCTGAATCAGGAGAATTTCCAGCAGTGGCAAATTGGGTGTGTGCTTCTTGCATACGGCTTGGGATTGTTTCTGTTTGGCGGCTTCTGCTCTTATCTGGTGCAGCGCTACCGCAGGAATATGGTCTGTCAGCTTTCCATTTTAAGTGTGGTTGTTTGTCATTCGGTTCTTTACTATCTGGATACGTTCTGGAACATCAGGTTTTCTTTTGAGATTCTCCTGGCGGTCCGTTTTCTGTTGGGAGCATTTCTGGGGTTGGCTCAGATGACGCTTGCCAGTACGCTGGTTATTGATTCCTGCGAGTCGTTCCAGCGCACCGAGGCTAATTATATTACCTCCTGGTTTGCCCGCTTTTCGATAGCTGTAGGACCCTTGTTGGCATTTTTTGTTTACAACTATTTCGGCATGGGCTATGTTTTCCCTACGGCTTCGTTGCTGGCTTTGGGAGCCTTCGTGCTGGTTTCTCGCGCCAAGTTTCCTTTCAAGGCGCCTGCCGAAGGAATCAAGGTATTCAGCCTCGACCGCTTCTATCTGCCACAGGGAACTCCGCTGTTTGTCAATATTATCCTGATTACTTTTTCTGCGGGATTATACTTTTCTGTGCCTCATTCTACTGGTAACTTTCTGATGATTTTCGGAGGATTGGTCTTGGCGTTCCTGGCAGAAAAGTTTGTCTTTGCTGATGCAGATCTGAAGAGTCAGATAATCGTAGGTCTGATATTGTTGGCTTCTGCTGAACTGATTTCGTTCGGAAGTCAGGAGTTTGCTGTAGAAATCGTGGTTCCAACCTTGCTGGGTTTCAGCTTGGGAATCATCGGAAGCCGTTTCCTGCTCTTCTATATCAAGCTTGCCAAACATTGCCAGCGCGGCACGAGCGTGAACTCGTTCTTCCTGGCTTGGGAATTGGGATTGAGCTTGGGACTCGGTCTCGGATTCCTGTTCCATAATCTTCCGGCGAGAGCGCATTTTGACGTAGATCATCCTGTATATAATATGATTGAATCAGGGATGTTGCACTATGCGCTTCTTTTTACAATCGTATCGTTGCTGGTGTACAATTTCTTGGTTCATCCTTGGTACATGAAGCATAAAAACAGATAAAATATTTGAAATCTCGTTTGTTTCATAAAAGCTATTCTTTAAAAGAACCTAAAAATAGCTTTTATGAAACATTTTTAATATTATTTAGATAGTTTTTTTCGCTTTTGTGGCTTAATTTGAGTACTTTTGCGTTTAGTTTTGGAAATATATTGTTTGAATTAAGAAATTAAACGTAAAAATATAGAATTATGGCAGAAGCTATTGATATCCGCGAATTGAATATCCGGATAGAACAACAAAGTCAGTTTGTTACCAACCTGGTAATGGGCATGAATAAGGTAATCGTAGGTCAGAAACACCTTGTAGATTGCCTTCTTATCGGTCTTCTCTCTGATGGTCATATCCTGCTTGAGGGTGTACCTGGACTGGCGAAGACACTTGCAATCAAGACATTGTCACAGCTTATCAGCTCCGACTATAGCCGCATTCAGTTTACTCCTGATCTGTTGCCTGCCGATGTGGTGGGAACTCAGATTTATTCACAGAAAGATGAGGCTTTCCATGTAAAGCGCGGTCCAGTCTTCGCCAATTTCGTTTTGGCAGATGAGATTAACCGTGCCCCAGCCAAGGTGCAGAGTGCGCTGCTCGAGGCAATGCAGGAACACCAGGTTACCATTGGTGATGAAACCTTCAAACTGCCTAGTCCGTTCCTGGTAATGGCTACACAGAACCCTATCGAACAGGAAGGAACCTATCAGTTGCCTGAAGCACAGGTAGACCGTTTCCTGCTGAAGGTAATCATCGATTATCCTACACTGGAAGAGGAGAAGCTCATCATCCGCGAGAATATCCAGGGCGGACTTCCTGAGGTTACTCCTGTAACATCAGCTGAGGAGATTCTGAAGGCTCGCAAGATTGTAAACGAGGTTTATCTCGATGAGAAGATAGAACAGTATATTGCCGATATCGTCTTCGCTTCACGTTATCCTGAGCGCTACGGACTGGGCGAACTGAAAGACATGATTACCTTCGGCGGCAGTCCTCGTGCCAGCATCTCTCTTGCCAAGGCAGCCAGAGCCTATGCGTTTATCAAGCATCGCGGCTATGTGATTCCTGAAGATGTAAGAGCTGTGGCTCATGACGTAATGCGCCATCGTATAGGCCTTTCTTACGAGGCTGAGGCAAGCAATGTGACAAGTGAGGAAATCGTAAGCCGCATCATTAATAAGGTGGAAGTGCCTTGATCGTTAACAGTTTATAGTTAACAGTTTATAGTTAACAGTTAATAGTTTATAGTTAATAGTTTAGGATTTTGGATACACAAGATATCTTAAAAAAGGTTCGGAAGATAGAAATCAAGACTCGCGGACTGAGTCAGAACATCTTCGCTGGTCAGTATCATTCTGCCTTCAAGGGTAGGGGAATGGCCTTTGCCGAGGTGCGCGAATATCAGTATGGCGATGATGTGAGAGACATCGACTGGAACGTGACCGCCCGCTTTCATAAGCCTTACGTCAAGGTGTTTGAAGAGGAAAGGGAACTTACCGTGATGCTGCTCGTAGACGTCAGCGGGTCGCTCGATTTCGGTACGATGAAGCAGATGAAGCGCGATCTGGCTACTGAGATTGCTGCCACACTCGCCTTCAGTGCCATTCAGAACAATGACAAGATAGGTGTCATCTTCTTCTCTGACCGTATCGAGAAGTACATTCCGCCTAAGAAAGGAAGAAAGCATATTCTCTATATCATCAGGGAAATGCTCAACTTCCAGCCGCAAAGCCAGCGTACCGACATCGGCTGCGCCCTGGAATATTTCACCCGCGTGATGAAACGCCACTGCACAGCTTTCGTAATCAGCGACTTCTACGATCATAAGGATTTCCAGCATCAGCTGCAGATTGCCAACCAGAAACATGATGTAGTAGCCATCCAGGTTTACGACCCACGTGCCAAGGTGCTGCCTGATGTAGGACTGCTCAAGGTGATGGATGCAGAAACCGGACACGAAATGTATATTGATACAAGTTCGAAGAAACTGCGAATGGCTCATACCCAGCAATGGCTGATGCAGCAGGAGAATCTGAAAACCGACTTTGCCAAAAGCAAGGTCGACTGGACTTCGATTGCCACTAACGAGGACTTCTCGAAGGCGCTCCTGATGCTTTTCAAGCAGAGGGGCTGATAAACCGAAAGCTCAAAGTAAAGAAACTATGTTTAAAGTAAAGAATATCATATTGTCGCTCGCTCTCCTGGGATGCTCAGGCTTAGCTCAAGCCCAGCAGGTAGAGCAACGCATCGACTCGCTCCAGATACTGATAGGACAGCAGACCGTGCTGCATCTGAAAGCTTCGGTAAAGCAGGGCGATAAGGTGCAACTGCCATCTTTCAAGCCGCAGCAGCAAATTACGCCGGGAGTGGAAGTGGTAGAGCAGAGTAAGGGCGACACTTCGCACATAGGCGACGACCGCATGGTGGTGAGCCGCGACTATACGCTGACTTCATTTGATGAAAAGGTGTACGTGATTCCTGCGCTCAATGTGAAGGTAAACGGCAAGAACTGTCATGGCAACCAGCTTGCGCTGAAGGTGCTCACCGTGCCTGTAGATACGGTTCATCCCAACCAGTTCTATCCGCCTAAGGATGTTCAGGATAATCCTTTCTCCTGGAGCGAATGGAGCTCGCTCTTTTGGTTGAGCTTATTGCTGTTAATCCTCTGTGGTGCATGGCTTTATTTGCGCAACAGACTGAAGAACAACAAGCCGATTATCACCCATATCCGCATCGTAAAACGTGTTCCGGCTCATGAAAAGGCGCTGAATCAAATCAACGTCATCAAGCAGCAGCACGTTGAGAATCAGGAAACACAGAAGGCTTACTACACCCAGCTTACCAATACGCTGAGAGAATATATCGTGAGCCGTTTCGGATTCAATGCCATGGAGATGACCAGTGCCGAAATCATCGAACGTTTGCGCGAAGCAGGCGACCAGAAGATGATAGATGAACTGAAGGAACTCTTCCAGACTGCCGATCTCGTGAAGTTTGCCAAATATGAAACTCTGGTGAATGAGAACGACGCAAACCTGGTGAATGCCATCAACTTCATCGACCAGACCAAGACAGATGAGAAACCTACAGAAGAAAAGGTGGTTCCGCAGCTGACCAACGAAGAGCAGAAGACGCAATCTCAGCGCCGCCTCATCAAGTCGCTCCTCTGGATAGGAGCCATCGTAGGTCTGGCTCTGTTGGGTTACATCATTTATCAGTCAGCCATGCTGCTGATGTAAGGCAGGGTGTACTTATGAAACGTTTCGCCGGGCAAAGCGGTTTATTCCGAAACTCTTTGCCTGGCTATAAATAGAAAAATAAAGAAATGGAATTTGCAAGTAAAGGCTATTTTCTGTTGCTCCTGTTGCTGATACCTTATATATTATGGTATTTCCTCTACAGGAAGAAGAATGCGCCAACCATGCGCATGAGCGACACGAAAAAGTATCAATATGCTCCGAAGAGCCTGCGTGTGCGTCTCATCCATCTGCCAATGGTGCTGAGATGCATCTGCTTCGTGCTCATCGTCTGTGCGATGGCTCGTCCGCAGACGCATACGGCTTGGGACAACAAGACGGTAGAAGGCATTGACATTATGTTGGCGATGGACGTTTCCACCTCTATGCTTGCCGAAGATTTGAGACCAAACCGTATGGAAGCGGCTAAGGATGTGGCTACAGAATTCATCTCAGGAAGACCGAACGACAACATCGGTCTGACTATCTTTGCCGGTGAAGCTTTCACCCAGTGCCCGATGACAACCGATCATGCCAGTCTGTTGCGCCTCTTGCAGGCAACCCGTACGGATATTGCCGCCCGGGGACTGATTGACGATGGTACTGCAGTGGGAATGGGATTGGCCAATGCCGTGAGCCGCCTGAAGGATTCTAAGTCAAAATCGAAGGTTGTGATTCTTCTTACCGACGGCAGTAACAACATGGGTGAAATCTCGCCAATGACCGCAGCAGAGATTGCCAAAAGCTACGGAATACGTGTTTACACCATCGGTGTAGGAACTAACAAGGTGGCTCCTTATCCAATGCCTGTGGCAGGAGGAGTACAGTACGTCAATATTCCGGTAGAGATAGATACGAAGACGCTGAGCGACATTGCGCAGACAACCGATGGTAATTTCTATCGCGCTACGAACAATAACGAGCTGAAGAAGATTTACAAGGACATTGATAAACTGGAGAAAACCAAGTTTAATGTCAAGCATTTCGCTAAGCGCTATGAAGCTTATCAGCCATTCGCCTTGGCAGCTCTCCTGGTATTGCTGGTAGAAATCCTGCTCCGCATCACCTGGTTCAGAAGAATTCCGTAATCCGGAAACTGAAATATTTTGCTGATTATCGGAGATATTCCGCTATCTTTCGGAGATATTTTACCAGTTATCGGAGATATTTTACTGATTATCGGATAATCGAATAGAAGATATAATTAAAATAGAAAATGTTAAGATTTGAAGATCCTATATTTCTCTGGCTGTTGTGGATTATACCAGTACTGATTCTGATCAGGCTGATAGGATGGAGAAGAAGAAAGGCTAAACTGAAGAAACTCGGCGATCCGGAGCTTCTGAAACAGCTCATGCCCAACATCTCTAAATATCGCCCTACAGTGAAGTTTGTGCTGATGCTCGCAGCCTTGGCGCTTCTTATCGTGATGGTAGCTCGCCCGCAGATGGGCAGCAAGATTTCTCACGATAAGCGACATGGTATTGAAACCATCATCTGCCTCGATATTTCAAATTCCATGCTCTGTCAAGACGTAGTTCCATCCCGTTTGGACAAGAGTAAGATGCTTATCGAAAATCTGGTCGACAACTTTAACAACGACAAGATTGGACTCATCGTCTTTGCAGGCGATGCGTTCGTGCAGTTGCCAATCACCACCGATTATGTTTCGGCAAAGATGTTTCTCCAGAACATAACCCCTGGTCTTATCCAGACACAGGGAACCAATATCGGAGCTGCCATCGATTTGGCTTCCAAGAGTTTCACCCAGCAGGAGAATGTGGGCAGAGCCATCATCGTTATTACCGATGGCGAAAACCATGAGCCTGGCGCACAGGAGGCAGCGGCTGCTGCCAACAAGAAAGGAATCAATGTCTTTATTCTGGGCATAGGTAACACCAAGGGAGCACCAATCCCTATGGGCGACGGCTCTTATCTGAAGGACAATGCGGGCAACACCGTAATGACCGCCCTGAATGAGCAGATGTGCAAGGAACTTGCCCAGGCAGGCAAGGGTCAGTACATTCATGTAGATAATACCAGCGATGCGGAAAGAGCATTGAATGATGATATTGCCAAATTGCAGAAAGGCGATGTAACGAGTGTGGTTTACAGCGCCTATGATGAACAGTTCCAGGCTGTAGGTATTCTCGTCATCCTGTTGCTTATCATCGAAATCTGTCTGCTGGAGGTAAAGAATCCTTTGCTCAGAAACATCAAGTTTTTTAAGAAAGACATCAGGAAGCCTTTCTGATAAACGTTTATACATTATTATATAATAAGAATGAGATATTTAAGATATATATTGGTTTTTGCCCTGATGGTGCTGGGCTTGGCAAAGGTGGGAGCACAGAACGACCGCAACTTCATCCGCCAGGGAAACCGCGCCTATCATAAGCAGAAGTGGGCTGCAGCCGAAACGCAATATCGCAAGGCTATCTCCAAGAACCAGAAGAATGCGCAGGCTGTCTATAATCTGGGTTGCGCCCTGATGATGCAGCAGAAGGATTCGATGGCAATGATACAGTTTGAGAATGCTTCGAAACTGGAAACGAACAAGATGCGACGCGCCAGAAGTTACCACAATATGGGTGTGGTCATGCAGCAGCATCAGCAATATGCGCAGGCCATAGGATGTTATGAGAACGCCCTGCGCTGCAATCCGCAGGACAATGCAACCCGATATAATCTTGCCCTCTGCAAGAAACTGCTCAAAAACCAGAAGCAGAACAAGCAAAACGATAAGAATAAGAACAAAAAGGATAAAAACAAGGACAAGAACAAAGACAATCAGAACAAAGATCAGAATAAAGGCAAGAACAAGAACGACAAAAACAAGAACAACCAGAATAAGAACAATCAGCAGAATCAGAACAATCAGGACAAGATGAGCAAAGATAATGCTGAACAACTCTTGAACGCTGCCATCCAGCAGGAGAAGGATACGAAGCGCAAGATGCAGAAAGCGATGAGTCAGCCTCGCAGAAAGCAATATGAGAAAAACTGGTAAAAAGTAAAATAATACAACGAGCATAATAAATTTGAACATGAAACATATAGGTTGGTTTATTATTATATGGGCAATGCTTCTGGGCTTCAGTTTGCAGCTGAAAGCCCAGCGTATCAGTGTGTCGGCACCAACACACGTGGCGGCGGGCGAAAACTTCCGTGTGGCCTATACCATCAATACACGTGATGTAGAGGAATTCCGTCTGGGTGGAGTAGGAGAAGGACTTGAGGTAATCGCAGGTCCTTACACCTCATCGCAGTCCAGTTATCAGATGATCAATGGCCATACTTCCTCTTCATCGTCGGTAACCATTACCTATACGCTCTACGCAGCTAAGAACGGAACCTTTGGCATTGGTGCCTCTCATGCCATCGTAAATGGTAAAAAACTCTCTTCCCATCCGGTTAAGATTACGGTTTCTGGCCATGCTGCACGCAACAACGGTGCACCTTCCATGCACGGACAGAATGATTATAATGAACCACGTATGCGAACTGCCGGATCAAGAATATCAGGCCGCGACCTCTTCATCAAGGTTACAGCTAACAAGCGACGTGTTCACGAACAGGAACCGGTGCTCCTTACTTATAAGGTTTACACGCAGGTAGACCTTACCCAGTTGGAAGGCAAGATGCCTGACCTGAAGGGATTCCACAACCAGGAAGTTCCGCTGCCTCAGCAGAAGGCTTTCCATACTGAAACCGTAAACGGCCGACCTTACCGATGCGTTACATGGAGCCAGTATGTTATGTATCCGCAGATGACGGGAAACCTCACTATTCCAGCCATTACCTTCAAGGGAATCGTAGTTCAGCAGAACAGAAATGTTGACCCGATGGAAGCTTTCTTCAATGGTGGCTCCGGCTATGTTGAAGTAAAGAAAGATATTATAGCTCCTAGTGTGAAAATTCAGGTTGATCCATTGCCTCAGCGCCCAGCCAACTTCTCGGGCGGTGTAGGTAAATTTAATATTACTGCTTCCATCGACAAGAAGGAAGTAAAGGCTGGAGAACCTATCACCATTCGTGTAGTGGTAGGAGGAATCGGAAACCTGAAGCTGCTCAAGCAGCCTGTCATTACCTTCCCTAAGGATTTTGACAAGTACGATGCGAAGGTGACAGACAAGACCCGCCTTACAGCCAATGGCGTAGAAGGCAATATGATTTATGACTTCCTGGCTGTACCTCGTAATCAGGGAAATTATACCATTCCTGCGGTAGAATTCACCTATTATGATACTTCTGCTAACAAGTACAAGACAATCAAGACCCAGCCGTTTACGCTGAACGTAGAGAAGGGCGATGGAACTTCAGACAATGAAACATCAGATTTCAGCAACAAGGATAAGGACATTCATGCGCTGAAACTGGGCAAGTCTAAGCTCCATGATATTGACGATATGTTCTACGGAAGCTTCGGCTACTGGACCAGTCTGCTGGTTCCATTGGCAGCCTTCTTTGCCCTGCTCATTGTCTTCCGCCGCCGTGCTCTCGAGAATGCCGACCTTGTAAAGGTCCGTTCCAACAAGGCAAACAAGATAGCAACCAAGCGCCTGAAGAAGGCTCATCTGCTGATGCTCGGTGGCAAGCAGGAAGAATTCTACGATGAAGTGCTCCGTGCTTTGTGGGGCTATGTCAGCTACAAGCTCAACATGCCAGCCGAAAAGCTCTCACGTGAAAACATTCAGGCTATGCTCGAAAAACATTGTGTAGAGGAGAGAACTATCGAGAAGTTTACAACTGCGCTCGATGAATGTGAGTTTGAACGCTATGCGCCGGGCGACCCTGCCGGCAATATGAACCGTACATTCGAATCAGCAATGACTGCTATTATGGATATAGAAAATGCTATCAATGCAACGCGTAAGCAGCGCAAGAAGAGTGCAACCGGATATTCGTTCGTCATGATGATCATGGTGATGTTGGGCAGCTCTGTTTCTGCAGGCGCTGTAACCAAGAACAATGCTGATACGGAATATCAGAAAGGTAACTATCAGCAGGCCATACGCGACTATGAGGAAATATTGAACAATTATGGTGTTTCTGCCGAAGTTTACTATAACTTGGGCAATGCTTATTACCGTACAGACAATATTACCAAGGCTGTGCTCAATTATGAGCGTGCCCATCTGCTCTCGCCAGGCGATGAAGACATCAGCTTCAACCTTCAGTTTGCACGTAGCAAAACCATCGATAAGATTACTCCGGAAAGCGAGATGTTCTTCGTAACCTGGTGGAAGGCGCTGGTTAACTTTACGAGTGTTGACTGTTGGGCTAAGACAGGCATCATTGCCATCATCATGGCGCTGGTTCTGGTCTTGGTTTATCTCTTCGGTCCGCATATCGTGTTGCGCAAGATTGGTTTCTTCGGTGGAATCTTCTTCGTGGCAGTCTTCCTGCTGAGCAATCTCTTTGCTTACCAGCAGCGGCAGATGCTCATTAACCGTACGGGAGCCATCATCATCGCTCCTTCGGTCAATGTGAAGAAGACTCCAGCCAAGACGAGTGCTGACCTCTTCCTGCTGCATGAAGGAACCCGCGTTGATATTACCGATAAGGCGATGAAAGGCTGGCGTGGAATCAAGGTAGGAGACGGCAGAGAAGGCTGGATTGAAACCAAGGCTATAGAGGAAATCTGATTAAGATAAAATCTGATTAAAATAAAGAGAATGGATTTTAGTAGAATACAAGATTTTGATATGCAGCTGTTGCATGTGTTTAACGGCAGCGAGAATGTCTGGCTCGATCAGATGGCGATGGCGCTTACATCGGGCTGGACATGGATTCCGCTTTATATCGTCCTCTTCGTTGTTGTGATAAGAAACAACGAGATGATGGGCCAGATTGCTCTCGTGGTTGGAGGAGCGTTGCTCTGTATCTTTCTGGCTGATGGACTGGTGGATGGAATCATCAAACCGCTGGCTGAAAGATGCAGACCTTCCAGCGACCCGATGTTCAAGTATACGGTTCAGGTGGTTGACAATATGCGCCTCAAGAGTTTCAGCTTCTGTTCGGCTCATGCAGCCAATACGCTTTCGTTAGCTATCTTCTTCTCATTGCTTATCCGCAGCAAACTGGTTACGTGGACCCTGTTATTATGGTCGCTCGTTAACTGTTGGACCCGTCTTTACCTGGGTGTTCATTATCCGGTCGACATTCTTTGCGGTCTGGCTATCGGAGCTGTGGTGGGAGTTGTCGTTTATCTTATCTACATCAGGATGTATTACCGCATCTCCCCAAAAATTAAGTATATTTCCAACCAGTATACGAGTACGGGTTACGACTATGATGATGTAGATAAAATCATGACCGTAGTGATATTTACCCTTATCATGGTTGTGCTTTATGCCACCTGTCAGATGGCTTATCTTTAGTACAGAAATAAAAGTTCAAAATAGAAAGTTCAAAAAGTAAAATAAATAATGGATACAAAACACATTAAAATTAGTGATTATAACTATGATTTACCGGATGAGCGCATCGCAAAATTCCCTATCGCCCAGCGCGACCACAGCAAACTGCTGGTCTATAAGCACGGCGAGGTAAGCGATGATGTTTTCCATCATCTTCCCACATATCTCCCTCAAGGAGCCTTGATGATATTCAACAATACCAAGGTGATACAAGCGCGTCTGCATTTCCGCAAGGAAACAGGTGCGCTTATTGAGGTTTTCTTGATGGAGCCTGCAGAACCTACTGATTATGAACTCATGTTCCAGACCACCGGACATTGTTCATGGCTCTGCATGATCGGTAATCTGAAGAAATGGAAAGAGGGAAGCCTGAAGCGTGATTTCGAAATCAAGGGCCACAAGCTTACGCTCAGCGCCACTATGCGACGCGGAGATGCTCTCGGTTCTGAAGCGCAGGAAATGGTTGCCAAAGGCGGAGGAACCAACTATTGGGTTGATTTTGATTGGGACAACGACAAGGTGTCTTTCGCTGAGATTCTCGAAGCAGTAGGTGAGTTGCCTATTCCTCCATATCTCAACCGCAAGACAGAGGAGAGCGACAAGACCACCTATCAGACGGTTTATTCTAAAATCAAGGGAAGTGTGGCTGCTCCAACTGCCGGACTTCACTTTACCGATGCGGTTCTCAAGGATCTTGATGCGCATGGAATCGACCGCGAAGAAGTAACCCTGCATGTAGGAGCCGGCACATTCAAACCGGTGAAGAGCCTTGAAATCGAAGGCCATCAGATGCATACGGAATACATTGTTGTTCATCGCCGCAGCCTGGAAAAACTCATCAAGCACGAGTGTCGGGTCATTGCCGTAGGAACCACCAGCGTCCGTACCATCGAGAGCCTCTATTACATGGGTGTTCATCTGCTGAAGCATCCTGAGGCAAATGAAGAAGATCTGCACGTAAAACAGTGGGATCCTTACGAGCTTTCTGAAGATGGCAATCTGGTAGATGGAATCACTCCGATGCAGGCTATCCAGGCAATCATCGATTATCTGGACCGCAACGGCTTGGAGGCACTCCATTCCAGCACGCAGATTATCATTGCTCCTGGCTATCAGTATAAGATTGTGAAGATGCTGGTCACCAATTTCCATCAGCCTCAGAGTACGCTCCTGCTCCTGGTGAGTGCTTTCCTCAAGGGCGATTGGAGGAAGGTTTACGATTATGCTCTTTCGCATGATTTCCGTTTCCTGAGCTATGGAGATTCATCCCTGCTCATTCCGTAAAAGGAGTTAGGAAAACTATAAATTATTAATTGTAAATTATAAATTAAAATAGATGATTTCAGTAGAAGGACTGAAAGTAGAGTTTGGCGTTAAGCCTCTCTTTCATGATGTAAGTTTCGTCATCAACGACCGCGACCGCATTGCCCTGGTGGGTAAGAATGGTGCCGGAAAATCTACGATGCTCAAGATTCTCTGCGGTTTGCAGAAACCTACTGATGGCGTTGTGGCTATTCCTAACGAAACCACTATCGGCTATCTGCCACAGGTGATGAAACTGCAGGACGATACGACCGTGAAAGAGGAAACCCGCAAGGCTTTCGCCCATAATACCGAGATGAAGGCGCGTCTTGACAAGATGCAGCAGGAAATGGCCGACCGCACCGACTATGAGAGCGAAAGCTATGCTCAGCTCGTAGAGAAGTTTACCCTGGAACATGAACGCTACATGATGATGGGTGGCGAAAACTATGAGGCTGAGATAGAGCGTACCTTGAGCGGTCTTGGCTTTACGCGCGATGATTTTGAGCGCCCAACCAAGGAGTTTTCCGGCGGTTGGCGAATGCGTATCGAACTTGCCAAGATTCTGTTGCAGAAGCCTGATGTCCTGCTCCTCGATGAGCCTACCAACCACCTTGATATTGAAAGTATCCAGTGGTTGGAGCAGTTCCTGGCGCAGAGTGCCAAGGCTGTGGTTCTGGTGAGCCACGACCGTGCTTTCATCAACAATGTAACTAACCGTACCCTCGAAATTACTTGCGGAAGGGTAGAAGACTATAAGGTGAAATACGATGAGTATGTGGTGTTGCGTGCTGAACGCCGCGAGCAGCAGCTCCGTGCCTACGAAAACCAGCAGAAGGAAATTGCCGACATCAAGGATTTCATCGAGCGGTTCCGCTACAAGCCTACCAAGGCGGTTCAGGTGCAGAGCAGAATCAAGCAGCTCGAGAAAATCGTGCCTATCGAGGTAGATGAGGTTGACAACAAGCAGATGCACCTCAAATTCCCTCCTTGTCTCAGAAGTGGCGATTATCCTATCATCTGCGATGAGGTGCGCAAGGATTACGGCGCCCACACCGTCTTCGACCATGTTACCTTTACCATCAAGCGTGGTGAGAAGGTGGCTTTCGTGGGTAAGAACGGCGAGGGTAAATCTACCCTGGTAAAATGTATCATGGGTGAGATTCCTTTCACCGGAACTCTCAAGATTGGTCATAATGTGCAGATTGGTTATTTCGCCCAGAATCAGGCGCAGCTCTTGGATGAGAATCTAACTATCTTCCAGACAATCGACAATGTGGCAACAGGCGAAATGCGTCTGAAGGTGAACGATCTCCTGGGCGCCTTCATGTTTGGCGGCGAGACTTCAGAGAAGTTTGTCAAGGTTCTGAGTGGAGGTGAACGCAGCCGTCTGGCTATGATCAAGCTCCTGCTCGAACCGGTGAATCTCCTCATTCTCGATGAGCCTACCAATCACCTCGACATGCAGTCGAAGGATGTGCTGAAAGAAGCCATCAAGGCTTTCGATGGAACAGCCATCATCGTGAGCCATGACCGTGAATTCCTCGATGGTCTGGTAGATAAGGTCTATGAGTTTGGCGGCGGCAAGGTTCGTGAGCATCTCGGTGGTATTTACGATTATCTCCGTGCCCATAATGCCGAGAATATTAATCAAGCTCTTGCCAACCAGAGTATGGCTTCTGCCGGTTCGCCTTCTGCCAATACTTCCGGTTCTTCTGTCGCATCAGGTTCTACAGCCGACAGTCTTGCCTCTGCCACATCCGGCAAGCAGAGCTACGCTGAACATAAGGAACAGCAGAAGAAGATCCGTAAGGCTGAGAAAGCCGTGAAGGAATGCGAGGCGAAGATTGAAAAACTGGAAGCGAGAAAGAAGGAGATTGATGAACTTCTGATGAAACCGGAAAATGCAACCAACATGGAACTCGTGACCGAATACACTGAACTCATGAAGGGTCTCGATGAGGAGAACGAGCGCTGGATGCTCCTTTCGGAAGAATTGGAAGAAGTTTCGAAATAATAGTAACATTAATATATAAAAGAGAAGAAAATGAAAATGAAAATGATCTTACCGATGATGCTGATCGCAGCTCTGCCATTAGGCGCTGATGCTCAGAATAAATCGGGTCTTGTCATGAGCAATCTCGACCAGACAGTGAAGCCAGCAGACAGTTTCTATCAGTTTGCTACAGGTGGATGGCAGAAGAACAATCCTCTTCCTGCCGCTTACAGCCGTTATGGCAGTTTTGAACGGCTGGCTGAGAACAACAACAAGCGCATCAACACCATTCTTTCTGAACTCCAGAAGAAGACTTACAAGGCTGGAACCATTGAGCAGAAATTGTCTGATTTCTACAAACTCTCTATGGATGTTGACAGCCGCAACAAGGCTGGAATCGCTCCAGTAAAGCCTCTGATGGATGAGATAGAAGCTGCCAAGACCAAGGACGAGCTTCAGAAGCTTCAGGTTAAGTATGCATGGATGGGGCTCGGCTTGAGCTATGGCGCAGGTTTCGCTGCCGATGAGAAGAACGTAACCATGAACATCTACAACCTGATGCAGGGCGGTCTTACTCTCGGTGCCAAGGATTATTACCTCAACAACGATGTTGCAACCGTAGCTATCCGTGAGGCTTATAAGTCTTACCTCAGCAAGATGTTCCAGCTCTATGGTTTCTCTGCTGATGAAGCTGCCAAGAAGGCTTCTGCCGTATTCCTTCACGAAACAACGCTCGCTACTTTCTCTAAGAGCCGTACCGAACTTCGTAATCCTCAGGCCAACTACAACAAGATGACCTTGGCAGAATTCAAGGAGAATTATCCTAACATTCCTCTCGAGGCACTTGCCAACGCCGAGGGAATCAAGAGCGAATATCTCAAGGAGATGATCGTAGGTCAGCCTGCTTTCTTTGCCGGTTATGACAAGGTGGCAGCTGCAGAATGTGCAGGCACATTGAAGGCTTTGATGGAGTGGGACATCATCTGTAGTTCTGCTTCTTACCTCAGCGATGAGATTCGCGAAGCCCGTTTCGAATTCTTCGGTAAGATTATGAGTGGCCGTAAGGAGGATTATCCTCTTTGGAAGCGCGCTACTGTTCAGGTTGAGGCTCAGTTAGGCGAGGCGCTCGGTAGCATCTACTGTAAGCGCTATTTCCCAGAAAGCTCTAAGAAGATGATGGAGACACTCGTGAAGAATCTTCAGATCAGCCTCGGTCAGCGTATCGATGCTCAGACCTGGATGAGCGATGCTACAAAGAAAGCTGCCCACAACAAACTCGACAAGTTCTATGTAAAGATTGGTTATCCTAACAAGTGGACTGATTTCAGCAAGCTCAGCATCGACCCATCTAAGAGCTATTATGAGAACGTAATGGCTTGCCGCAAGTTTGCCAACGATAAGGAGATTGCAGAGAAGGCAGGAAAGCCAGTAGATAGGGATGAGTGGTTCATGACTCCTCAGACCGTGAACGCTTACTACAATCCTACTACCAATGAGATCTGCTTCCCAGCTGGTATTCTCCAGTATCCTTTCTTCGATCCTAAGGCTGATGCTGCATTCAACTATGGTGCTATCGGCGTAGTAATCGGTCATGAGATGACTCACGGATTCGATGATCAGGGTCGTCAGTATGATGCTAGCGGTAATCTGAAGGACTGGTGGACAGCTGAAGATGCAGAAGGTTTCAACAAGCGTGCTGATATGTATGCTGATTTCTTCAGTAACATCAAGGTGTTGCCTGATCTGAATGCCAACGGCCGTTTCACCCTCGGCGAGAACCTTGCCGACCATGGTGGTTTGATGGTTTCATACAATGCCTTCAAGAATGCTACTGCTAAGAAGCCATTGAAGAACAAGGATGGTTTCACTCCTGACCAGCGTTTCTTCCTCGCCTATGCAGGTGTTTGGGGACAGAACATTACTGATAAGGAAATCCGCAACCGCGTAAAGAATGATCCTCATTCTCTCGGCAAGTGGCGTGTTGATGGTGCGCTTCCTCACATCGATGCATGGTATGAGGCATTTGGTGTAAAGCAGGGCGACAAGCTGTTCATTCCTAAGAACCAGCGCCTGGAGCTTTGGTAATTCCGGAAGGAAGTTTTTCCGAATAGAATTTTTCGGGAATGGTTTTTCCGAATAGATAGAAAAAAATAAAGTCCTGATGTTTCGTTTGTTTGAAACATCAGGACTTTTTGTTTTATGCTTGAAATATTTTTGGATAAGGAAACAATAGAATAGGGGGTTATTGTTTCTTCTCCAGTTCCTGAAGATTTTCCATCTTCTTCGATTCCAGGAATTCGTAAATGCCGCAGAGATGTTCGCGGACGCGACCATGACCGAACTCATAAACCTTGCTGACAAGACCATCGAGGAAATCACGGTCGTGACTAACCACGATGAGCGTTCCGTCGAAATCGAGCAAGGCCTGTTTCAGCACATCCTTGGTCTTCAGGTCGAGGTGGTTGGTAGGCTCATCGAGAATCAGCAGATTCACCGGCTCCAGCAGCAGCTTGAGAATGGCAAGGCGAGTGCGCTCACCTCCCGACAATACTTTCACCTTCTTGGTAGAATCCTCTCCGCCAAACATGAATGCTCCGAGCAAATCGCGTATCTTGTTGCGAATTTCACCTTTGGCAACATCATCAATGGTCTGGAATACGGTAAGTTCTCCATCGAGCAGAGAAGCCTGGTTCTGGGCGAAATAACCTATCTGCACATTATGTCCCAATTCCAACTTTCCTTCGTTCTGAAGCTGACCCATGATACATTTCACAAGCGTTGACTTACCCTCTCCGTTTCTTCCCACGAAGGCAATCTTGTCGCCTCTTTCTACGGTAAGATTCACGCCGCTGAAAATCTTCTTGCCATCAAACGACATCGCCACATCGCTCATCTGAACCGGATAAGCACCGCTTCGTGGGCTCGGCGGGAACTTGAGTCGGAGGCGGCTTGTATCTTCTTCATCCACTTCGATAAGTTCCAGTTTCTCTAGCATCTTCACGCGGCTCTGCACCTGGAAGGTTTTAGAATAAGTGCCTTTGAAGCGTTCTATAAAGTCCTTGGTTTCAGCAATCATCTTCTGCTGTTCTTCATATTTCTTCATCTGCTGTTCGCGGCGTTCCTTGCGCAGTTCCAGATATTGGCTGTAAGTGGCTTTGTAGTCGTAGATGCGGCCCATGGTTACTTCGATGGTTCTTGTTGTAATGTCGTCAACGAATTTTCGGTCGTGGCTGATGACAACTACTGCTTTCGAACTGTTGATGATGAAGTCTTCGAGCCAGCCGATGGATTCGATGTCGAGATGGTTGGTTGGCTCATCGAGCAGCAGTACGTCTGGCGATTTCAAGAGCAGTTTTGCCAGTTCAATCCTCATTCTCCATCCTCCCGAAAACTCGCTTGTAGGGCGGTTGAAATCAGAGCGCTCGAAACCGAGACCGAGCAGCGTCTTCTCTACATCTTCCTCGAAATGAGTCATGTCGATGGCGTAGAATTTCTCTGAGAGAGAGGATACTTTCTCAATGAGCTGCATGTAATCATCGCTGTCGTAATCGGTACGGGTGGTGAGCTCGTTGTTGATGCGGTCAATCTCAGCCTGCATTTCGTGCAGATGGGCAAACGCCTGACAGGTTTCCTCGAATACGGTTCTGCCGTCTTCGGTCATCAGATGCTGAGGCAGATAGGCGATGACGCAATCCTTGGGAGCGGAAACGGTGCCACGAGTAGCATTTCTCACACCGGCGATGATCTTAAGCAATGTGCTCTTTCCTGCGCCATTCTTTCCCATCAGGGCTATACGGTCCTTCTCGTTAATCTGGAAGGAAATGTCTTTGAATAGGGTGGTGCCGCCAAATTCTACGGTCAATCCATCAACTGTAATCATATTATTTTCTTCTTGTTCAAATTTTTGTTTCTTTAAGCAACTCCCCAGAACGCCCCGTTCCTGCCGTTTTCGGGGTCTTCATTGATGACCAGCGCCTGCCATCATTTATGACCCGTGTTGGTCTTAAGAGAAGACCTGAGCAAGGCACAAAAGGCTGTTCTTTCGATTGCCGGTGCAAAGATACAACATTTTTGGGCAGAATGCAAGCTTTTACCCTGACTTTCTTTCGGAGAAGTAGTGTAAGTGATTGATTGATACTGATTTCTATTGGTTTTCTAGCTGAACTTTATTGCAGAACAATCTGATGGTGAGGTGTAAGGATAAAAAGCCAGCGTGTCATTAAGGGTCAGTGTCATTAAGGGTCATTTAGAAAAATGAAAGTGTCATTTTGAGCTATAGTATATATAAATATTTATTTATATATATATACTATAGGGGATTTTTCTCCCCCGAAAATGAAAATGACCCTTAATGACCTTGACCCTTAATGACACGCTAGATGAACTTGTGAATTTTACCTGATATAGGCTGTCTGTATTTCAGAATGTATTGGCTATTAGCGTGTTATGCGCATTTTGTTGTATTTCTACTCTAACGTTCTGTGTATAATAATTATCTACATATTAAGCCACTTAAGTTAGCTTTTATACTGTTCAATTCTGCATTTTTATCCTTGTTTTATGTTGCTTTTGTTAAAAATATATCATCTCAGAGGCTGTTTTTATGTCCGAGGAGGGGCATTTTTCACCCTTAGTAGAGGGGGTAAAACACCTTTCTAACCCTCTTATTTTGCATTTTTTTCTTCGAAATTTCACTAAAAAGCACTGATTTTTGCCTTTTGGGGTTTCTGTTTTGGGTGGGTAAGGATTATTTACATTGCTCAGTCTGATTTCGCTTCTAGCTTCGTTTCTTTTAGCGGATTAAAAATCCATAATGGTTCGATCTGTACGGTTGAAATTACCCAATACGCCCTGGGCTAAGAGCTTTTGGGCTTTCAGCCCGTCTTATACCACATGTGAATGTTCTGCTTTCTTTACAAAACAATTAGAATTGCCCCTAAAGAACCCAATCTCAAAATCACGATTTTTCCATATGTTTCATCACTTATTTCCAATTTTTACATGAATATGGAGCATTTTTAAACAAAAAAGACCTTGATTGCAGAACGCAACCAAGGTCTTCGGAGATTATATATTTAACCTATTGAAATCTCGCTAGATTAGATCTGCTCGCTCCAGTCCTCCTGGCTCTTACGAACGTAAGTCTGGTAACGGAGCTTAGCCATCTTCTCTGCCTGAGAGAAGAGCTCATCAGCCTCCTTAGGGAATGCCTTCTGTACAGAGAGGTAACGAACCTCACCGAGCAAGAAGTCGCGGAAGTTCTCCCAGTTAGGAGCCTTAGAGTCGAGTGTGAATGGGTTCTTACCCTCATCAGCCAACAGTGGGTTGTAACGCCACAAGTGCCAGTAACCGCACTCAACAGCCAACTCTTCCTCGTGCTGTGAACGACCCATACCGCCCTTACGCTTCAAACCGTGGTTGATACATGGTGCGTAAGCGATGATGAGTGATGGACCTGGATAAGCCTCAGCCTCGCGGATAGCCTTCAATGTCTGAGCATTGTCAGCACCCATAGCTACCTGAGCTACGTAGATGTAACCGTATGTAGTCTGCATCAAACCGAGATCCTTCTTACGGATACGCTTACCCTGAGCAGCGAACTGTGCGATAGCACCGAGTGGAGTAGACTTAGATGACTGACCACCAGTGTTAGAGTAAACCTCAGTATCGAGTACCAAGATGTTAACATCCTCACCAGAAGCCAATACGTGGTCGAGACCACCGTAACCGATATCATAAGAAGCACCGTCACCACCGATGATCCACTGTGAACGCTTAACGAGGTAGTGATCCAAAGTCTTGAGCTCCTTGCAGATAGGGCAACCCTTCTCAGCGCCGGCAGCGATGAGAGGCTTCAACTCTGCAGCAGCCTCCTTAGAACCCTCAGAATCGTTCATGTTAGCCATCCACTTGTCAGCAGCAGCTACGAACTCAGCAGGAACATGCTCCTGAGCCTTAGCCTCCTCGAGCAAGTGAGCGATGCGCTCCTTCATCTTCTTGTTACCCATTACCATACCGAGACCGAACTCGCAGAAGTCCTCGAACAATGAGTTGTCGAATGCAGGACCCTGACCCTTAGCGTTCTTTGTATATGGAGTAGATGGGATAGAAGCTGAGTAGATAGAAGAACAACCAGTAGCGTTAGCAATCATCTGACGATCGCCGAAGAGCTGAGAAATCAACTTGACGTATGGAGTCTCACCACAACCAGAGCAAGCACCAGAGAACTCGAACAATGGCTGAGCGAACTGAGAGTTCTTAGGGCTCTGCTTGATGTCTACGAGATCCTGCTTAGAAGCTACCTTGTGTACGAGATACTCCCAGTTAGCTGCTTCCTTGACCATATCCTCTGCGTCAACGTTGAATGGAACCATTGTCAACGCCTTCTCACCCTTCTTACCTGGGCAGACGTCAGCACAGTTACCACAACCCAGACAGTCGAGTACTGAAATCTCGACGCGGAAGTGCATTCCAGCCAAAGCCTTAGGTGCCTTAACATCCTGAGTCGCGAGACCCTCGATGCCTGCGAGCTCCTCATCGGTCAATACGAATGGACGGATAGCTGCGTGAGGACAAACGAATGAACACTTGTTACACTGGATACAGTTCTCTACGTTCCATACTGGTACGAATGCCTCAACACCACGCTTCTCGAATGCTGCAGTACCGTTCTGCCATGTACCGTCAACTGTGTTGTGCTTAACGAAGTCAGAAACCTTCAAGAGGTCACCTGCCTGGCCGTTGATAGGACGAACGAGCTCCTTAACGAATGCTGGAGCGTTATCCTCCTTAGCCTCATCGTCAGCGAGGTTAGCCCAAGCTGGATCTACTGTCAACTGCTTGTACTCACCACCACGGTCTACAGCGCCGAAGTTCTTGTCAACAACGTCCTGACCCTTCTTAGAGTAAGACTTAACGATGAATGCCTTCATCTGCTCTACAGCGAGATCCAAAGGAATAACCTCTGTAATACGGAAGAATGCAGACTGGAGAATGGTGTTGGTACGGTTGCCGAGACCAATCTCCTGAGCAATCTTAGTTGCGTTAATATAGTAAACAGTGATGTTGTTCTGAGCGAAGTAACGCTTTACCTTGTTAGGGATGAAGTTAACCAACTCCTCACCATCAAAGATAGTGTTCAACAGGAAGAAACCGTTCTTACGCAAACCACGAGTTACATCGTACATGTGGAGGTAAGCCTGTACATGGCAAGCTACGAAGTTAGGAGTATTTACCTGATATGCACTGTGGATAGGGCTGTCGCCGAAACGCAAGTGAGAGCAGGTGAAACCACCAGACTTCTTAGAGTCGTAAGAGAAGTATGCCTGGCAATACTTGTTAGTATTGTTACCGATAATCTGAACTGAGTTCTTGTTTGCACCAACAGTACCGTCTGCACCCAAACCGTAGAACTTAGCCTCGAATAAGTCGTCGCCACCCATTGGGATTTCTTCCTCTTCTGGGAGAGAAGTGAATGTAACGTCATCAACGATACCTACAGTGAAGTGGTTCTTAGGCTGTGGCAACTCGAGATTCTTGAATACAGCAACAATCTTAGCTGGAGTTGTATCAGAAGAACCGAGACCGTAGCGGCCGCCAACGATCAATGGCTTACGCTCGTCATCGTAGAGAGCTGACTTAACGTCGAGGTACAATGGCTCACCCTCTGCACCTGGCTCCTTAGTACGGTCGAGAACAGCGATACGTTTAACAGTAGCTGGGATAGTCTTTTTCAAGAAGTCAACAGAGAATGGACGGAAGAGGTGAACTGCAACCATACCAACCTTCTTGCCCTGCTTATTCAAGTAGTCGATAGCCTCGCGAGCTGGCTCTGTAGCAGAACCCATCAAGATAATGATGTTCTCAGCATCCTCAGCACCATAGTAGTTGAAGAGGTGATACTCACGACCAGTGATCTTAGTCATCTCCTGGCAGTACTTCTCTACTACCTCAGGAATTGCATCGTAGTAAGGGTTGCAAGCCTCACGGTGAGTGAAGAATGTCTCTGGGTTCTCAGCAGTACCGCGAGTAACAGGACGCTCAGGAGTCAAAGCACGGTTACGGAAGTCCTCGATGAACTCTTCCTTAACCAATGGACGGATGTCTTCCATATCCATCTCCTCGATCTTGTGGTACTCGTGAGAAGTACGGAAACCGTCGAAGAAGTTAATGAAAGGAACCTTTGTCTCCAATGTAGCCAAGTGAGGAACTGCAGAGAGGTCCATAACCTCCTGAACAGAACCTGAGCAGAACATAGCGAAACCTGTCTGGCGGCAAGCCATTACGTCCTGGTGGTCACCGAAGATACAAAGTGAGTGAGAAGCCAATGTACGAGCTGATACGTTGAACACGCAAGGGAGCAACTCACCAGCAATCTTGTACATGTTAGGAATCATCAGCAACAAACCCTGAGAAGCAGTGTAAGTTGAAGTCAAGGCACCAGCCTGGAGAGAACCGTGAACTGCACCGGCAGCTCCAGCCTCTGATTCCATTTCCTGGATAGAAACTCGCTGACCGAAAAGGTTCTTACGACCTTTGGCAGCCCATTCATCTACATGCTCCGCCATTGGTGATGATGGAGTAATAGGGTAGATAGCAGCAACCTCAGTAAACATGTAGCTTACATGTGCGGCAGCTGTGTTACCATCACAAGTGATAAATTTTTTCTCTTTAGCCATTTTACTTTTAGATAAAATATTAAAAATGTTTTGTATTTTTATTCCTTTGAACTTTGATAGTTGAATCTGTTTGAGAGTTCAATTTTCAGTTCTGTTTTTGTTTTTCGAATGTTTTTGCCCATTCCAACACCAATTATATTAATATAGGAAACCCAGAAGCCATAACGGAATCCTGTTGTCCTTGCCTACCTCGGTATTGTATCGGGCGTAGATGATGTCGGGATTGTTGCGCACCTTGTTTGGAGATTGCGCATCGCAGATTCTGAACTTCTTCTCACCATCTACAATGAAGTAGTGGTCCTTGCCGGTCTGGCTTACCTTATGGTCTTTCCAGAGCGAGTTGACGAAGAATGTTTCCATCACCTCCTGCTTGTCTATCTTGATAGGATAGATGGCGTACATCAGGTTGGAGTTGTGCATCATCACCTTGGATGGTTTCTTTGGGAACTCCTGCCCGGTAGGGTAAATCATGTTGATGAGTCGCGCATCAGCAAGATACTTGATGTAGTTCATTACCGTAGCTCTGCTGGTGTTGATCTCTTCGGCAAGCTGGCTCACGTTGGGAGCCTTGGCACCTTCTACAGCTAGCTGATAGAAGAGCCTCTTGATCTTGGTGAGATATTTCAGTTCGATTTGCTTGATGAGGAGGATGTCTACCTCGGTCATCATGTTCATTGTCTTTAGTAGATTCTCTGTGAAGTTGCGGTTCTCCAGGAAGAATGGATAGAATCCATGATGCAAGTAGTCCTGGAAGTATTTCATCGGGCTCACCTTGGGCAGTATCTGCTTGATGATGTGCTCGTGATTGCGCAAGATTTCATCGAGTGTATATGGCTGGAAACTGTTGCCAGTCTGCAGGTTGATAAACTCTCTGAAAGAGAAGCCTCGCAAATTATAGCTTTTCACGATTCCATTGAGCTCAGGATTCTCTTCCTTCAGTCTCATCACGCTGGAACCTGTGAACACGATTCTTAACTCTGGATACAGGTCGTAGCATTTGCGCAGCTCCTTGCTCCAGTCCGACTGTTTGAAGACCTGGTCGATGAGAAGGGTTCTGCCGCCGTGGCGAACAAAGTCACCAGCTAAATCTGCGATTCCTCTGCTTTGAAAATAGAAATTGTTCATATTCACATACAGACACTTTCGGTCAGTAGGGCCAAAGTGCTCCTTGGCATATTGAAGGAGGAATGTAGACTTTCCTACACCGCGTGTTCCCTTTATGCCAATCAAACGGTCGCTCCAGTCGATTTCGTCCATCAGAGTGCGTCTTACTGGTGCGTCCGTATGCTCTACGAGGTATGTATGTGTTCTGAAGAATGCTTCTTCCATGAGTTTATATCGTTTCTAATTGTTTTTACGATGCAAAGGTAATTAAATATTTCTAATTTGCAAACTCTAGATAGCAAAAAGTAACTTTTTTTTCATTATTTAGCACTTGTCTAAGTAAAAATGGGGATTTTCTTCCCTATTTTGCGCTTTTCTTTATATCTTTGCACCATGAAGTTACATATTTTCAATCCAGAACATGATTTGGCTTTGGCTGCAAATCTGAAACAGTTCACCGCGCCTCATGCGGGTAGACAACTTAGAAGTGATCTTGCTTTCATTCCGGCTCTTTGGGCGGAAGAGGGCGACCTCGTACTTGTGGATGATATTGATTTTGCGAAGAACAGGGTGCGCCATTTTGGAGCTGAACTGAACAGCAAGGTTGAGTTTATCACCAAGCCTCAGCTGAAGCATCTGCTCAAGACGGAATTTCTGGACAGTGTTCATCCCTGGGGATGGAACCTGTCGCTGAAAGGTGAGTTGGAGCGTTTGGGAATACCGGAGATTATGTTGCCGACTGATGCTGTATTAAATAAGGTACGCGAGGTGAGCAGCAGGCAATGGGCTGCCCTTCATCTGCAGCGTGGCGTGGAATATGTTACTGAGACGGCTCGCGTCAAAGAACTCATTCTCCAGCACGGCAAAGCTGTTGTCAAGGCTCCCTGGAGCAGTAGCGGGAGGGGAGTGAAATATGTGAGTGCTGAGGACTTCAGAACAGCCGGAGATTATCCTACCTTCGAAAGATGGGTGGCAAACATGATTTATCATCAGGGCGGCGTAACCGTAGAACCCCTATATAATAAGGTGAGAGATTTCGCCATGGAGTTTGAAATGAAAGATGGCAAGGCGCTCTATCGCGGTCTTTCGCTATTCGATACGATCAAGAATGCCTATTCGGGCAATGTGCTCTGCTCTGAAGCTGAGAAGGTGGAAATGATGAAACCGCTCATTAGCGAGGCTCAGCTTGCCGGAATCAGACAGCGTATCATCGAGGTAATGGAGCCGGCGCTGAAGGATATTTACAGTGGTCCGTTCGGCGTTGACATGATGATCTGCACGAAAGGGGAGAAGGATGAATTCTGCGAGGCTGTGCTGAATCAGGAAGGTGAGGACGTAAACAGAACCGGACTGGGCGTGGTTCCTTGCATCGAAATCAATCTGCGCAGAACGATGGGACATGTGGCAATCGATCTATACGAACATCTTGTGGCTAATTCGAGCGACGAGATGAAGACCAATAGGACGAACATCATGCGCGTGGAATATGATGGAAACAGATATCATCTCAGAATAAAGCCTGGCAGACCTTCGGAAGAGGCACCGCTGCATTGATTTTTTGTAAAGAACATAGTTGTTTTTTGTTAAGAAATAGTAAAATCGGCTTTTCCCGTGCAAGGATTAGCCGATTTTTCATTTTATCTTCAGAACTCACGATTCAGATTCCGATTCGGGAACTGCCTTTTAAAAAGAGGAACAGTCCCTTTGGGTTCAGGAGCGTTGAGTCATTAAAATGAACCAATAAATTAGAGAAATATGTATAAGAAAGTATTTAGTGCAGCTATTTTAGCTTCAGCTGCAATGGCAATGACTTCTTGCAGCTCAAGCAAGAATGCACAGAATGAGAACGTAACAAAGGCTGAGAAGATAACGGAGGCAGAGGCTGCCCGTCCGTCAGCAGATGAGGAAATGGACGAGGGTTATCTTGTCCTCTCAGAGGCTCAGCAGAACATCGTGAAGAAGAACAACGATTTCGCTTTCAGACTCTATCAGCAGATCAGCGGCATGGATTCTGAGGTGGTTTCGCCAATGAGCATCGCCTATCTGATGGGAATGCTTGCGAATGGTGCCGACGGCAAGACTCAGCAGGAGATTCTGAAGGCAATCGGTTGCGAGGGCGTGAGCGTGAAGGAACTCAACGACTGTTATAAGGCGCTGATGCTTTCGGCTGGCAAATTTGACAAGCAGACAACCGTAAACATTGCCAATTTTATCGCCATCAATAAGAATTTCAGACTGAACAGTGATTTCGCTCACACCGTGGCCGATTCTTATCAGGCTGGTGTTGAGAGCATGGACTTTACCTCTCCTAAATCTGCCACTCGCATTAATGACTGGTGCAAGAAGCAGACTAAAGGCATGATTCCTAGCATCATCGACCAGGTAGACCCTGCAGCCGTTTCTTATCTCCTGAATGCTATTTATTTTAATGGAACCTGGCAGGAGAAGTTTGATGCGAAGAACACTAGACTCGAGAACTTCAGCGGTTACACTCGTGATATTAAGAAGGTGAACATGATGCACCAGAACAAGAAGTTTGCCTATACTGAAAATGATATGTTGCAGGCTGTAGAACTGCCATACGGAAATGGATGTTATCAGATGACCGTTCTTCTTCCTAAGGCTGGCAAGAGCATCAGCGAGGTGATGAAGGAGATGGATGCTGATAAACTTCAGAAGTTGAGTAATGACATGGACCGTTGCCAGGTAGATTTAAAATTCCCTAAGTTTACCACAGAGATGGATTTGTCGCTCAACCAGATTATTAGTAAATTGGGAGCTCCAAGCATCTTCCAGCCAGGCACGGCAGATTTCAGCCGTTTTGCCAATGGCAGCTTCTACGTATCGAAGATGTTGCAGAAGGCAAAGATTGAGGTAAGCGAGCGTGGAACCAAGGCTGCTGCCGTAACAGCTGCTGTGATGCTGACCTCACTGGGTCCTCATGAGATGAAGCGTGTAGAATTTCATGCTAACCGTCCATTCGTTTATTTCATTACCGAACGTAATAGTGGCGCAATTCTCTTCATGGGTCAGTTCCTGGGAGAATAATAACAGAGAATTTGCAGGTTCTTAAAACTAGAAAAGCGAAAGCCAAGTCCGTAATCCGGAATCTGGCTTTCGCTTTTTATTTCGCTTAATTCACTTGTTTACTCCTGAAACTTTTCAATGAACTCATCCTCTGTAATGATTGGAATATTGAGTTCATGGGCTTTCTTGTTCTTCGAACTCTGCGAAGCTGCATCGTTGTTAATCAGGAAGTTAGTACTCTTGCTCACACTTCCCGTAACCTTGCCGCCCTGGCTTTCAATATAAGCCTTCAGCTCGTTGCGGTTCTTGTAATGATGCAAATCTCCCGTTACGACGAAAGTCAGTCCTTGGCATTTGTTTCCCGTTTCTACAGGCTCATGCTCCTCGATAATCAGCTCGGACAGCAGATGCTGCACATGCTGGAAATGAACATCATCCTTGAACCAGGCGATAAACTTGGCACTCTTTTCAGGTCCAATACCATCAATGCTTGCAAACTCATCATCGAACATGCTCAGGCGCGCCGTTTCTATCAGTTCCTTCACCTTGTAACGGCTGAGCAGTTTTTTAGCCACATCGCCGCCGCAGAGCGGAATATTCAAAGCGTAGAGCAGATGACGACCGTCAGTATGGCGGCTTTTCTCTACACTCTCCAGAAGATTGCTTACGCTCTTCTTGCCAAATCCTTCGAAACAGGAAATCTCGAACGCATAATTCTTCAGTTTGTAGAAATCAGCATATTCCCTGATAAAACCATGATTGATGAATTTCCAGACAGTCTGTTCTGAGATTCCGTCAATATTGATTCCTTCCTTGCTGACGAAGCGGGCAAATTTCTTAAGTTGTTTGGCTGGGCAGGCTGCATTGGTGCAATGGAGAGTCTTGGTGCCGCTCTCACTCTCGCGCACTACGGCTGGCGCATGGCAAACCGGACATTCGTTGGGAATGACAAAACTCCCCACAACCTCTGTAATATTGATTACCTTCGGGATAATCTTATTGGCCTTGATGACCTGCAGTCTGGTTCCCTTGTCACCAATGCCCAGACGCTCGCATTCGCTTACATTGCAGAGCGAGGCACGCTGCACGGTGGTTCCTTCTAGTTCTACCGGTTTGAAAACAGCTACAGGCGTGATGGTGCTGGCTGCGCACGACCATTCGATGTGGTCGAGTACGGTGTCAGCATGTTCATCTTGCCATTTAAAGGCAAATCCTGCCCTCGTAGCGTGGTGCCCTGTAACCGACCCAGTAGCTGCATAAGCCGTATCATCGTAGCAAATCACCAGTCCGTCTACCGGGAAAGGATTCTTCTTGCTTGTCACCTTCTCCGTAAACTTGTCTATTTCCAGCTGGATATTTTCTGTGGTAGGGTGGTCAATACGCTCACGTTCTACAGGATTCATTCCCAGGTCTTTCAGCATTTGCATGCGTTCGCCCCATGAGGTAAGTTCCCGCTCAGTATAAACCAGGGTGAACGGAATCCATTGGATGTGGCGCTGCTTCACCTCTTCAATATCCTTCAGCGCGAGTGAGCCTGAAGCGAGGTTTCGTGGATTGGCGTAATCGCCTTCGCTTTCGATGATGAACTGTTCGAAATCAGCATACGAAATGACGGCTTCTCCTCTTACTACAAGATGTCCTTTCTCTGAAATGGTAGCAGGAATGCCTGAAATGGCTGGAGCCAAGTGGGTAATATTGGTGCCGATGTGTCCGTTACCGCGGGTAACGATTTTGGTGAGTATTCCGCCGTCATAGGTTACTACGAGGGTCAGTCCGTCCAGTTTCCATGAAATCCAGATAGGGCGGTCTTCTGCCCATTTTACAAGATCACTTACCTGTTTGGTCTTTGCCAGAGAGAGGGCGGCAAATTCATGCTCCTCTTTCTTTCCTACGATAGAATCTTCTGACACGCGATTAGTTGGGGAGTCAGGCAGAATTTCGCCTGTTTCCTCTTCCAATCTCTTGAGCTGGTCGAAAAGGGCGTCCCACTCATAGTCGGTCATGAGTTCGCCTTTTCCGTTATAATAACTATCCGAAGCTTGGTTGAGTCTTTCAACCAAGCTCTTCATCTGCAATAGTTTCTCTTCCATAATGAATGTTTGAGGATGTTAATCAAATGTTGTGTTTTTCGATGGCAAGAAATTATTCTGCAGGTTCCATGGCTATGGAGAGTTTTTCAAAGGCGAAACGCTGACCTCTGTTTCCTCCATAGTTTACACGTCCGCAGATGCAGAAACCCATCGAAGACAGGAGGTTAATCATCGGCGTGTTGTCAAAGTTGGTGTCAACCTTGATGCTAGGTATTTTTTCTACCTCGCACATGCTGTTCACCTTACTGATGAAAATACGCGCTAAACCTTCACGCTGGAAACTAGGCAACGTGGCAAAGCGATGTATTACATAATAATCGCCATCAGTAATCCAGTTGCCTACTAATTTCTTATATTTGGGTTCACCATTCAATATGACTGCTCCATAGACAACTACCTCTTCATTTACTGTCAGAACGAAGGCATTGCCATTTTCTATGTCTTTTCTGATGTCTTTTTCTGATGGATATTCCTCAGTCCATTGATGACGTCCCGATTCTATCATACTTTGGCGAGCCTGGTCGATGACTTTCCAACAAGCAGCAAAGTCCTTTATATACGCCGGTCTGAAGTTTGTCTTCATATTAATTACGCTTTTATTATTCGGGTGCAAAATTAACAAAAAAAAACGAATTAAACTAAAAAACGGAGGAAAAACTTCACTTTTTTTGTTCGTTTTCCTCCGTTTTTCTTGTTTGCTGCTCATTTTGAGCTATTTTTTCTTAGCTTTTTGCTAGGAAGCCGGGTGAATAAGATTCTACGCCAAACACTTGTCGAGCTCAGCAATGATAGCATCTTTCTGTTCCTTGATATGCTGACCGATGAATACGATTTTTATCATGCGGTCGCCCAATTCCTGATCCCATTCCTTCTGCAGCTGTGGGTTATTCAACAAGACCTGGGCGAGTTCGCTTTTCGGCATGGTAGCCAACCATTGGCCAGCCTGCTTTACAGTCTTCTGCTTGCCTGCCTGTTCGAACACGTAGCACATGTCGCGCTCATCATCGAAATAGCAGATTCCCTTGGCGCGAACCACGTCTCTAGGCCATTTTCTTGCGACGAAATCATCGAAGAGACCCAGGTCGAAAGGCTTGCGACGATAGTAAACGAAGGTGCCGATTCCGTATTCCTCAACTTCTCCGCCTTCATGATCATGATCATGGTCGTGATGATGGTGATGATGATGATGTTCATGCTCGTCATGCTCGTGGTCATGGTGGTGATGATGTTCATGTGCTTCTTCTACATCATCTTCTTCATGCTCTTCGTTTCTTTCTGATTCAATCTCCTGAATCCAACCGGCTGAAGTGGCTACGGTTTCCCAATCAAACTTCTTGGTATTGACGATCAGATTCAAGTCAACGTCACCATAGTTGCATTCAAAGATTTCTGCCTTAGGCTGGATGGCACGGATAATCTGCTTAAGGTGCTCCAGTTCCTTAGGTTCAACCTCTGCAGCCTTGTTCAGAAGAATGATGTTACAGAACTCAATCTGCTGGATGACGAGCGAAGCTAGATCTTCCTCATCCATATTCTTCTTCATCAGGTCGCTGCCGTTGGAGAATTCATCCTTCATGCGCAAAGCATCTACTACGGTAACGATGCTGTCAAGGCGCAGAATGCCATTCTCGATGTACTGAGGACCGAGGGATGGGATAGAGCAGATGGTCTGTGCAATAGGAGCAGGCTCGCAGATTCCGGAAGCCTCGATGACAATGTAATCGAAACGCTTCATGTCTACGATTTCCTTGAGCTGTTCTACCAGGTCCATCTTCAATGTGCAGCAGATGCAACCATTCTGGAGAGAAACAAGCGAATCGTCTTTCTGACCTACTACGCCACCTTTTTCTATCAGGGCTGCATCAATATTGACTTCACCAATATCGTTGACGATGACGGCAAATTTAATACCTTTTTCGTTAGCTAAAATCTTGTTGAGAAGGGTTGTCTTTCCACTACCCAGGTAGCCTGTCAAAAGCAATACAGGCACTTCCTTCTTTGCGTTCATATTAAAATATTTTAATGTTATACTTCTTAGACCCAGTCTGCTGATAATGCTGCTTTCTCGGGCAGCTGTCATCTGGCAGCCTGACGGTTTTGCGAAACTGCAAAGATTGTGCCACACCTTATTTTTTGCCATCTTTTTTCCCTACACCCCTTTTTTGTCAGTTATCTTGTGTTATTTTTAGGTTATATTTCATGTTTTTCTCATTTTTCTTTGGTGGTTTCAACTAGAAATAGTATATTTGCAGAGAAAATTTGTTTCAAACAGCACATAAACTTAATGAATAAACATAATATACATAAGTTAAGATGAAAAAGTTTAAGGTTTTAGTTCTGACGGTTGTGGCAGTCCTTGCGCTGTCATCTTGCGGCACTACTCAGACGGTGCCTCTGACCGGTCGCACTCATCGCATCTCTGTATCCGATGAGCAGGTTCTCAGTCTGTCTAATCAGGAATACACAAAGTACATGGCTTCTGCCAAGAAGTCGACCAATGCAGCCAATACGGCGATGGTTCAGCGAGTAGGAAAAAGACTTGCCAATGCTGTTGAACTCTATTTGAAGCAGAACGGATTTGAAGCTGATGTGAAGAATTATTCATGGGAATTCAACCTGGTACAAGATAAGTCAGCCAATGCATTCTGTATGCCTGGCGGTAAAATCGTGGTTTATGAAGGACTTTTGCCTTACACTCAGAATGAAACCGGTTTGGCAATCGTTTTGGGTCACGAAATAGCTCATGCTGTGGCTAAACATAGTGCTGAGCAGCTCACCAAACAGCAGAATCAGCAAACCGGTACAAGCATCCTGGGAACTGTGTTGAACCAGACAGTTGGTAATGGTGTAGGTAATGTGGCAAGTGCAGTTGCCGGACGGTATTTCTCATTCCGCAATCTGAAGTATTCCCGTGATAATGAAACCGAGGCAGATTACATGGGACTTATCTTCGCTGCCATGGCTGGTTACGATCCTCAGCAGGCCATTCCTTTCTGGCAGCGAATGTCGCAGGGCTCTAACAGCAATCAGAGTGATATTTTCAGTGATCACCCTTCAGACACCAAGCGTATTGCTGACTTGCAGAAGGAAATGCCTACTGCGCTGAAGTATTATAAACCTCAGACAACTTATAAGGTAGGTTCTACGAGCAAGACTTCTACAACCAAGAAGACCAGTAGCAAAAAGAAGACTATAACCCGCAGAAAATAAGGAATTTTCCAAATCTCTCGAATCTGAAGAATCAAATTAAAATAGTTAAGTATGGAGTATTTATCTCATAACCTTTGGCTGGTATGGACGTCGGTGATGTTCATCTGCCTCATCTTAGAGTTGTCTTCCGGCGATTTCTATGTTACTTGTTTTGCCATTGGTGCGCTCATCAGCATTCCTGTGGCATTAGTAGGAGCACCTTTCTGGGTGCAGGTAGTGGTTTGGGCTATCTGCTCTATGCTTAGCATCTGGTTGGTTCGTCCGCATCTGCTGAAATCGCTACACAAGGGTGGGGAAGACCGCCGCAGTAACGCCGATGCGCTGGCAGGACAGATAGGGGAAGTGACAGAGATGATTCCTGCCGGAGGATTCGGCAGGGTAAAGCTGGATGGAGATGATTGGAAAGCGGAAGCTCCACATCTTGCCGAACCGCTTGCTGTAGGCGATATGGTTCGAATCTTAGGTCACGAATCTATCATCCTCAAGGTAGAAAAAGTTTAGGTAGGAAAAGTTTAGAGTCAACATTATTCACTTAATCGTATAAACATCATGAACATAGGAATTTATGTGCTGGTGGCTCTAGTAGCACTTGCACTCGTAGTGGTTAAGAAAACCATCGTTATCATCCCTCAGAGTGAGACGAAAATCATAGAGCGTCTCGGACGATATTTTGCTACGCTCAAGCCGGGTATTAATGTCATCATTCCTTTCATTGACCATGCCAAGGATATTGTGTCTATGAGAAACGGAAGATACGTTTATACAAACAGCATCGACCTTCGTGAACAGGTCTACGATTTCGACCGTCAGAACGTAATCACTAAGGATAATATCCAGATGCAGATAAATGCGTTGCTCTATTTCCAGATTGTGGACCCATTCAAGAGTGTGTATGAAATCAACAATCTGCCAAACGCCATAGAGAAACTGACTCAAACTACCTTGCGTAATATAATAGGTGAGATGGAACTTGACCAGACTCTTACCTCCCGCGATACGATTAACACCAAACTCCGTGCAGTTTTGGATGATGCAACCAATAAGTGGGGAATCAAGGTAAACCGAGTAGAGTTGCAGGATATTACACCTCCAGAGAGTGTGCTCCAGGCCATGGAAAAGCAGATGCAGGCTGAACGAAACAAGCGTGCTACCATCCTGACTTCAGAAGGTGAGAAGGAAAAGCAGCGCCTGCTCTCAGAAGGTGAGAAGGCTGCCATCGTGAACAAGGCTGAGGCTGCCAAACAGCAGGCTATCCTGAATGCAGAAGGTGAGGCCACTGCCCGCATCCGTAAGGCTGAGGCCGAGGCTATTGCCATTCAGAAGATTACGGAAGCTGTAGGACAGAGTACGAATCCAGCCAACTATCTCCTGGCCCAGAAATACATCAGTATGATGCAGGAAGTAGCACAGGGTAAGGATAATAAGGTGGTTTATCTGCCATACGAGGCAACCAATCTCTTGGGTTCTATAGGAGGAATCAAAGACCTTTTCAAGGGATAAAGACCTCTGAGTCGATGGATAATGCCCTTTGACTCAAGAAATAAAGCACTCAGACATCAGTAAACTGTAACTTCAGTAAATATATAAAACAGGATAAAAATGAAGAAAATCTGTATCGTTGCAGGTGCAAGACCTAACTTTATCAAGGTTGCGCCCGTAATTAGAGCAATTCGTAATGCTCAGGAAGCTGGTAACGAAATCAGCTATCAGTTGGTTTACACAGGAAAAGAGGATGACCCGACACTGGAATCTTCTCTTTTCGATGACTTAGGCATTCAGAAACCGGATGCTTATCTCGGTGTAGACTGTCCAAACATGAACGAACTTACCGGACAGGTGATGGGTCAGTTTGAGTGCTATCTGCAGCAGAATGCTACAGATGTTGTCATTGTGGTTGATGATCTGGCTTCAACCATGGCTGTGGCTATTGTTACCAAGAAGCAGGGTGTGCAGCTTGCTCATATTGCAGCCGGAACCCGCAGTTTTGACATTACCATGCCAAAGGAAATCAACCGTCTGGTGATTGATGGCTTGTCAGATATTCTCTTTACCGCTGGCATTTCAAACAACAGCATCGCCAACAAGGAAGGTGCAGAATTGTCTAAGGTTTACATGGTAGGAAATGTGCTTATCGACAACATCCGCTTCCTTCAGTCTAAAATGCAGCGGCCTGAAGTCATGGACGAGTTTCATCTGAAAGAAGGCGAATATATGGTTCTGACCTTGAACCGCAAGGCTATCGTCAATAACATTGATGAGATGAAATCGCTCATTTCTGTCATAGATGAAGAGGCGCGCCAGGCTGGAGTGAAGGTGATTGCTCCGCTTCGAGGTAAAGCCTTGGGCTTCGTGCTCGCATTCAAGGCTTATCAGGAAGAGAGTAATCATCAGAGTGGAATCCAGGTGGTTCAGCCGCTCGATTATCTGTCGTTTGCTTATCTTACAGCTCACGCCAAAGGTGTGATTACCGATTCGGGTAATGTGGCTGAAGAAGCTACCTTCAATGGGGTTCCTTGCATTACGCTCAACAGCTATACTGAGCATATTGAAACTGTAAAGGTGGGTACAAACGAACTGGTTGCTGAAGATCCGGAGTTACTGAAGCAAACTATGCAGAAACTTCTGAAGGGTGAATGGAAGAAAGCGGGCATTCCTGACAGATGGGATGGCCGCTCAGCAGAAAGAATAGTCCAGATTCTCGCTGAATAGAATCTAAACTCATAGCGTATAATCTCATGGAGAGAGATGATGCTATGTAAACTGATTCTTTTCAGAATAAACTTAGAGGTTCACTTCAATATGATTATATTGAAAAGTGAACCTCTTTCTTTTTATGCTTTATCTTTTTCTTAATCCTTTTCAGGCGCCTTTGGCACAGGATAGTCGTATTGCTTGAAATAGGCTGGCGTCTTATTATCATACCATACTCCTTCTACGTTTAAGCCGATAGAGAAAGTCTTTTTGGAATTAGTGTATCTTACACCGGCTCCTAAAACGTTGGCGCCAGGTACTCCCATTCCGTAGCCACCCGGCATGATTCCTCTTCCCATACCCCAAGGATACATTCCGTAGCCCCAAGGCGAATAGCCGTAGGGACCATAGCCATAACCGCCATAACGGCCGTAAAGAGAATTGTAATTGTTGGCTACACTAAGCTGACCGTAAACGTAAGCCTCCCAATGCTCATTAAACTGGTAGCCCAGAATGCCGTAGACTCCACCGTCATGATAACTGTCTCCACCATAGTTTACGTTGTTGATATAAGTGCCCAGAGCCAACCAAAGTTTGTTGTCTTTGGTGAGTGGCGTCAGGTAGGTTGCATCGATGGTCTGGGTGAAACCGCCTCTGTGAGGCACATTCTTGCCGAATGTAGCAAAGGCAGAAAGATCTACCGAGAGATTCAATCCCTTGTGCAGCCCCCAGCCATAGCCCAACGGATAACTCAAGCTGTTGGTAAGGTTGGAGATGGGATTATTATAATAGGTGCTGTCTAGCGAAGCATCACCCAGTAATCCGTTTTTGCCGAGAGTTTCTTTCTTATCTGATAGTCGGGCAGGAGTCATATATGCATTCTTCACCGGTTTTCCCTGATAAATCATAGGTTTTCCTGCCTGGTAAACCGTATCGCCAGGCAGCAACCATTCTTCACGCGGACTGTCCGGACTGTGCAATGGTCCGAAGCTTACCTGTTGCTGTGCACTTGCTTCTGTAGTGAGGAATGTGCAAAAAGCGATGATAATATATATTTTTTTCTTCATAATTGATTGCATTTTCTGTCTTCTGCTGCAAAGATATGAAGAATGTATGAAACAAAGGAACTTTTCCCGCATAAAAAATCAATTTTTTAGAATAAAATCATTATCTTTGCATCCGATAACATAAATAGATGTAAAATTATACAAAAATATGAAGAAGATCATCAGATTATTGACACTCGCTCTTCTTACGGTGCCTGTTACGACATTCGCTCAGAGTGAAGGCAATCAGAACACATCAGAACCAGCCGGAAAAGTTGTGGCGTCTAAGCCCGATTCTCTGCTCGACTGGGAAACACCGCACGATCCAACTTGCCCTCAGGTGTTGCTGGAAACTACGATGGGTAACATTCTCGTGGCTCTCTACAACGATACTCCCAAGCATCGGGATAATTTCCTGAAACTTGTCAATTCGGGCTATTATGACGGTTGCATCTTTCAGCGTGTCATCAAGAATTTCATGATTCAGGGTGGCGATTATTCATGCAGAAAGGTGAACATGAAAAAGCCGCAGAAGTTTGATGTAAACTATACGGTTCCGGCAGAAATCATCTATCCTAAATATTATCATAAGCGCGGACAGCTCTGTGCTGCTCGCGAAGGAGATGATGAAAATCCGGCCAAAGCTTCGGCGTCTACTGATTTCTACATCACCTGGGGCAGAAATTTTTCTCCCCGGCAGATGGAATATTATGTAGAAAAACTGAAACGGGACGGCAAGTATTACGCCATTCCTTCAGAACAGTTGCAAAAGGGCTACATCAAGCATGGTGGTGTTCCTCACCTTGACAACGGCTACACTGTATTCGGAGAGGTGCTTGAAGGCATGGATGTGGTTGATAAGATTCAGAATGTGGCTACCGATAAGGCGAACAACGACAGACCTCTCACGGATGTCATCATTCTGAAAGCCAAGCAGATGAAGTAACTTTCTGATGGTAAACTGAAGAAATAAGTAACTGAGCCCATTAAAAGAGAAAAAATCGATAAGTAAAAATATTAAATACGAGAAAAATGAAGTCATTAAAGGAATTATATAGAGTAGGTAAGGGGCCATCGAGCAGTCATACGATGGGGCCTCAGCGTGCAGCCAAACTTTTTCAGGAGCGTTGCCCTAACGCTTCTTATTATGAAGTAACCCTCTATGGAAGTCTGGCTGCTACAGGTAAGGGACACATGACTGATGTGGCAATAGAAGAAGTGCTCAGACCTCATAAAACTGTGAATATTATCTGGCAGCCACAGACTTTCCTTCCTTATCATCCCAACGGAATGAAATTTGTGGGCAAGGATCTGAACGGCGATATTATCGATGAATGGACCGTTTACAGTATTGGTGGTGGAGCCATATCAGATGGTACTGCCGGCAACGAAGAGCTGGGCGCCAAGGATGTCTATGATCTGAACAAGCTCGCCGACATCAAGCAATGGTGCTATGATAACGGACGCTCATTCTGGGAGTATGTTGAGAAATGCGAATCGGAAGATATCTGGGATTATCTCGACATGGTTTGGCAAACGATGAAGCAGAGCATCAGAAATGGTTTGAACCATGAAGGTGTTTTGCCGGGTCCGCTGAAGCTACAGCGTAAGGCTGCCACCTATTATATAAAGGCGAAGGGTTACCGTGCTTCCCTGCAGAGCCGCGGCTTGGTTTATGCTTATGCGCTGGCTGTGAGCGAAGAGAATGCTTCGGGTGGTACCATCGTTACAGCTCCTACCTGTGGCGCCTGTGGTGTATTGCCAGCTGTACTCTACCACATGTTTACTTCTCATGATATGAGTGAACAGCGCATCTTGAGAGCCTTGGCTACAGCCGGATTGGTGGGCAACATCGTAAAGCAGAATGCTTCTATCAGTGGTGCTGATGTAGGTTGCCAGGGCGAGGTAGGTGTTGCCTGCGCCATGGCTTCGGCTGCAGCCTGCCAGCTTTTCGGAGGCAGTCCGGCTCAGGTAGAATATGCTGCCGAAATGGGATTGGAGCATCATCTCGGAATGACCTGCGACCCGGTTTGCGGACTGGTTCAGATTCCTTGCATCGAGCGAAATGCCTTTGCTGCCGCCCGAGCTTTGGATGCAGACCTCTACGCTTCCTTCTCAGATGGCCATCATACCGTATCTTTCGACCGTGTAGTTGAAGTAATGCGACAGACGGGTCATGACCTACCTTCGCTTTACAAGGAAACAAGCGAAGGCGGTTTGGCAAAGGGATTTCCAAGAGACATTTAGTCATAAAATGCTTCGCTGAATCATAAAATGTTTTTCAGCTATTTTATTCTGTTTGGTAAGAGGGCTTTTATTTTGGCACGCTATTTGTAAGTCCCCTTGCCAAACAATAATAAAGTAAATACGAATAAAAACATTTTATATTATGACACAGAAAGGTAATATTGGTGTAACGACAGAGAACATTTTCCCTGTCATCAAGAAATTCTTATATTCAGATCACGACATTTTCCTCCGCGAGATGGTTTCAAACGCCGTAGATGCTACACAGAAGTTGAAGACTCTTGCAGCTCAGGGCGATTTCAAGGGCGAGATAGGCGACACAACCGTTCGTGTCTCTCTCGATGAGAAGGCTGGAACCTTGACTATCAGCGACCATGGTATAGGTATGACTGAGGAGGAAATCGATAAATATATCAACCAGATTGCATTCTCAGGCGTAACTGACTTCCTCGACAAGTATAAGGAGAATGCCAACGCCATCATCGGCCACTTCGGTCTCGGCTTCTATTCTTCTTTCATGGTAGCCAGCAAGGTAGAAATCATCACTAAGAGCTACAAAGAGGGAATCAAGGCTGTAAAGTGGAGCTGCGATGGTTCACCTGCTTTCGAAATCGAAGATGCAGACAAGGCTGAGCGTGGTTCAGACATCATCCTCCATATTGCTGATGATTGCAAGGAATTCCTGCAGAAGAACAAGATTGAGGAACTTCTGAACAAGTACTGCAAGTTTATGGCAGTGCCTGTTGCTTTCGGCAAGAAGACCGAATGGAAGGACGGCAAGAATGTGGAGACTGATGAGGATAACATTATTAATAATGTGGAGCCTCTCTGGACCAAGGCTCCTAGCACACTGAAGGATGAGGACTACAAGAAGTTCTATCACACCCTTTATCCGATGCAGGACGACCCGTTGTTCTGGATTCATCTGAATGTAGACTTCCCATTCAATCTCACGGGTATTCTCTACTTCCCACGCATCAAGAGCAGCATCGACATGCAGCGCAACAAGATTCAGCTCTATTGCAACCAGGTGTTCGTAACCGACCAGGTAGAAGGCATTGTACCAGAATTCCTCACATTGCTTCATGGTGTAATCGATTCACCGGACATTCCGCTGAATGTAAGCCGCAGCTACCTGCAGAGCGACAGCAACGTGAAGAAGATTTCTACCTACATCACCAAGAAGGTAGCCGATCGTCTGAACTCTATCTTCAAGGAGAACCGCAAGGAGTTTGAAGAGAAATGGGATGATCTCAAGATCTTCATCAACTACGGAATGCTCTCTCAGGAAGATTTCTACGAGCGCGCAAAGGACTTCGCACTTCTGAAAGATGTTGAGGGCAAGTACTTTACTTTCGAGGAGTACAAGACGCTGATTAAGGACAATCAGACCGATAAGGACGGCAACCTGGTTTATCTCTATGCCAACAATAAGGAAGAGCAGTATTCTTATATCGAGGCTGCCAAGCAGAAGGGTTATTCTGTACTTCTGATGGAAGGTCAGCTCGATACGCCGATGGTAAACATGCTGGAGCAGAAGCTGGAGAAGAGCCGCTTTACACGTGTTGACGCCGACATCATCGACCGCCTCATCGTGAAGGAAGATGCTAAGAAGACCGATTTGAGCAAAGAGCAGTCTGACAACTTGACAGAAGTATTCCGCTCTCAGATGCCTCAGCTTGACAAGGCAGAATTCTTTGTTGAAATTCAGGCTTTGGGCGAACAGAACCAGCCAGTGCTCATCACTCAGAACGAGTACATGCGCCGTATGAAGGCGATGAGCCAGTTCCAGGCAGGCATGAACTTCTACGGTCAGATGCCAGACAGCTACAACATCGTACTGAACTCAGACCATGCTCTGGTAAAGAAGGTATTGGAAGATGCTGAGGCCAACACTGCTGAAACATTGAAGCCAATCCTTGCAGAAATCAAGGGTCAGGAAGCTCGCCTTGCCGTACTCCATCAGGAGCAGCAGAACAAGAAGAAGCCTGAAGAGATTACCCAGCAGGAGAAGGATGATGTTCACAATACAGAGAAGGCCATCAGCGATGAGAAGGCTAAGCGTAACGAAATCATCTCGGGCTATGCTAAGAACAACAACATTGTTCACCAGCTCATCGACCTCGCCCTGCTTCAGAACGGTATGTTGAAGGGTGCTTCGCTCGACGCATTCCTCAAGAGAAGCGTTGACATGATTAAGTAATCCAACCTGTAAAAAGGTTTGAATTAAGAAATAAAACTTTGCGATGCGTAACATTTCATGTTACAAATTGTTTCTATCATATGTGCTAAATGTTTCAAAACGAACATTTAGCACATTTTTTTTCGCTTTCCTTTGGTGGCTTTCCTTTTTTTTATTACCTTTGCAATATCGATAAACGAAAAACATGATTAAAAAAATCGCCATCATGGAACAAACAAATTCAAATTACAGCATTATTGCTGATTATTACTCTGAACACTACAACGAGCTGAAGTTGTATGTCATGTCCCGTTCGCTTCCGGCAGACGAGGCTGAAGACATCGTGCAGAATACTTTTGTGCGATTACTTCGAGGCGATAAGATGATTACGCCTGTTACTTTACCTTGTTTTGTATACACCATTGCCAAGAATCTGATTATCGATTATTACCGGCGCAAGCATAAGATTGAGGAGTATGAACACTTCCTGGGAGCTAGCGACTGGATGGGAAGATATGATGTTGATGGCGAATCAGTTTTCTCTGCCCAGCAGACCAACGAGATTCTGGAGCGTGGCATTGCCCGGCTCACAGAGAAGAGAAGCAAGGTTTACCGCCTGAATCTCTTCGAAGGAATGCAGGTGAGCGAGATTGCCCAAAGTCTGAACCTCGGATATAAAGCGGCTGAGAATCGTCTGACTCTGGCTAGAAAAGAAATAAGAGATTATATGAAAAAAGAGTTGGCTAGTTAAAATGCTAGTCAACTCTTTCTGTTTATTCTTACTGCCTTGCTGAAAGGCAATTCTTAACTATTTTTTTAGTTTTCCTTAAACCCGATTACTCTTGTCAAACCTTTATCAAGATAAAAGGTTTGGGTTACTTCCTGCTTCTCGCCCTGATGGTTGGTCAGCTTGTATGTAGCCCTTAAATATAATAAGGTGTCGGGATAAGCTGCATCATTATAATTAATATTCTTCTTGACGTAAGGCAGTTTGCTGACATTTTGTCGCATCACCTTCATCTGGTCGAAACTGATCATGGCGGTAGGAGTGAGGCGGGAGAACCGCTCATAGCTGCAGTCCTGCTCAACGAGGTTTTCATTAAGAAAATCCTTGACAAGAGATTGAGCCTTGTGCTGATCGCCACACGAGGTGAACATCAGCACAAGTCCTGAAACCATGAAAAACATCATTTTCTTTATCATAGACATCTTCTTTTTTATTAAGCCGCGCTGCTTTTATTAAGCTCGTTGTTTTATTTAGCGAGCTTGCTTATTTAGCCACGCTGCGGAGAATCTCCAGCAAGTGATCCCAAACCATCTCTACTGTAGGAATGAGAAGAGCCTCGTCTGGGGTGTGAACATTGCGAAGGGTAGGACCGAAACTTACCATATCGAGCTCAGGATAACGCTCTGAGAAAAGACCACACTCCAAACCGGCATGAATACCCTTTACCAATGGCTTTTTGCCAAAGAGCTTTTCATAAGCCTTCACAGCCAGGTCGGTAAGCTCGCTGTTGGCGCGCATCTTCCAAGCTGGATACTTGTCGCCTACAGTTACCTCGGCGCCAGCCAGAAGGAAGGCTGCCTTTACGGTGTTGGTCATGTTCTCCAGATTGCTCATCACGTTACTTCGCTGAGAAGCTACGATGTTGATGCTGTTTTCATCGGTCATCACGCTTGCCACATTGCTTGAGGTTTCTACCATCCAGGCAATCGCCTCATCCTGACAGGTAGTAAGCGGACCGTTGTCTACAGCCTGGAGAGCCATTACGAACTTGTCAGCTACAGCTTTCTCGATGACAGGTGCAGCATCGGTGCTGCTCATATTGAACAGCATAGCCTGTTCGGTTACGTGGAATTCATCTTCTACTTCTGATGCAAAGATGTTCCAGTCGGCACGAACCTGTTCCTTATCAGCATTTTTGACGGCGAAAACAAATTTTCCGTCGCGAGGAATCGCATTGTGCATTTTGCCGCTGTTGAAGCTTACGAGGCGCAGACTTCCATCCAGTTTCTCATTTTCGAGGAAGAGGAAGCGGGCAAGAATCTTGATGGCATTGGCGCGCTTCTTGTTGATGTCATCGCCCGAGTGACCACCGTTGAGACCCTTCAGCGAAGCTTCCATGAAGAAATAACCCGCAGGAGCCTCTTCGCGTGAGAAGTGGAAAGTGGCATGGGTTGTCTGACCACCGGCGCAGGATACGAAGATTTCGCCCTCATCCTCTGAGTCAAGATTGATGAGCATCTTTCCGGTCATAAAGCCCGCCTTCATACCGTGAGCACCGGTCAGTCCGGTTTCTTCATCACGTGTAAAGACGCACTCGATAGGACCATGCTCAATATCGTTGCTTGCCAGGATAGCCAGCTCGATGGCGCAGCCTATACCGTCGTCAGCACCCAATGTAGTGCCTTTTGCCTTAAGCCATTCTCCGTCTACGTAAGTCTGGATGGCGTCTTTGTGGAAATCGAAATCAACATCTACCAGTTTATCGCAAACCATGTCCATGTGGCTCTGCAGGATGATGGTTTCTGCATGCTCGTAGCCTGGAGTGGCAGCTTTACGGATGAGCACATTACCGGTTTCATCTACCAGCGTTTCGAGCTGATGAGCCTCTCCGAAAGATTTCAAAAACTCAATCATGTTCTCCTCGTGCTTGGAAGGACGAGGTATTTCGTTGATTTTTGCGAACTGCTCGAACACGAGAGCAGGCTTCAATTCACTTTTATTCATTTATTTTCTATTATTTTGTTTTGATAAAACATTTATTTCTGCTATTTTGTTTTGGTTATTCCCAAAAAAATAGTACCTTTGCACCCAAAAGTGCACTAAGGCACTGCAAAGGTAATAAAAATGATAAAATTAATGTTATTAAGCGTGTTAATAATTGCTATCTGCATGGCATTATTTTGCGTAAAGGTGATTTTTAAGAAGAACGGCAAGTTCTCTTCCCAGCATGTGCACGACAATCCGGGCTTGCGCAAGCAGGGCATTCATTGTGTGGTGGATCAGGACCGCGAGGCAAGAGAAGCCAACAAGGCTTATTAGAAAATAGTAATAATATAATATGATAGAAAAAATGAGAAAGAACATTTTGAGTTCAGTGGCAATTGCAGCTGTTGCTGCCCTGTCATTGGCATCATGCAACAAATCTCAGCCTCAGGTAGAGGCTAAGTCAGAGAGCAAGGCTCCTGCTGAATTGAAGATTGCTTATGTAGAGGTAGACTCTATCATGACTCAGTATACCTTTGCTAAGGAGTATTCTTCTATCTTGGAGAAGAAGGGGCAGAACATTCAGGCTACTATTGCGCAGAAGGGCCAGCAGCTTCAGGCAGCAGCAGCCAACTTCCAGCAGAAGATTCAGCAGAATGCTTACACCCGCGAGCAGGCTGAGGCTATCCAGGCTGGACTGCAGAAGCAGAACAACGACCTGCAGGGCTTGCAGCAGCGCTTGAGCAACGAGTTTGCTGCTGAGCAGGAGAAGTACAACAAGGCGCTCCACGACAGCATTGCCAACTATCTTGCCCGCTATAACAAGGACAAGAAGTACAGCATTATCTTCTCTAAGAGCGGCGATAATCTGCTCTATGCTGACAAGGCTTACGATATTACAAAAGAGGTGATTTCCGGCTTGAACAAGGCTTACAAGGGAAAGCTGAAGAAAGAGGAGGCTGCTCCTGCTAAAAAGTAAGAGAAATGCTTCGTAAGGAAAGATACGATTTTATATTGAATCATTTCAGAAGTGCGCTGCCGAATGTAACTACCGAGTTGCAGTTCGGTAGCGCATTTCAGCTTCTGGTGGCTACCTTGCTTTCTGCGCAATGCACCGACAAACGCATCAACATGGTTACGCCTGCTCTCTTTGCCCGTTATCCTGATGCGCAGCACATGGCACAGGCGAGCGAGGAAGATATTTATGAGTTGATCAGTTCGGTGAGTTATCCGAATGCCAAGGCGAAGCATCTTGCTGAAATGTCTCGCCAGCTGGTTGAGATGTTCGGAGGTGAGGTGCCTGAGGCTGCGGATGATTTGGAGAAGTTGGCAGGAGTGGGGCGCAAGACTGCGAATGTGATTCGTGCCGTATGGTTCGGTCATGCTACGATGGCGGTGGATACGCATGTTTACCGTGTGAGTCATCGTATGGGGTTGGTGCCGAAAACGGCAGATACGCCCCGAAAAGTAGAAGATTATCTGATGAAACACATTCCGGCTGAGGATATTCCGAATGCGCATCATTGGATTCTGCTGCATGGCAGATATATTTGCAAGAGTACGAAGCCGCTCTGCGATAAATGCTTTTTTAATGAATATTGCCCAAAACTATTAAAGGACAGTAAGCTTTAGGTAGATATTAGTGATTATTTAGTAGTGATTAGTTTGTTAATCACTAATCACTACCAATTAATCACTAATTAAAGTTTTATTGTTTTATTCAAGAGATAGTTATCCAAAATCACCATGGCAGCCATGGCTTCAACCACTGGCACGGCTCTTGGCAAAACGCAAGGATCATGACGGCCGCGGGCAGTCAGCATGGTGGCATTTCCTTCCAAATCTACCGTATTCTGCTCCATCAGCAGAGTAGCAATTGGCTTAAAGGCAACACGGAAATAGATGTCCTGACCATTGCTCAAACCGCCCTGTATTCCTCCGCTATGATTGCTCTTTGTTGTAATACGGGCAGCAATATCCTGATTCACAGCAGCATCAGCTGGCGTCTCTGCAGCATCAGCCTTCGGGATAAAGACATCATTCTGCTCACTTCCGCGGGCAGTAACTCCGGCAAATCCCTCACCATATTCAAAACCCTTCACGGCGTTAATGCCAAGCATGGCAGCACCCAGTTGGGCATGAAGCTTGCCAAATTCAGGCTCGCCCAATCCTACCGGGCAACCCTTGATGACGCAAGTGATGATTCCACCAATCGTATCGCCGTCGGCCTTAACCTGGGCGATGAGATCTTCCATCTCCTTCGCCTTCCGCTGGTCAGGACAGCGCACCGGATTATCTTCTATGGTGTTAAGGTCATACAGATGATAATCTTTCTCCAGCGCGATGCTGCCCACCTGCGATGTATAGGCCGTGATGCTGATGCCCAACTGTCGCAAGGCAAGTTTAGCCAAAGCTCCGCCTACGCATCGGGCAATGGTGATGCGGGCTGAAGAACGGCCGCCGCCACGATAGTCGCGTACGCCATACTTCTCGTGATAGGTGAAATCTGCGTGAGAAGGGCGGAAGAGACAGCGCATGTTCTCATAGTCCTGAGAATGCTGGTTCTGGTTACGCACCTCAAAGCCGATAGGGGTTCCTGTTGATTTGCCTTCGAACACACCACTCAGAAACTCTACCTTGTCAGCTTCCTTTCTGGCCGTAGTGATGTGGCTCTGTCCTGGGCGTCGGCGGTTCAGCTCGCTCTGGATAAAGTCCATGTCGATTTCTATGCCTGCAGGAAATCCGTCAATAACGCCTCCTACAGCTATTCCATGACTCTCTCCAAACGTAGTGAGAGTGAAAAGATTGCCAAATGTATTCCTCATTACCTTAATATATTATAAAGGTGTTTATTACTTGTTGCAGCCGCCTTCGCAACCACCTTCACAACCACCTTCACAGTTGCCATCCTTGCAGTCGCCGCCGCAGTTGTCGCAGCCACCTGAGCAGCCGCCACCTTCGCCGCTGATCATCTGAGCCATCTTGGCAATCTCCTCAGCAGTAGCCTCGCGGCTCTCGAGAATCTGGCCGCAGAAGTTGAGCTTCAAGCCAGCCAATGGGTGGTTCAGGTCGCAGGTTACCTTTGTATCGCTGATGTTCTTCACTACTGCGTTGAAGTGGTTGCCATCCTCGTTCTGCAATGGGATGATAGCGCCTACCTGTACGTGCTGTGCATCAAACTGGCCGTTGATGGTAAAAATCTGCTTGTCGAGCTCCAGTACGCGCTCATCATAGTGCTGTCCGTAAGCCTGCTCTGGGTCCAGCTGGAAGTCGAACTCATCACCTTTAGCCAGGTCTACCACCTTCTCTTCGAAAGCTGGCAGGGTAACACCCATACCGCTGATGAAGATGAACGGACGCTCGTCGGTTGTGCGCTCGATGAGCATTTCCTCGCCGTTGTCACCATTAGTTACATCATACAGTGCGTATGAAACTACAATAAACTTGTTTTTGTTGTTTGTTTCCATTTCTATATTTATTTTTTATTATTTCTTTTTCTTTTCTGAATGCTTACGCTCTTTACCATCTCCATGCGCTCCAGATAGATAGGGCGCCATTTGTCGATGATGTCCTGCAGACTTTTGCTCTTCTGCGAGAGTTCAGCATATTCCTCGCCGTCGGTCAGATTCTCTTTCTTGAGATCCAGCATTCGGGCGATGAGCTGCTTCTGGTGTTCCTCAGCCGCCTTGAGCTGGTTGCCCAGTTTCTCGAGACTTTCCATAAAGGCGAGTGCCTTGTCTATATGATTTTCCTGTACCATTTTGCTTGTTTTATAGGTTGAATCTTTTGCAAAGGTACAAATAATAATTGGTATAAACGAAGAAAAAGGGCTTTTTTTTTGATGATATTACAAAATGATAGAGAAAATGTAATATCTCTAACGTTCTGATGCCTATTTCGGTGTGTTGTTGTTGATTTAAGTCAAGAAATAGGCGGAAAACTGAAAATATCCCAAGAAATGTTTGCGCACACAGAGAAAAGTTCTTATCTTTGCAGCGTCTTAAAGAAAAAGACTATAGGATAATGTTTAACAGAGCCGGCGTCTACGGATGTGCAGGACTCACAAAGTAAAGAAAGGTAAAAAGATTATGAAGAAGATTATGGTATTAGCAGTAGCTATGTTTGCAATGGCAACAGCTACTTTCGCAGCAGAAGAGGAGACAAATGCAACAGCAGCTTACAACATGAATGTAAAGATGTCTAGCTTGGCAGATGCTTTGAGCTTGAACATCGACCAGGTAGAGGCTGTAGCTGATGTACACAAGAACTTCACCGCAGACATGATGAATGCTGCAACAGCAAAGGGTGAGGAACGTTCTGCAATGATTGACAAGGCAGTTTTGAAGGATCTCAAGTACATGCACGTTATCTTGAACAACAGTCAGTATCGTAAGTACGTGATGCTTCTCAACACAACTCTTATCAATCGTGGTTTGAAGTAATCATCTTTTTATAGATGAGAAAAATAAGAGAGAGATTTAAAATAAGAATCCCAGTCAAGGTTTTATCCTGACTGGGATTTTTTTTGCTTTTGGGCCTTCAGTCCGTACTTAAACTATTTGCTAAACTTAGCTTCCTGATATGCGAAAGTTCAGTTAACTTGATAATCAGTCAATATCTATTAATTGGAAATGCTTGTTGAAGGTCAAATCCAATCCGTTAGCCAGTTCTACCTCGTATTCATTCTTGTTCATTTCTATCTTTTTCACCGATTGTCCTGCATAATTAGCCATCAGGTAATTCTTGATGGCTTGCGGAATCAGCTGGTCTGGCACGGTGGCCTGCTTGCAGTCAATCTCTGTAAGATTTCCCTTTTTGTCGAACTCCAGCTTCGTGCCATTCTGCAGAACCACGTCGTAGCTTCTGCTCACAACGCCCGACTCAATGGTAGCAAGCATCACCTTCTGACCATTGAAATGCTGGCTGAGTAAGGTCTGAGCCTTGGCAGGAAGTGCATTTACAGAGATAGGTTTGTCGTTGCCCGCATTCGCCACCATATTGCATGAAACCATGCAGCAGATGGCAATCATCAAAATTCGCAAAATTCTTTTCATACGCTACAAATTTTAAAATTATAATAACTAAGTTGTGATGAGTGCTTTAACCCATCACTTAAGAATTAGACGCAAATCGTGCCTGAAGGTTTAACTCTATCTTCTTTGCTGAACTTTTGCATGTGGTTCAAGTACGGGCTGACGACCCAAGTTTGGCTTAGAAAGCAGCATACTGCTTATCAGCTGTCTTTTGCAGCACCGTGCCAATGCTTCACGTTAGCGGAGAAAAAATCTTTCTGTTTCCATCAGATTATTTCAATTTACTCCTTTACGATTTCTTTTCCTGCTGCCTGCCAGCCAATAAAGCCGGAATCGAGTTCTATTACCTGATAGCCGTTCTTTGTCAATATAGCTGCGGCATTTTTGCTTCGCTTGCCGCTTCGGCAGTTCACGGCGATAGTCTTGCTTTTGGGAAGAGTGGCAGCGGCCTTCTGCTCGAAGTCTGATTTCAGTACGTCAATGTTGATTGCGCCCCGAATATGCCCATTGGCAAACTCCTCTGCGGTTCGTACGTCGAGACGGATTACTGCGGTGTCAGCGATGGCTTTCTCATAGTCATCTGCCGACAGACTCTTATAGCCCTTATTTTGCGCCTGACAAGAATACAGGCTTGATAGCATGGTTATAATGCTCATGATAAATATTTTCTTCATTCTCTAATCTTTTAATAATTATGCGCCTATAATCTAGGAGGATAAGCCATGCTCAACCCCCTACATTCTTGCAATATATCTGCAAAAATACAAAAAATATTCAGAAAGTTGATGATATGGATGGATTTTGTTGGCTGGGCGAACTCGATTTAACCTTATTTTATACGATAGAGGGATATTTTGATAATCTGAAATCCTTAATGACCGAAAATGACCGCGACCGAAAATGACCGCTCTCCTCATGAGGTGAGCGGTCGTTTTTGTTCTTTATCCCATGCAGCTCGTTACTCCGAGCGTAGTAGCGATAGCGGTCAGAATGCTGATGGCTACCTGCAGAATTGTTTTCCAAGTGTTCGCTTTCATCTTTTTAATGTTTAAAGTTTAGTGTTTCATGTTTACTTTTTGGGGGCGGATAGGCTGGGCTAGGGGCTAGCACCCTAGCCAGTCTATCCTTTGGCTATTCAAGGCCGTCGCCAGTATCGTCCTTGCCGGTAGTACCGCCGCCTGATTCAGAGCCTTGGCCGTCGCTGCCGGTCTGACCGGTGTTTGAACCACCTGGGGTAGAACCGCCTGGCGTATTATCCGGAGTGGTTGGGGCGTTGAGGTCAACGTTGGTCTTACCCTCCTTAATCGCCTTGATAACGGCTGCCTGAGCACTGCGGCTGGCTACGAGGTTGAACTCGGCGTCATCGCGAAGGTTCTTAAACTCCTGACCAGGCTCCCACTGAACCTTCACGCCGGTGATGTTCTGCGCGGTGAACTTGTCGGCATCCTCAGCACCCTTTGAGGTGAGAAGGAGAGAGAAATCACCAAGATCGCCCAGACGGATTTTCTTGCCCTCAAGCAACATCTCACGCATGCAGTCTACGGCGATGTAGAGGATGGCGCTGATGTCGGCTCTCGAATAAACACTTCCATGAGAGGTGATGTGCTTGGCAAACTTCTCGATGGTCATGATGTCGGTGTACTGCGAGATGGCGAAAGCGTTCTGCTTCTCAGTCTTCACGAGTTCCAGGTCCTTTGGGTCAGGGGTAGTTCCCTCCTTCTTCGCCTGGTTGATGCGTGATTTCGCCTGGTTGATTTCCAGAAGATTTGCGTTCACGCTACGCATTACGATGCTGTAATTAATCATACTATGTTATGCTTTAAAGAGTTTATTTAATCACAATTTCCCAGATGCTTTTTCTTGTCCTTTTCAGAGTCTTCATTAATGACCGGTGCCTGTCATCTTTTGCTCCCTGCCTCGGTCTTCATAGATGACCGCCTTTAGGTACAAAATAGCTTTCTTTCGATTGCTGGTGCAAAGGTACGAAAAAGCGCTGTAGGAAGCAATACTTTTCCGGCAACTTGAATTCAGTTTTCCGGAATCTTGTGAAATGGAGTCTTTCGAGAGTAGGTGAGGGGAGTAGTGGCAACGGGCTGCATCCGGTCATTAGTGACCGGTCATTATCGGTCATTAAGAAAAATCACTTCCGGTTATTTAGCCCCTATAATATATATTAAAAATATTTAATATATATTATAGCTCTCTTTTTCGCCCCCGAAAACCTTAATGACCGAAAATGACCGGGCATTAATGACCGCTAGATGAACTTGTGAGTTTCTACCTGATATAGTTTTTTGTGTATGTCTGAATGTGTTGGTTATTAGTGCGTTATGTGTATTTTGCTATATTCATACTCTAATATTTTGTGTATAATAATTATCTACATATTAAGTCGTTTTAGTTAGCTGATATGTTGTTCGATTCTACATTTTTATCCTTGTTTCCTGTTGCATTTTGTCAAAAATACGTCATGTTATAGGCGGATTTAATGTCCGAGGAGGGGCATTTTTTACCCTTAGAAGAGGGGGTAAAATACCTTCCTAACCCCCTAATTTTTGCATCTTATCTTCTAAAACGCAAAAAAATGCGGATTTTCGCATCATTTCCGTTACTATTTTCTGTAGTAAGGATATTATACATACATATATATAAACACTCCTTTTAATCGTTGTAGGAGATGATATAACGACATTTTAGTATCTTGTGTTTTTCTTTACAAAACAACAAAAACGCCCTATAAAAGAACGCAAACTCACATCCCCGTTATTTGGTATATTTGGGGCTCTTATCTCCAAATTTTGCAAGAAATCAGAGTAAATTGAGCCCCAAATATACCTTTCCTCATCGTTTTCAGTACCTATTTATATTATATATGATACTTATTTTGGTAGTGGCGCTTAGATTTAACAGGGGCTCCATGGAAGGAACCGCTGCCCATACCGCTGCCACGAAGACTCTCATGGAAGCCTGAACCACCGCTGTATTCACCCCAGCGGGCTCTGATTCTATCCACATAATCTACCGTCTCCGTGCCTCGCATGTAACCGTATTTCACCACCGGGTCTGTGTAATAAGCCGGTTGAGAAAGGCGCAGAATATAATTGCGAATTACGCCCCAATTGTGCGGATTCTGACCATGTTTGCGAGCCAGCGACATCGCATCTCTGATGTGGAAATAGCCACCATTATAAGAAGCAAGGGCAAAAAGCATGCGCTGGGACGGGTCGCCCACGTCAGAAAAATGCCCCTGCAGTTCCGCCATATATCTGGCTGCCGCAGCCACATTCGCCTCAGGTTCATGAATCATGCTCATCGGCAAACCCAGATGGGCAGCCGTGCCTGGCATAATCTGCATCAGTCCGCAAGCTCCAGCCCATGACTTCGCATTCGGGTCAAAACAGCTCTCCTGATAACATTGGGCAGCCATCAGACGCCAGTCCATGCGAGCCGTTCCGCTATAGCGCTGGAAGAGGTGGTCGTAGCGGGAAATAACACCCTTAGAACGGTTCAGAAATGGTGAATAAACGTGGCGGCGCACGCTGGCAGAAGAAAGCAGCCACGATTCTTCCTGCTTGACCTGAGCAATCAGCTTAGGCTTAAACCAGCCGTTCAGGGTGTCGGCAAGACTCTTGTTGCCGTTCTGCACAGCCCATTGGGTTCGGGTACTGTCGGGCGTAACACCACAGAACAGCAGGTTGCCTCTGGTCTGTTTTCGGGGTAGGGGCACGGCAATCACATCACCTTCTCCCTTCTCCAGTTTGCGTACCATTTCAGCCGTATCCTTACATTCTTCTACGCGTAACGACACGCCGATCTGCTGGGCAAACTTCTCGCAGAGCAGATATTGCAGTCCCATTCCGTGGCTGCGGTAATCATAATAGGTAGTAGGGCCGTTAACGGTAAGCATGATGAGCTCACCATTGGCCTGAATATCTTCGAGCGAAAGCCCCTTGCTGGTTGAAGCAGGTTTCTTTTCATCACCATCAGCCCCATCAGAGTTGTCAGCATGCTCCATTTCGCCTACAGGAGTTCCCCATGGCGTAAGCTCCTGCTGCGGTTTCTTGTCGGCACAGGCAGCGAGCAAAAATAGTGCATATAATGCGTATAAATATCCTTTATTCTTCATTTCAGCTGCAAAAGTACGAAATATTTTGCACATAAGTGAGAAATTATTTGTTTATTCTAATAAAAATATGTACTTTTGCAATGTTTTTCAAACAAAATATAGAAATATGTTACGAATAGCAGTACAAAGTAAGGGTCGTCTTTTCGACGACACCATGAATCTTTTAGCAGAGGCTGACATCAAAGTAAGCGCCTCTAAACGCACCCTCCTGGTGCAGTCAAGCAACTTTCCTCTCGAAGTTCTCTACCTTCGTGATGATGATATTCCTCAGAGCGTAGCCTCTGGTGTGGCAGATATCGGAATCGTGGGCGAGAACGAGTTTGTAGAGCGTGGAGAGAATGCGCAGATTATTGACCGTCTGGGTTTCAGCAAGTGCCGCCTGAGCCTCGCCATTCCTAAGAAGATTGATTATCCGGGATTGCAATGGTTCAACGGCAAGAAGATTGCTACTTCTTACCCTAACATCTTGCGCAAGTTTATGAAGAAGAATAATATCAATGCCGACATCCATGTCATTACGGGTTCTGTAGAAATCAGTCCGGGCATCGGTTTGGCTGACGGTATTTTCGATATTGTAAGTTCAGGTTCTACTCTGGTCAGCAACAATCTTGCTGAGGTTGAGGTGGTGATGAAGAGCGAGGCTCTGCTCATCGGCAACTGGAACATGGACGAGGAGAAGCATGAGATTCTGAACGAGATGCTGTTCCGCTTCGAGGCTGTACGTTCTGCACAGGACAAGAAGTACGTGATGATGAATGCTCCTAAGGAAAAGGTTCAGGAGATTACAGAAGTATTGCCAGGCATCAAGAGTCCTACGATTATCCCATTGGCTGATGAGGAATGGTGCTCTATCCACACCGTGCTGGATGAGAAGCGTTTCTGGGAAATCATAGGCAAGTTGAAGGAACTCGGTGCACAGGGCATCCTGGTAACACCAATCGAAAAAATGATATTGTAATAATGTGTAGTGTTTAATGTGTAATGTTTATTTAGAGACATTATGCGTTAAAAACTAAACATTAAACATTAATAATTAAATATTAATAAAAGGAATGAAGGTAATAAAGTATCCTGCAAAGGAGGAATGGAGCGAGATTGTAAAACGCCCACACCTGGATGTTTCGCAGCTGAATGCGACCGTACAAGGTGTACTCGACGATGTGAAAAACCATGGCGACGAAGCCGTGAAGCGTTACGAGGAGAAGTTTGATCATGCCCATCTCGATTCTTTGGCTGTGACTGAAGCTGAAATCGAAGAGGCTGAGAAAATGGTTTCTCAAGAACTGAAAGACGCTTTGCACCTCGCCCATCATAACATTGCCGCATTCCATCATAGCCAGAAGTTTGATGGTGTAAAGGTTGAAACTTGCCCTGGTGTAACCTGCTGGCAGAAGAGTGTGGCTATAGAGAAGGTGGGATTGTATATCCCGGGAGGTACTGCTCCTCTCTTTAGCACCGTTCTGATGCTGGCTACTCCTGCCAAGATTGCGGGATGTAAAGAAATAGTACTATGTACTCCTCCTAATAAAGAAGGCAAGGTGAACCCGGCTATCCTCATGGCGGCAAAGATTGCGGGCGTAAGCAAGATCTTTAAGGCGGGTGGCGTTCAGGCTATCGGAGCCATGGCATACGGTACGGAGAGCGTGCCTAAGGTTTATAAGATTTTCGGTCCGGGCAACCAGTTTGTCATGGCTGCCAAGCAGCAGGTTTCCCTGCACGATGTGGCTATAGACATGCCTGCCGGTCCGTCTGAAGTTTGTCTTATTGCCGACGAAACAGCCAACCCTGTGTTTGCTGCTGCCGACCTGTTGTCGCAGGCTGAACATGGTTTCGATTCTCAGGTTTTCTTCATTACTACATCTGAAAAAGTGTTGGATGATGTAAAGAATGAAGTTGAAGTGCAACTTGAACGTTTGCCACGTAAAGAGATGGCACAGACCTCGTTAGACAACTCTAAGTTTATCCTCGTGAAGACTGAAGAAGAGGCAATCGACCTCTGTAATACTTATGCGCCGGAGCATCTGATTATCGCCACAGCCGATTACGAGCAGCTGGCAGAAAAAGTTGTGAATGCAGGTAGTGTATTCCTCGGAAACTATGCGTGCGAAAGTGCAGGCGACTATGCAAGCGGTACGAACCATACCTTGCCAACCCATGGTTATGCTTTGGCTTACAACGGAGTGAACCTGGACAGTTATAATCGCAAAATCACCTTCCAGCATCTAACAGAAGAAGGTATTCGTAACATTGGAAATGCTGTAGTGACCATGGCGGAAAATGAGCAATTGGAAGCTCATGCCAATGCGATGAGACTGAGAGTGAACAGTTTGAAACAATAGGGTAAAAAGGGAAGTTGTAAAAATACTTCTTAATAGCTTTTGAAAGAAAAATGAAAGAATTGAAAGATTTGTGCCGAGAGAACATCTGGAATCTGGCACCTTACAGTTGCGCCCGTACGGAGTTTGCAGGCAGAAATGCCCGCGTCTTCCTCGATGCCAACGAAAATCCATATAATGACCCTTACAATCGCTATCCTGATCCGCTGCAGGTTGAACTGAAGAAGCAGATCAGCAAGATTAAGGGTGTGGCTGAAGAGAAAATCTTCCTGGGCAACGGTTCTGACGAGGCCATCGATTTGGTTTACCGTGTATTCTGCCGCCCGGGCAAGGATAATGTAGTAGCGATTGCACCTACTTACGGAATGTATGAAGTTTGTGCAGACATCAACGATGTGGAGTATCGTTCTGTATTGCTTGATGAAAATTATCAGATTTCTGCCGGAAAACTGCTGGCAGCCTGCGATGAACAGACAAAGGTTATCTGGTTCTGCAGTCCGAACAATCCTACGGGTAATCACATTAACCGCGAGGCTATCGTAGAGGTGTTGCAGAAATTCCAGGGTATTGTCATCATCGACGAAGCCTACAGCGATTTCTCTTCGGAGCGCACATTCCGCAGCGTACTCGACAGATTTCCCAACATGATTGTGCTCAACACCATGAGTAAGGCATGGGGCTGTGCAGCCCTCCGTTTGGGAATGGCTTTTGCGAGCAAGGAGATTGTTGACATATTCAATAAGGTGAAATATCCTTATAACGTCAATCTGCTTACTCAGGAGCATGCGCTGGAAGTGATGAAGAATCCGCTGAAGGTTGACGAATGGGTGAAGAACATCCTGCAGGAGCGTTCTAAGGTAATGGCTGCATTCCTGGATCTGCCTATCTGCGAGAAGGTTTATCCTACTGATGCAAACTTCTTCCTGGCTAAAATGACCGACGCCAATGCCATCTATAATTATCTGGTGGCACAAGGCATTATCGTAAGAAACCGCAACAAGGTTCAGTTGTGTGGCAACTGTCTGAGAATTACGATAGGAAACAAGAGCGAGAATGCTGAATTACTCGGTGCTTTGAGACAGTACTAAATTATTTTGGAAAAGTTCAGTATATAATATGAAAGAGGGTGAGTCATAAATATATGATTCACCCTCTTTTTAGCATTTATCTTCTTCTGCCTCTACCTTCATTTCTTCCTTGATTTCCACGACCTTGATTTCCACGGCCGCCGCGTTCGTTCTTATCCCCGCTGTTGTAGCGGTTCTTGCGACTGTGGTTGTCGTTGTCGAAATTAGGGTTGAAGCTCTTTTTCTTCTTGTTCTTGAAGAAGCCGGCACCTCCGCTTAATGGGCGGCCTTCGTTCAGATATTTATCTTCATCATAGCAGCCTACATTTCCGAAACCCTTTGGTGCATAGCGGTCAGACGCATTTCTGCCAGTTCCACGCTTGCCTTTAGCACCTTTTCCTACACCAGGATTATCGTATGTAGAACCTATCGCCTTATCGTCATAATGCGTCTTCTTACCCTTGAAACTGCCACCCATGCTCTTCCTGTCGTAGAGTTTGTCGATGAGGTCGGCTCTGCCTATCCGGCGAAGTTCACTCTCGATGGCGCGGCGCTCTTCAGGCTTGTACCAGAAGAAGAACATGCGCTGGGCAAGCTTCTCTTTCTGAGTCTTGGCGCTGAAGACCGGCTCCAGGGTGTAAGGATCGTAACCCGTGTACCAGGTCTCGGTAGAAATGGTCATAGGAGTAGGGGTGAAATCCTGCACCTGCTCCAGATGGAAATCCAGTCCCTTCGTAATGACGGCAAGTTCGGCCATGTCTTCTTCATGACAGCCCGGATGCGAACTGATGAAGTAAGGAATTATCTGCTGGTTAAGACCTTCTTCCTTGTTGATCTTGTCGAAGATGCGCTTGAACTCGTAGAAGAGGTCGAACGATGGCTTGCGCATGAACTTCAAGACCTCCGGACTCGTATGTTCGGGAGCCACCTTCAGTCGGCCGCTCACGTGCTTGGTAATCAGTTCGCGCGTGTATTCTCTAGCCGCCTGATTCACCTTTTCGTCCTTGCTCTTATGCAGCAGAAGGTCGTAACGCACACCACTACCAATGAAACTCTTCTTGATTCCCGGCAAAGCATCTACAGCATGATAAATCTCCAGAAGCTTGCTGTGGTCGGTATTGAGGTTCGGACAAATCTGAGGGTTTACACACGACGGGCGCTTGCACACTTCGCAGGCTTTCTGATTCTTGCCGTGCATTCCGTACATGTTGGCAGAAGGACCGCCCAAATCGCTCAGATAGCCCTTGAAATCAGGCATCTGGATGATTTTCTTCACCTCCTTCAGAATGCTCTCCTTGCTGCGGCAAACCACGAATTTACCCTGATGGGCAGAAATGGTGCAGAAAGAACAGCCGCCGAAACAGCCACGATGAAGGTTCACGGAGAACTTGATCATCTCGTAGGCAGGAATGGTCTTGCCCTTGTATTTAGGATGAGGCAAACGCGTATAAGGCAGGTCGAAAGCCGCATCCAGTTCCGCGGTAGTCATCAGCGGGAAAGGCGGATTCACCACTACATATTTGCCGTCAACTTCCTGAATCATGCGCTGAGCATGCATCTTGTTGGCTTCTTCCTCCAGATGGCGCACGTTCTCAGCCTGTCCCTTCTTGTTGTGGAGACATTCTTCGTGGCTGTGGAGGATGATGTCATCGTCCTTGAAACCGCCCGGAATCTCACTTTCCTTGCAGTAGAAAACCACCTGCGGCATTTCGTGGATTTGGCTAAGCGTCTTGCCTTCTGCAAAGGCATTGGCTAGTTCTACGATAGAACGTTCGCCCATTCCGTAGAGAATGAGGTCGGCGCCCGAATCGCAGAGAATGCACTTGCGGAGCTCGTCTTTCCAATAGTCGTAGTGGCTGATGCGGCGCAACGAAGCCTCAATACCGCCTAGTGCTACAGGTACGTCGGGAAAGAGTTTCTTCAGTATCTGCGTATAGACGATAGACGGATAGTCGGGGCGCATGTCGTGGCGGGAGTCGGGACTGAAAGCGTCCTCGCTACGCATGCGGCGGTTGGCCGTGTAGCGGTTCACCATCGAGTCCATGGCACCCGGAGAAACACCAAAGAAGAGGCGAGGGCGACCGAGTTTCTTGAAGTCTCGGAAATCGCCGTGCCAGTCGGGCTGGGGAACGATGGCTACCCGATAGCCGTTGGCTTCCAGTATTCGTCCGAGGATGGCAGGGCCGAAGGATGGGTGGTCAACGTAAGCATCTCCTGAAAAGAGGATGACATCGAGTTCGTCCCATCCGCGCAACTCGCATTCTTTCTTGGTGGTAGGTAAGAAATCTGTTAACTTATAATCCATTCAATATTTTTTAATCATTTACTGCGTCTGGTTCTGCATCTGCTGCAGCCTCAGCCTGCTTCTTGTCTTTCCAGTCTACGTAGAGCAGAACGAGGTTGTGAAGACCGAGCGCCTTCATGTTCTGATTGTAGATGACGTCGAGACAGAGATCGAGCAACTCCTTATCTTTGATGTCGCTGCTCTCGAGGAGTGAACGCACATTAAGTTTCAGTTTATCGAGCACTTCCTCGTCGATAATGCCGTTGCTGTCTACGAGGTTGCGGAGTAACTGATACTTTTCGATGGTCTCTAAATGCTGGTCGCTCACTTCGATAGAGCGAGTGCCAGACTGGTTGGCTTGAATCTTATACATAAGCTTAAAATTTTTTATCTGTTTTACTTTTAATCAATACTGCGTTAAATTAACATTTAATCGTCTGTAAATCAATAACTTATATTAAGAAATGCTTATGAAAACTTAACTATAAAAAGTTGGTCAAGTCACTGATTTTCAGTAACTTTGCAAATCACGACAAACGCAAAATTATATGAATATAGGACTTGACCAATATATGGATATCTTTAAAGATGCAGTTGAAGATTCGGCTGCAAAGTTAACAAAAAGTTTCGAGAAAATACTCATCGAGGTGATAATTTTGTTCATGGTAATACCAAGAAAGATAAATTTCACCCAAATGGGGAGGTATGGCTCGCATGTTGAGCAAACCTATCGCAACGCATTCGGCTTAAAAAAGTCGAAAAGCATTGACTGGCTCAAACTTAATGTCTCACTTGCCAAGCGCTTCTTTGGTAAACAGGGAAGATGGGCTATTGCCATTGATCCCAGCTACATCAGCAAAGCTGGCAAGAAGACTCCACATATCGGTCGTTTTTGGTCGGGATGTGCACAGTCTGTTAAACATGGTCTCGAAATCATGGGTATTGGCCTCATTGATATTGATGCCAAAGACTGCATGATGTTAAAAGCACACCAGTCGCTAAGTAATAAAGAACTGAGTCTTAGAAACAAGACAATGGTAGATTTCTATATCGGCGTCATTAAGCGTTATCGCAAGGAACTTCTCAAACTCTCAACCCTCATAGTTGCAGATGCTTACTTCTCTACAAGTACATTTGTTAATGGGATAAAGAAAGAAGGGTTCTCTTTGATAAGCCGCTTTCGTGACAATGCTTGTCTCTTTTATGTCTATGCTGGTCCACGTACTGGAAAACGTGGTCGCCCAAAGACCAAGGATGGCAAGATTGATATGAAGAATCTTGACCTCACTCGAATGGAGAAGATGGAGATGAAAGATATAGAAGGAATAGCTTATACTTTGATAGCCTATTCCAAGGCACTCAGGTGTAAAGTTAGACTTGTCATCTGGCAGATGCCGAATGGCAAGAAGAAACTATTCTTCTCTACAGACACCTCACTTTCGGGTGAAGAAGTACTTCTTTATTATAGAACCAGGTTCCAGATCGAATTTTGCTTTCGTGACGCCAAAGGCTATACTGGTCTTATGGACTGCCAGGCTCGCGATAAGTGGAAACTCGATTTTGCTTTCAATGCTTCGTTCACATCACTAAATGTTGCCAAGGTAACTATGAAGGAGATGGGAATGGAATATTCTATGTCTTCATTCAAGTCACTGATGACCAACATTTATATGGTGAAACGAATTTTTAAAGCAAGCGGGTACACCCCGAACCGAACTTTAATTAGCAAGATTTTCAAAGATCTCTCGTGCTTACAGCGTATAGCTGCTTAGCACATTATTGAATTATTAACGAACTATTGTTTAATTTAATCTGTCAGAAATTTGAGAATGCCGAGCAACACGCTGGTGCGGGTTCTTTCGTCGATGATGCATTCCAGCGGGAATCCCATGACGAAGCTGCGGTAAGTTGTGCTCTTGTAGGCAACAGCCGCACTCGTTCCCGTATCGTATTGCATCGCCGTGAAGGCGTAATTGCCAACCGGTTTCAATATCTCGGGATGGGTTGCCGCATAATGCTGGGCATTCAGCTCGTTATAATAGCTGAACTGCAGACCTAATCCCTTGACGTTAGGCGAAGTGTAGACAATACTGTCTCGTTCTGTTACGGTTGAATCTTCGGGATTGATTTCCCTGGTGATGGCCGTAGAACCTGTAGGCTCATAGCTGAGTTTCAGAATATCGCTCAGGAACGCCTGTTCCTCTTCAGTCTGCATGTCGCTTCCGGTGTAAGAACCGCTTATCAGAATTCTGCCGCCTTGGCTGGCGTATTGCCTGATGCTGTTCTGCAGGGCAGGCGTGAACGACTTGAAGAAGGTGTGAGTATAGCCGTCATGGCGCTCTAATCCGTTGATGAGGTCAACTGCCTGATAGTTCTTCATCTGAACCCTGCCGCTGGTGATGACTTCGCTCGAACAGCTGGAAATATTATATTTGCCCGAAGCTGCAATACTTGTAGCATGCGCCTGAACGTAGTTGAAGTCATTGCCTGCCACAAACTTACCAATCATTTCGTTGCCGCTGAAACCGAGTCCGAAACTGGTTTCGTTGCCCATTCTGCTTCTGTCGAACACCTGTTGCTTGCCGCTCCATCCCGCCGTCAGTCCGTAGCTTACGCCCGGATCCTGATTGAGGTCAAATCCCTGCTTTTCCTCATCATCCACGACCTGCGGAGAGGCAAGGCGATGGAAATTGTTTACGATGAGCACAGACTTGCTGGCAGCAGGATTATAGAGCACAGAGAGGGTTTCGGTGGTGAAACTTTCTCCTCCCGCATTAACCGCAGCCACCTTAAAATGGTAAAGCTTGCCCGGTTCCAGCTGCATCTGGCAGCGGGTGGTGTTCACGATGGTTCCGTTGTCAAAACCGCCTTGTCCCTCAGCCTTATAAATAATGTAAGAAGTAGGGCGGGCAGATGGTTCCGTCTTGTCCAGCTGAGCAGTCCATGAGAGTAGGGCAACGCCTTGGTTCTGCGTAACGCTGAAGTTCTGCGGAGCCAGCGGCTGGACCACGTATCGGGTTCCATGATTGCTGTTTACGAAGCGCAGGATAGTTTTGTAGATGGAGCGTGCGATATAGAATTTTCCGAGCGGATCCTGAGCAATTCTCATATCAGGGAAATTCTGATGCGAAAGCATTTCGAGAATAGCCGACGGAACTTCCGGCAGACGGGTTTCAGAATAGTTTCTGTCCCATAGGTAGCGTTTGCCGAATTCTCCGAACTGAGCCGTCAGATCCGTAACGAGATTATCGCGCAAAGCCCTGGCGAAATCCTTGGATGTGAATCTGGAGATTCCGCTGTTCAGTATTCCGTCGTTATAATCTGTGGTGCAGATAGCAAGGGCTCCAACGGTAGATTTTCCGTCCTTATTGTAACCCGCATCACTATGAAGTGCCAGCGAGAGTTCTATAGGCACATGCTTGCCATTTTTGGCAGGCATGTAAACCGAACCGCCGCCCAGCCAATTGGTCATCAGCGAACGGGTGTTGATGTCGTCGGCGTAATCATTTTCTCCCTTTCGGCCTCCATAAACCTTATAGGGAGCACCAGCCCATTGGGCGTAGTATCTGGCTCCTTCCAGGCAACGGGGCAATCCGCTGGTGTAACCGCCACGCTCTATGTTTCCCATGCCGCCGCCAAAGCGGACAGCATCTGTAGTTACTACTCCACGGCGTGAAGCCTTGTTGGTGCAGACCACCCGGTTGAACTCGTTGCAGCCCTTGTCGAAATCGAAGGTGCCCAGGTAAACCCAGGTACCTCCGCCCATGCGCTGGTTAACGGAAAACTCCGTGGCTTCGCCCTTGTGATAAACGATGTATTTTGCATCGCTCACGCTCTTGGGGAGCGACTGGTAGCTTACGTAGACTGCGTATTTGCCGGCTTCCTTGAAACGGGGCTGGTAGCTTACCTGGCTAGTTTTCTTGCGCTTGGTAGCCTTCGCCTGTCTCACGGTTCCCATGCGGAACGGATTTTCCCCATCTTTCAGTCGGTAGCGGTTGGCAAAACCGAGCGAATCGCATTTTTTCCATCGCTTGCTCGCCTCCTTTTCGAAATAATAAACCGACTTGACAGCATCATCATTATCGATGACGATTTCGTTTCTCTGCCAGTCTCTTTCACGGGGTGTGAAGACGATGGCTCCCGCATTCTGGAGCATCGGGATGAGGTAGGGCACGACGATGGTTTGGGTAAAAAGATCTTCGTTTGTGCAAAACAGGTTAGGGCGTTGCCATTTCCATACATCTCTGTCGGCATAATAATACCGTCCGTGCGAGGCCCATAGCGAAAGGTGCCTGTTCTGTAGTCCTGCCGTAACGAAATAAGGGCGGGAAACATTAAACACCCATGGGTCGCCATCATAATCTATGCCTTGCCATGCGCCGCTGTTAGCCTCGTCGTAGATAGGAAAAAACGATTTGCCGTTAGCCTGAAGCGAAGCTCCAGCGGCTAACAGCAAACTGCTTATCAAACAATATGTTATGTTTTGGTGTTTCACTTTACGAATACTCCTTCTTTAATAGCTGACTAAACCGTTATCTTCTAAGGTTTAATCAATATTTCCGATTGTGAACTTCTCCGGTTTCTTTCCTTTGAAATCCTTGAAGTACAACTTGATTTCACGCATGTCTTTGTCAACATCTCCTGACGGGATAATCTGCCTGGTGCATTGGATGACCTTCTTCTCATAGTCAAGCCCATAGAGATGGATAGGCAGATGCGCCTTGAGGGCTATGAAATAGAATCCCTTTTTCCATTCCGGGTTGAGCGAGCGGGTACCTTCGGGCGTAATGCACAGTCCGAAAGCCTTGCGCTTATCCGCTTCTGCAGCCAGATTATCCGTCATGCTGGTATGTTTGCTTCTCCACACAGGAATACCGCCCATCTTTCTGAAGATAGGACCTAGCGGCCAGAAGAACCATTCCTTTTTCATAAGGAAATTACATTTGATTCCCTCAGCATGGGCAAAGAGCTGGCCTAGGATCAGATCCCAGTTGCTGGTGTGCGGAGCCATGCAGATAATATACTTTTCAGGAAGCTCCTGGGTGATGATTTTCTTATAGCCCAAGCGCTTATACAATATCCATTGACAAATTCCTTTTACCATATATTTAAATAGGTGTATTTCCTGATTCTGATGATGAAAGGATTATGCCAGGTTTGAAATCTGGTCGATGATTTCGCTCACCTGCTTGTTGAAGTCGACTGTGAGTTTCTTATAATATTCACCCTTCGTGATTCCCGGTTCCGGGTGAGACACGCGGCTGATGTAATCGCCGTTGATCATGACGATAGCTGAAAGAATGCCATCCACATCTTCCTGTGTAGGCTTACCATTATACAAAGATGCAGCTACTGTTTCGGCGAAAAGTTCGCTTGTAATGTAGTTGATTGTGCGCTTTAAATCTCTTTTATTAGCCATAATTCTTTTCTCCTAATTAATGAATAATTAAAAATATCGCTCAAAGATAATCATTTTCTTTGAAATAACATCATTTTTTGGGAAAAAATGTATCTATTAACGCATTTTTAGCATTTTTCTTTCCGTATCTCGCAGAAAAGAGTTATTTTTGCAGATGTTTTTGAAGTTTCAACTAATTAAAATAAAAACGAATTATGGAAAAAAGTGCATTGCAGATTGCAAGAGCTGCTTATCAGCCAAAATTGCCTAAGGCTCTCCAGGGCCCAGTAAAGGCAGTTGAAGGTGCAGCAACACAGTCAGTAGGTAATCAGGACGAAATCAAGGCGTTGTTCCCTAACACTTATGGAATGCCTGTTATTACATTCGAGGCAGGTGAGGCTAAGGAACTTCCTGCTTTCAACGTAGGTGTTATCCTCTCAGGTGGTCAGGCTCCTGGCGGTCACAACGTGATTTCTGGTCTCTTCGACGGTGTGAAGTCTCTCAACCCAGCTAACAAGCTCTATGGTTTCATCCTCGGTCCTGGTGGTCTCGTTGACCATAAGTACATGGAGATTACTTCTGAAATCATGGACGAATACCGCAATACTGGTGGTTTCGACATCATCGGTTCCGGACGTACCAAGCTTGAGAAGGAAGACCAGTTTGAGAAGGGTATTGAGATTCTTCGTGAACTCGGCATCAAGGCACTTGTCATCATCGGTGGTGACGACTCAAATACCAACGCTTGCGTTCTCGCAGAATACTATGCTGCCAAGAAGTATGGCGTACAGGTAATCGGTTGCCCTAAGACTATCGACGGCGACTTGAAGAACGAGCAGATTGAGACTTCTTTCGGTTTCGATACAGCCTGCAAGACATATTCTGAGCTCATCGGTAACATCGAGCGCGACTGTAACTCAGCACGTAAGTACTGGCACTTCATCAAGCTGATGGGTCGTTCAGCATCTCACATCGCTCTTGAGTGCGCTCTCCAGACTCAGCCAAACATCTGCTTGATTTCTGAGGAGGTAGAGGCTAAGGAAATGTCACTCGATGATGTGGTTACTTATATTGCAACTGCAGTAGCTAACCGTGCTGCTGAGGGTAACAACTTCGGTACTGTTCTCATCCCAGAGGGCTTGATCGAGTTCATCCCAGCTATCAAGAAGCTTATCGCAGAATTGAACGAGGTTCTTACAGACCCTGCAACAGGCGAGAGCCGTGAGTTTGCAAGTGCTGAGGAGCAGATTGCATTCGTTAAGGGTGCCATCGCTAAGGACAACCTCGCAGTATTGGAGTCTTTGCCAGCTGACGTAGCTCGCCAGCTTTGCCTCGACCGCGACCCTCACGGAAACGTACAGGTTTCTCTCATCGAGACAGAGAAGTTGCTTTCTCGCATGGTAGCTGAGAAGTTGGCTGCATGGAAGAAGGAGGGTAAGTACGTAGGTAAGTTCTCTGCACAGCACCACTTCTTCGGTTACGAGGGACGTTGCGCAGCTCCTTCTAACTACGATGCTGACTACTGCTACTCACTCGGTTTCAACGCTTCACGCCTCATCGCTAACGGCAAGACCGGTTACATGTCAATCATTAAGAACACAACAGCTCCTGCAGCAGAATGGATTGCAGGTGGTGTGCCAATCACTATGATGATGAACATCGAGCGTCGTAATGGTGCTAACAAGCCAGTTATCCGCAAGGCTCTCGTTGAGCTGGATGGCGCTCCATTCAAGTTCTTCGCTTCTAAGCGCGATGAGTGGGCTAAGGAAACAGCTTACGTTTATCCAGGTCCTATCCAGTACTGGGGTCCTTCTGAGGTTTGCGACCAGACCACAAAGACTCTCCAGTTGGAGCAGGCTAAGTAAAAAATAGAATAAATATTTTTTTATATGTCAACAAGACGAACGGCTTCTTCACAGAAAAAGAGTGCCATGACGAGAAAGAAAACTCCTCGGCGTGGCGGCTCCCGTGGTAGAAGGCGTTCGTCTTCTTTTTTGCAACGCTATCCCCGTTGGGCGTGGTGGATAGGCGGAACGGCGGTTATCGTGCTCTATGTCTTTCTGTTCTATCATTTCTTTGTAGGTCCTACTGGTTTCCGATGGCGTGCGCTTTATGGCGATGCTGAATATCCTGAAGGTTTCGAAATTCATGGAATCGACATTTCGCATTATCAGGGCAAGATAGACTGGGAACAGCTCAAGAATGCGATGATCAAGGGTTGTCCTGTGCGCTTCGTCATCATCAAGAGTACGGAAGGTTCTTCACGGCTCGATGAGAATTTCCGCGAGAACTTTAATCAGGCTCGCGATTTCGGTTTCATCCGGGGTGTTTATCATTTCTGGAGCAATAAGTCGACGGCCCGCGAACAGGCTTATTATTTCCTAGACCAGGTTCATCTTACGGATGGCGATTTGCCTCCGGTACTGGATATTGAACATAAGCCGGCAGATAAGAGTGTGGAGGATTTCCAGCGTGATGTGCTTACCTGGCTGCATATTGTAGAGGATAAGTATCATGTTAAACCTATCATCTACACCTATTATAAATTCAAGGAGCAATATCTGAGTGCGCCTGTCTTCGAAGATTATCCTTACTGGATAGCCCACTATTATGTTGACAAGGTTCAGTATAAGGGCAAATGGAAGTTCTGGCAGCATACGGATGTGGGCAAGTTGCCGGGCATTAAAGGCTACGTAGATTTCAATATTTACAACGGCAGTTATTATGAGCTCAAGCAGCTCTGCATAGGAAGCAATAATAATGAGAAGAAATTCATGGAATAAAGGTTGGACTTTTGGCAATATGCGAAAATCCAACCTTTATTCGTATGTTTTAATCTGATATTTCTGATTTCAGATTTTTCGTTCTGAATGTTTAGAATCAGAAAAGAATCTTTATGAACCTAAAACAAGGCAGGCCCAATTGTTGTCAATCTGTCTGTTTATTTCATGCATTCCCAGTTCTTCTGCTTTCTCCAGGAGTACAGGAATATCTTCTTCGTAGAAGCCGCTCAGAACCAAGGTTCCGCCGATGTTCATCACGCTACGGAAAGCGCGCATGTCGTCGAGCAGAATGTTGCGGTTGATGTTGGCTAGAACCAGGTCGAAAACGCCGCTGATGTGGTTGATTACCTGACTGTTGCCAAAGAGTACTTCCATGTTAGTTACGCCGTTGAGCACGGCATTATGCTTGGCATTTTCCACGCTCCACTCGTCAATATCGTAGCCTACCACGTCTTTCGCTCCGAGTTTTGAGCAGGTGAGGGCAAGGATTCCCGTACCCGTTCCGCAATCCAGGATGCGCTTGGTTCTGATAGGCATGTGGAGCAGCTGCGAAATAATCATGCGTGTGGTTTCGTGGTTTCCTGTTCCGAACGCCAGTTTCGCCTCAATACCTATTTCTATCATGTCGGGTCTGTTGCTCGTATCGGGATAGAGTTCGGGATGTTTCGCATCGTAAATCACCACCTGGTTGTCCACATAAATTGGTTCGAATCCCTGTTCTTCCCATTCCTGGTTCCAATCCTTATCTTCTGCATCTTTCACCTCGTAGGTAATTTTCGCATCCCCGATAGGGAAATCAGCAATATAGGCATCCAGCATCTCCTTGTCGAAGAGTTCTTTCTGCACATACGCTTCCAGTCCGGTTTCTGTTTCTTCAAAAGATTCAAATCCGGCTTCGGCTGCACCATCGGCAAGCAGATCCTGAGAGGCCTGCATCAAGTCGGCAGTCGTTTCAATAGTGAATGTTGCTACTAAATATTTCATATTTAATTTGTATTAATTTCTTGTCTAAAAACGCCTTCGAATGTTCAAAAAAGCTAGATTTGTTTTAAATCTTCTGCAAAATTATAAAAAAATAGGGGAAAACCTACAATTATTTAGGGAAATTCTGTATTTTTGCATAAAGATAAGCAATATTTTTGCATCCAGATTATTATATAATCAGAAAAGGGCTCTTTCTGGAGTATTTTTCCTGATGGTTTATGATGGATCTGGAAAGAGAAAAATGGAAAAAAATAAATAGGAGAACAGAATATGAAAAGAAAGTATCTTCTTGCAGTCCTTATCGCAGCTGCGATGCCACTCACTTCGATGGCACAGGACGATGACCTCTACTTCAATCCGAAGAAGGAGGCCAAAGAAAAGGCTGAAAGACGGGCTCTGCTCCAGCGCCAGTATGCTGAACAGCGGGCACGTAGAGATAGTGTTTATCGGCTGTTTTGGAGCGGAAGCGACCGTTCGGTAGATGAATACAATCGAGGCGGCAGAATCTTCAGCCATTATGAGAATGTAGGGAAAGATTCCCTGGGCAACGACATTATCCAGTTCCATGTGGGCAAGGGTGTGGCGCCAGATAGCATTTATGATGATGCTTACTTCGCCCAGAAGTATGCTGACAGGGATGAGGATTTCGTACGCACACGCGAGATGAGCCGATGGGACGGATTCTATGATCCATGGTTCTACGATTATTATGGTTACGGTCCTTACTACTGGCGCAGCCGCATGTGGGGCTGGCACAATCCTTGGCGCTACGGCTATTATGCCGGCTGGTATGATCCTTGGTTCGACCCTTGGTACGATCCTTGGTATTATGGTTACTGCGGCTGGTATGGTGGCTGGTATGACCCTTGGTATTATGGCTGGGGCGGCTACTACAATCCTTGGTATTGGGGCGGTCCGATAATCGGACATGTTAGCTATGGTGGACGCAATTCGGGCGGTTATGCAGGAAGCAGAACTTATCGTTATAATGGCGATAAAGGCTATGCTGGCAACAGTACTTACCGAAGCAACAGAAACCGCAATTTCGGCGGTCGCATCAACGATAATGGCCGTTACAATAGCGTTCGTAACAATAATACCAACAACTTCGACCGCAGCAACTTTGGCGGATTCGGAAACCGTAGTGGAGCCAGCTTCGGAGGCGGAACGCATTCCGGTGGCGGAAGCTTTGGCGGAGGAGGCGGTAGCTTCGGAGGCGGCAGTCGCTCAGGTGGCGGCGGCTTTGGCGGAAGAAGATAGTCGCTTTTAAAGTTTATGGTTAATAGTTTATAGCTTGGGCCTTTGTTCTGAGGATGAAGACCTTAAGAATTAAGTAAAGAATTAAGAGATTATGAAGAATTTAAAATATTTATTCCTGGCTTCATTGGGACTCATGTCAGCCCCAATGTTGGCTCAGGAAACTTATCAGGATACTAAGTTTGCAGAAAATTCCCTCACGGGTACTGCACGCTATGTAGGTATGGGTGGAGCTATGGAAGCCTTGGGCGCAGATATTTCTACCATTTCCAGCAACCCTGCCGGTTTGGGTCTGTTCAGAAAGAGCATGGCAAGTTTCTCAGCTGGCGTTGTGGCTCAGCCTGGAGCTGATACGGAACTCAATTTCGATAAAACTCCTTTTGGCTTCGACGGAAAAAAATCGGTTCCTAGTTTCGACCAGATTGGTTTCGTTTGGGCTGCTACAAATGGCGATTCGAATGTAAAGCTCAACTTCGGTTTCAACTATCACAAGAGCACAAATTTCTCTCAGATTCTTTCTGCTGCCAATTATCTCAACGGAGCATCTCAAACCAAATGGGCTTCTGCCAAGACGGCTTACGCTAACAAATTGGATGAGCAGCACAAAGGAGATGGCGATCTGGTTTGGAATGCGGTAGATGCTAACTATAATAAGTTGATGGGCAAAGACGAGGAAGGAAACCAGATGACCTACGATGGCCGTTCGTTCCTCTTTGGCCAGTATCAGAAGGGCTACATAGGCGAATATGATTTCAATATTAGCGTGGGCTTCAACGACCGCGTATGGTTGGGTTTCACCTTGGGCATTCATGATGTTCATTACCGCAGCAATTCTGTTTATACAGAGAATTATGTGGCTGATAAGGAGGCTTACGGAACAGCTTGGGAAAACCAGCGTATCACGGGTACGGGTTATGATGCAAAACTGGGTATTATCTTCCGTCCGGTAGAAGATTCTCCTTTCCGTATTGGTGCTTATGTCAATTCGCCAGTATTTTATGATTTGTCGATGGATGGAACAGCTGACCTGGAACTCGTTGACAAGAACATAACAGACGAAAACGGCAATTATGCTGAGGCTAGCAATACGAACAGTTCAAGTCTCGATTATCGTCTGAATACGGCTTGGAAGACGGGTATCAGCTTAGGTCACACCATCGGCGGCAATCTTGCCCTGGGTGCTACTTACGAGTATGCATGGTACAATCACATGGATAATCGTGTGAAGGATGGCGGTTATTATGATGGTTATTGGGACGAATATTATGAAACCAGTTCAAGCGATGACCTCATGAATGATCATACCAAGCAGTCGTTGCAGGGCGTGAGCACGCTGAAGCTGGGTCTGGAATACAAGCCTGTCAGTATGTTGGCGCTCCGCCTGGGTTATAATTACGTTTCTCCGATGTTCAAGGAGAGCGCAGACCGTGACCAGACAATCCCTTCTCAGGGAACAATCTACGCCACCTCTACAGATTATACCAACTGGAAGGCGACTAACCGATTTACAGCCGGCGTAGGTTTCAACTACGAGAAGCTGTCTATTGATGTGGCTTACCAGTACAGTTGTCAGAATGGTGACTTCTATCCATTTGCAGCCTGGGAGGAGCTTGGTGCGAATGCAGCTCCTGCAACCAAGGTTGACAACAAACGCCACCAGTTGCTGATGACCGTTGGCTATAGGTTCTAAAATGTGAAGGTAGGGGAGTTATTGATTAAATAATGTGAAATCCCGATAAAAAAGCCCACACTTGAGAAAAAAGTTGGGAAAAAGTTTGGCGGTTTCATATAAAAGCCCTATCTTTGCAATCAAGAAATCGGGATGATTTCGTGTCATAGATTAGGTTTTTAGATTAAAGGTGTTATTCACCTTATTTTCTAGGATTAAAAAATATTAGTTTTTTTAGTGGTTAATTTAGTTTTAGTAAGTATGTTTAGGGTCTGTTGTGAAACAGGCCCTATTTTTTTGTGTCTTTACCAAAAAAATCCCCCAACAGGATGGCTTGGAAACCATACCTGTCGGGGGAAGTAATAATCCTAAATAAATCTACCTTGAATAAACTAATACCGGCCTTATTTGAACTATTAAATCATATATTATTTGTTTCTGTAATTATCAAGACCCTTGTTCAGGAAGTCGAGATAAGCACTAACATCTTCTTTGAAACTGAAGGCTGCTGCAAGAGGATTGCCATCGTTGTCAATAGCCACATAGAATGGCTGGGCATTAGCTCCAAACTTGCTTGCCTGCAGATAACTCCACTTGTCGCCAACGGTTCTCAGGGTGCGCTTCTCGCCATTAAACGTTACCTCCATAGGCTCAGCAAGAGGAGTCTTGTCATCTACATAAAGTGAGATGAGAACATAATCCTTTGTCAGCTTATCGGCAACCGATGGATCTGTCCAGACAGAAGCCTCCATCTTGCGGCAGTTTACACAACCATAACCCGTGAAATCAAGCAATACCGGTTTGCCGGAAGCCTTGGCAGCAGCCATTCCCAACTCATAATCCTTATAAGCAGGCTCTACGGTCTTGGTGTTGAGGTTGAAGTCCTGTGTATTAATAGGTGGAGCAAATGCGCTCACAGCCTTGCAAGGAGCACCCCAGAGACCTGGAATCATGTAAACCGAGAATGCCAAAGAACAGAGACCCAACATGATGCAGGCTACAGGCATAGGCTTGTTGATGTCGCCTCCGATTGCATCAACCTGGAACTTCAGCTTGCCGATGAGATAGAGACCCAACAGACCGAAGATGACAATCCAGAGAGAGAGGAATACCTCGCGGTCCATGATGTGCCAGCCGTAAGCCAGATCGGCTACAGAGAGGAACTTCAGAGAGAAGGCAAGCTCGATGAAGCCGAGCACAATCTTGATGGTCTCCATCCAAGAACCCGACTTAGGAGCCGACTTCAACCATGATGGGAAGAGGGCGAAGAGGGTGAATGGGAGCGCCAGAGCAAGCGCAAAACCGAACATTCCTACGGTAGGAGCGAGCCAGTCGCCGGATGTAACGGTCTGAACCAGCAGCAAACCGATGATAGGAGCTGTACATGAGAAGCTGACCAATACCAGGGTAAAAGCCATCAGGAAGATAGAAATCATACCCGTGGTGCTGGAAGCCTTGTTGTCTACCGCATTTCCCCAACTGTCAGGCAATTTGATTTCAAACCAACCGAAGAACGAGAAGGCGAAAACGGCAAGCAGGAGGAAGAGGATGATGTTGAATACGGCACTTGTGCTGAGCGCATTCAGGGTGCTAGGACCAGCGATGGCTGTTACGGCAAGACCCAAAACCAGATAGATGACTACGATGCTCAAACCATAAGTAATCGCATCGCGGATACCTTTCTTCTTATCGTTCTTAGCACGCTTCAGGAAGAAACTTACGGTCATCGGGATAATAGGCCAGATGCAAGGCATGACGAGCGCAAGCAGACCGCCCACAAAACCGATGAAGAAGATGTAGAAGAGCGAATGGTTGGCGATGTCGTTAGCTCCGCCAAAAGCCTGAAGTTCTTTAACAACCGGTTTCCATAAGTCCTTGACGTTCAGATTTTCCATAGCAGATGCCAAAGCTGCGGAATCTACGGGCTGAGTAGCGCTATCGGTCTGAGCCAGGGTAGCGGCCTTGGCAAGCGAATCGGCCTTCATCTTGGCAGCAAGGGCAGGATCAATCGCCTTCGCATCCTTTGCATTCAGAGCATCTTTTGCCCCAGCTGCAGGAGTATCAACGGCTGGCGATTTACCACTCTGCTTAAATGCTGCCTCGCTTGGTGGCAGACAGTTCTGGTCGTTGCAGGCGCCATACTCCAGATAGGCATCAATATGATAATTAGGTTGGGTAAACTTCACCTTCTGTACAAAGGTAACGCTACCTTCAAAATAACGGAGTTTCATCTCGAAGAGAGGGTCGAACTTTGCAATCTCTCTGCCACGTGGCTGAAGTTTGCCTACGAGCTCAGCTCCTTCAAGCTTATTTACGTTAAACGAAGCTGAAATAGGTCCGTCGCCTCCCAAACCGGTAGAGTAGACATGCCATCCCGGTTGGATTTTTCCGCTAAACACGATTTCGGCCACAGCACTTCCGTCTGTTTTCAGCGAGCTGGTGAACTTCACAGGGTTCATCATCTGCGCCTGAGCCAGCATTACTACAAGGAGTAATTGAAAGATTAAAAATACTTTTTTCATTTCTGTTTTTTAATTTTATGTTGCAAAGTTACTAAAAACTAATCATATTACGTATTCAGATGGCTTTAAGGGTACTCGGTTTTAATTTTTTTAAGAAAAAATGCTAATTTTCTCAGTTTTACTTGGCTATTTCGTACTTTTAATGTAAACTTTGCCGACAGAATAAAGCAATCCTAAAATTTTGAAACAGAATAAAATGGCAAAGAAGAAACTATACTTGTTTCCGTGCTTTCTTCTTTTTGATTGAAATGAGAATTAATCTCAGAACAGGCAGAAAGGAAGTAATGATCAGAAAGGGGTGAACCGGTTCCATTTCCAAATTTCACCTCTTTCTTTTTCTCATAACGCCTATTTACCATAATACCGGTTAGAATTAAAAAGAGGAAAGTAAAAAAAAGGAGGAAATATTCCGTTGTCAGCCACTCATGATTTCATTCCGATTTTTTTCATTTTCTTCATTTCAAAATTCTCCCTTTACATGATATTCAGGTTCCTGCAGTTTTCCTGCACTAAATAGCACATTTTTGATAAACCGCCAAGAAAAATGCTCAAAAAACTTTGCTTATTCAAAATAATAATCTTAACTTTGCGGCATAATTCTAAGGTGATAGCCTATCAGCTGATTGGCTTTGTGAAGGATGAGAATATCGAGATGGTACAGTTTCATCAATCCTACAGCTATGAGGATTTCGTGCAGGGCATCCGTCCTTCTGAGGAGGGCGGCTTTGAACGGAGGAATGGCATTTGAGGGAGAACGGGTTCCCGAGGTTGTATAAGCCTTGCGGGGAGAGCTTTTATGCCTGTTCTGAGGGGCTGCTGCTTCAGATTAGCCCCTGGGATTACCATATGGAGAAGAAGACTATTACCAGGGAGCAATGCCTGGAACTGAATGAGATGGCGGAAAGGATTGCGGAATGGAGATAGGGAAAATGGAGGCGCTTGGAGAGGAGGCTGGGTGGAAAAGAGAGGATAAAGGGGGACAAGCGATGGAATCGCTTGGAACGGGGGCGAGAGAGGAAAGATTGGAGGCGAAGGAAAGAGTGGAAAATAGGAAGGAGAAAAGGAGCTTCTTTATTAAAAGCTGCACAAAAAAGGGCGAAATCTAGATTTTTTGTTACGAATAATGTTAAAAATGTTACATTTTAATGCTAATAGGAATTTATTTTGTAACTTTGTACTCCGGACGGCCGTAATAACTAAATTCAGCTTTCCAAAAATCTAAATACCAAACAATGGGAGATTTAATAAAAATAGTTGGGGTACAATATGCAGTAAATTCTAACCACGTAAAAGGTGAGGATATGACTGCACAAGAACAACAAAAAACAATAGAATTTCTGACCATGCTGGACAGAAAGCACCCCTATGTTTCGGTAAAACCCGAACCTACTAACGAAACTGATGAAGAAGCTTTTGTTGCGCGCGTTGCGAGTCGGAAGGCAGGCATATGGCGAATGAACTAGAACACTTATTGAGCGGTTTATGCAATGAGGGTCGCCAGAAGAAGCTCCGCAAAAGTTGGCTCCCCCATCTCCTATCCACCCATGAAGCAGAAAGGGCATGGCATGACTGGTTGCACTTAAAAGGTGCCGACTGTCATAAACCAGATAATTTGAAAATGATGTCATGGTTGGAAGATATAGAGACAGAACTTTCCAATATTCCGGCATTGGCTCCTTATTCCAATGATGATAAGATAGCCATGCTCATACGCGCTCACTACACACGCATTCCATTAGATAAGTATCGCCAATTGCTTACCGCTTTCGTGATTAGAGACCGTCTGCGCATGCGTTTGGGGCTGCCAACAAACAGCTTTGCTCCTACCCCATCTCTAACAAGCCAGAAGGAAGACTACCTTATTGATAAAATCATCAAGTACAGCCAAACTCTAGTCAGACGAGAAGATGTTGAGGTTTTGCAGAGATTCATCTATCACGAGATTTCATATTTACCCCCAGAGTATAAACTTCGGGTTGACAATATGACTGAGCGTTTCCTTTCTGAAGAGGCAAGAGAAGGTATACAGATTAATGCCATCAAGGAACAGACGAAGGCTTTAAAAGAGGTGGCAAAGAAGCCTACGATTCAGGCAGAGCACTATCATGCAGGAAATTCTACATTTGATGTTCATAGTAAGCATCTGCATCTTGACCACCAGGAAGAAGGGAATTCTGCTCTGCTGCCATCAGATTTATAGACATACAAAAATATTACAAGAATATAAAAAAAGGAAGAAATATGAGTAATAATTATTATGCAGGCAATGTTATTTACAACAACCAGCACAAAGAACTGACTATCCAGGGCAATCTGTCTGCACAGCAGATGATGAAGATTGCAAAGGATTTTTTTGCTGAAGACACAGAGGTGACGGAGGAGAATTACGAGGCAGAGGTGACTGGAAAAGCTAGTGAAACCAATGAAGCTGCAGGAGAAGGTTTTCAGAAGGAACTCTTCCATTTTGTGCATCCTGCACTCGATGAAGACGATGGATGGAAAGTGCATAAAGAGGTGGAGAGACTGGTAAAGCAATTTGACGTACAGGAAATCTGTAAGAGACTGAACATACTGAAAAAGGAGGGCAAGGTGCTGCTGCCACAAAACACAAAAAATGCCCATGAAGAATTGATACGAATGGGTATGCCGATTGAGAAAGGAGGGTTCGGATACAAGACTTTCTGTAAATATTATAATAAGGACTAGAAGACGATAGCGACTGGGCCTTCCTGATAGAGATTTATATCTTCTGATAGCGACCGATACTTGATTTTTGTTCAGGTATCGGTCGCTTTTTTGTACCCCTAAGTCAAAAATGCGACTATACGTAGAGAGAAAATCAGAGAAAATCAGAGAAAATCGGAGAAATTCAGAGAACTTTGGAGACGGCACTTTGGAAAAGCATCTGTGCCAGGCTTTTTCTTCTTACTTTTGCACCCGTCATCTGATAACAAGATGACTACCCATCAGGCGAGTTGCAAATCACAAAATGGGGAATGATGGTACTAGAAAAGATGACGGGGAAACCTCTTCGAACGTCATCGTACCAGAGAGGCTTATTTAATACTCAAGTAAAAATGAATATAGTATTAAATGACAATATGAACGAAAGTTCAGGTAAAGCAGGAAAGGGATTCTACCCAAACACAGAATTGGGTATCGACCTCAAGTTGATGACTAAGGAGCCAGGGCGCATGGCCGTTGGCGAGTATCTGGATGGAGCCATTACGCACGACGGCGAAGACCACTTCACCTTTGTGCAGAATGGCCAGGAGAAGAAGCTGCAGAAGGTGGTGCAGAGAAATCCGCACGTGTATGAAGGAACGTACATCAACGTGAACCGAAAAAAAGACGGTACGCTCTACCCTACCTTCAACCGCCCGCAGTTCTCAGAGCGATTCACCTTCCAGGACTTCTGCCAGGGTGCCGCCAACGAGCTGCGTATCATTAGCGGCAAGAGTGATGACAGATAAACGGAGTTGAGGCTTTCTAGAGGAAATGGGGACTTCGGGGGTGCCGGTAACAGGATTATCCCTACCCTCATTTCCTCTTCAAAGCAGTCTCAAATCTCAGTCTCAGTTAGGATAAATGTCACAATCCAACTCCAAACCCGCTTCTTAAGTCTTTATAACTTATTGATTATTAATTAGTTATATATAATATATATAGGAAGCGAGACCATAAAAAAACAACTGAGACTCTGAGACTGAGACTGCAAGCAAGAAAAAATGAACATGAAATTTGATTTAACTCTCTAAAAAGCAATGGATTATAATATTTTTAGCAACATCGCTCCGGCGATGCCCAAACCCAGCAAGGGTACTGAATTTGTAAAATTTGCCATCTCTCAGGCATCTAAAGACATGCAGGAAGTGCTCATTCCGATGGCAATTCCGGCATTAGCAGCTCATCTCACAGACGTAAGATTCATGTATTCCGACAACAAATATTACGAAATGTGCGGGCAAATGGGCCATCTGATAGGTCCATCGGGTATCGGAAAGGCACAGTTGGGTCATCTTGTAGAGGCCATCATGAGACCTTTCAGAAAGCATGATGAGACTGAGTTCAAGAAACTGGTTGACTGGCAGCGACAGATGAAAACCAAGGGCGCCAACAAGGAAAAACCGGAGCGCCCGGACGTGAGTTTCTGGTTTCCACCTTCTGATGTCACCAATCCTGCATTCATCCAGAACGCTATGGCATGCGAACAGCTGGGCGGAAGAACCCAGTACATCAATCTGCCTGAGGTGGAGATGGCCGACAGAATGTGTGGTGGGCATAAGCAGGTGAGCCAGATGGTAAGAAACATCTTCGACTGTCAGAGGGCTGGAGCCTTGCGCGCCACGGCTGATGGCGTAACGGGCAACCCTCTGCTCCGTGTGAACCTCACCTTTACCTCTACTCCCGAGGCGGCCCGACTCTTTTACAAGAAAGACCTGACCAATGGTTTCTTCGGGCGCATACCTTTCGCCTACAAAGCCCGTGGCGAGCGAAGCGGAAAGATTCCGCGACAGGGAACGTACAACAAAGATTTCCTCGAAAAGCTCGATGGCTACCTGCTGAGGCTGGACAACTGCAAGGGCAGTTTTGTGGTGAAGCCACTCAACAAGATAGCCGATAAGCTGGCAGAGGAAATGGCACGCCTGGCCGACCTTGCTGATGATGATACGCTCTGGGAACTCTCCCACCGCAGCATCTTCTCGGCATGGAAGAAGGGAGCCGTGCTGTGGATTCTGAACGACCAGAGCTGGTCGAAATCCATCGGCGACTTCGTTGAATGGTTCTGCTACTACGATTTGTGGTCGAAGGTTAAGGTGTTCGGCGACATGTTTAAAGCGGGCGATGGGCAGGAAGAGGCTCAGAGAAGCGGTCCGAAAAACATGCTCGACCAGCTGGAGAATTCCTTCAACGAACTGCAGTTGGAAACCCTGCGCCTGAGTCTGGGCAAGAATCAGGAAGGTACCAAGCATCAGCTCAACGTATGGAAGAACCGCCAGTTTATTACTTATAACAGCCAGACGAAACTCTATACCAAGACTGCAGAATATCTGACGGGTATACCGGCCAAGAAAAAGAAAGGGAAAGGGATATGATGGAGAAATATGAGATTCAGAAACTGCGCGAACTTCCGATAGAGAAGGTCGCGAAAGAGATGGGGATGAAGGTGGAGCACCATAAGGCGCTCTGCCCCTTCCATGACGACCACCACGCCAGCCTTACGTTCAACAAGACCAAGAATAGCTGCAGATGCTATGTATGCATGAGAAACTCCATCGGCACCATCGACCTGGCGATGAGATACCTGGGGAAGGATTTCCCGTCGGCTTGCCGATGGCTCGCAGAAGAACATCAGATTCAGCTGGAGGAGGATTCTTCTTCGGGGAAAAGCTCTTCCTTTGGAGGGTCTTCGGGCAGAGGGGCTTCTTCGGGTTCTTCATCCGGTGATTCTTCTTCGGGTGATAATTCGGGGAAATCTTCCTTCGATGCAAGCAGGTATGCTAGATTCTTCGAACATCCCTGGCTCAACCAGGCAGCTCGAAGATTTCTCTTCGAGGGGAGGAAGATTGACTGGAGAGTGGTGAACTGGTGCCGACTGACTTCCTGGACGGACAAGAAGGGCATCAACTGGTTGCAGATTCCTTACTTCGATACCGATGGGCGGCTTATAGGAATCCAGAACAGGAACCTGGATTACAAGAAGGAGCAGGATGCTCCCCGCTTCCGGTTCCCTTACGGCGCAAGATGCAGCATCTATAACCTGCCGGTTGTGAAGAGACTGAAACCGGGCGATAGGCTGTTTATTACGGAGGGATGTAGCGACTGCTGGGCGATGCTTTCTGCCGGACATAAGGCGATAGCCATCCCTTCTGCCACGCTCCTCAAACCCGAGGATAAGCAGCTGCTGACGGATATCGGAAGACTGTATCAGGTGGAATTCCACATGTTTCCTGATCAGGATGTGCCGGGCGAAAGCCTCTTCATGCAACTCAGGGAGATGCTCCCCCAGCTGGTTCACCACCAGTTGCCACCGGGCTGCAAGGATTTCAGCGAATACTATCTTTTAGGGGCTGCTGCAACTTCCGGGAGCAAGGAGCCGATAAACAAATGATTAAAAAATTAAGAGTATGGAAGATTTTATAAACCGTTCGTATACGAAGAAGGAACTGGGACTGATGTACTTTCCCGAGAGTATGCCACGCACGGCCGTGAATCATCTCATGAGTTGGATTCGCCGTTGCCAGCCGCTCTGGGATGAATTGCAGCAGATGGGATATGAAAAGACTTGCAAGTCGTTCACGCCCAAACAGGTGAAGGCTATTATCGATAACCTCGGGGAACCGGGATAGTTATTAGTGATTAAATGTTCCGATATCGCATGGTATCGCACGCTATCGCACACCTGATAAATCGGGATTTCGTATCTTTGCATCGTGATTCAGAAAGCGCGCAAAATCACTTGCCCAGTTGGAGAAAAATATTTCCCTAATTGGGAAAATAAAAAAGAAAATGAAACCAAGACTCCAAGCCTCGAAACGAGTCGTTTCGCTAGCGAAACTTAACAGGGGGCAGAAAAAAATCATGAACCAGAACATGAAGGCATTCATCCGGTATCTTATCGTGGCGATCTGCTCAGCCATCGTCACCTTCCTATCCAGCTCCTGCACGGCAGGACTCGTAATCGGAAAGAACCAGCGGCAACATCAGGAGAACAACATCTCCACCAAAGTAGATTCTACCTACTATGTGCCAACCATTACCATCCGGTAGTTTAGAGTTAATAGTTTATAACAATTTAAAATTCAAAAGATTATGGCAATTAATTTGAAAGCAAAGGAGACCCTTATCCAAGTAGGCGAAATGAAGGGTCAGTACAGATTCATCCTCGGTACCGAACTTTACAACAAGCTCTCAGAGAGCAAGGTTATCAAGGAGGCTGCTATCAGAAGCGGCGTTAGCGTGGGCGTGATGCAGGTTTGCTGGGATGCAGCAGGCGAGGTTATCAAGGCGTGGTGTACCGAAGGCCATTCCGTAGCCGTTCCGGGATTGGGAACCATGCGATTCGGCGTAAGAGCCAAGAGTGTGCCTACCGTAGGCGAAGTGGCTACCAGTCTGATTACCAACCGCCGTGTTATCTTCACCCCAAGCGTTGACATCAAGCGCGAGCTGCAGGAAACCTCCATCCAGATTACCTGTTACGACCGCAACGGCAAAGTGGTGAAAAACGTTACTTCCGACGATAAGGGCGATGTGGAAGACCCAGACAACACCCCAGGTGGTGGCGGTTCGGATAATACCCCGGGCGGCGGAAATACCGAAGGCGGCGGAACCACCGGCGGTAATGAGGGCGACGGTTTGGAGTAAGAAAAGAGCCCCTGATGCAAGGAAACGAGCATCAGGGGCTTTTATCTTACTCCATTACATAGAGGATGGATGTATAGAGCTGCATCACGAGAATGTAGAAAAGAAAGCAGGGCGACAGGAGGCGGATGCCTTGATTCATCGCATCATAAACCTGACTGATGCCCTTGATGCTCTCGCTCATGATGCCGTAACTCATGCTCATCACCATGACCGAGAAACAGATGTACGGAATGAGACTATGCGTGAACGGACTCGGAAAGAGGGTTCCTACGGCATTCAGCAGAATGGCATGGGGCAAGAGGGTGAGCGCCAGCATGATACCTGCAGAGATGCACAACTCGATGAGCATCAGGCGCAAGGCCGTGCGCTGGCGATACTGGGTATGGTCGAAATGGAGCACCCTACTCTGCCTTACCACCCCGATGGTGATGCTGATGAGCACCAGCCATACGAGCCATACAGAGGTGAGATGGTCTACAAAATGGCCCGTAAACCAGCGGATGCCCTCGGGGCTGGTAAGCGAATGGGTGAACGACTCGGGCATCGCAGCTGTAAGCAGCCACGAAACCAGAATCACCACTACTTCGGCTATTCCCAACAATAATGCCAGATAGGCCAATACTTTCTTATACATTCTTTAAAAAGCGCTTATTGAAACGAGTTATTCTTCATCTGCCTGCAGATGGTCGATATCGAGGATGCGGAGCTCGCAGGCTTTTACCACCAGGCGGGTGGCGTTGATGCCCATGCCGTGATTGCCGTCAGGGAAGAGTTTCTGAACCAGTTCTGCCTGTCGCTTCTCCAGACTCTTTACGCCGAAAGGCATTCCGCGCAGGTTGGTAATCTGCTCCTTGGTATAACCCAGCGCAAGATGGCGCAGGAAACGCTCGTCATACTCATCAATCTCATAATTCACCAGAGCCTCCTGACGCATCAGCTGGCTGTTTACGCTCCGCTTGAAACGGTCTACTATCTTCTGAAGGATAGGCTGGTTGAACACCAGTTTCTTACCTCCCATGCAGCTCGCCACATCGCCACGCGTAAGGAGTTCGCCACTCTTCAGAATGATGCCGTCGCAGCCCGCATCGAGCACATCTACCCAGAGTTTTTCGTTCAGAATTTCTCCTGTAAAGATGAGCACCTTCACGTCAGGATACTGCTCCTTGGTCTGGCGGCAGATTTCTACGCCTACTGTGGTGGAACCGCCCAGTCCGAGGTCGAGCAGAACCAGATCGGGCAACTGCTGCTTGATGAGTTTCCAATAGGCTATTTCGCTCTCGGCAGTACCGATGATTTCAGCCTCTGGAATATCATTCTTGAAGATACCCTCTGTACCCTTCAGTTCCAGGGGCACGTCTTCTACAATGATGACTTTAAAATTTTCCATTTTCTGATATTTTTATTTTCTTATGATTTTAAACTTTTCCATTTGATGCGTGCCGGCAGCACGGCCTCTATTCTGAGGCAACCCTTATCGCCCTGGCAAGCCTTGATGCCGCAGCCGCGCAGATTGGTAATCTCTCCCAGTTCCCTCACAATCTGCCGGCACAGGAGATAGCGCAAATCGCCCGTCAGAGGGGTGAAGAGCTGGGCATGGAGCGCAGCATCATAGGCCACATCCTGCTGGTCAATCCAATATCTCACGTAGGCAGAACCCGGAATCTCAGCCACTCCGGTATGGTAATCCTTGGAATTGCCACGCATCAGAGAAACAAGATAGCGGTTCAGGAAATCATCTGCCTTGATGTTGCCTTCTACCTGCTCCATCGCCTGGGCGCTGAGCAGAGAATAGAGCGATTTATAATAATCTACCAGTTCCTTGAGCGAATCTACATCATCGGGCTGCGAATCGATAAGCTGGCGGATGCGCGACGGATAATACATCGTTTCGTGCTTGAGCGTAGACAGACAGTTGTCGAGCACGGAATTGGAGATATGAAGTTTATCGTTCTCATATTCAGCCCTATGCAGCTCATCGGTCATCAGCTCCAGTTTCAGGGATTCCTGCTCAGCCTCGTCGGTCCGCTTAGCCTTGGTCTGTTCAATCATGGCAAACCGGTAACTCAGCACGTGGCGGTAATAGAGCAGATAATAAGCCAGCGGCAACTGCAGCAGCAACAGGATGAGCAGCACCACGGCCACGGTCTTCGAGTTCTCGCTCTGCTGCATCGTGTGCACGTAAATATCGAGCGTATTATCGGCACTTATCTCGCGGAACAGCTGGGTATAAACCTTGTTGTTACTCTGGTAGAGCGACCATTGGTGCAACGCCAGGGCAGCCACGGCACACTCGTTTCTCAGGTCGAGAATGACGTGATAATTGGTTCTAAGCCCTTCGCGCATCCAATAGAGTTCTGCCGCCATTCCCACCTCCGGATGAGCCACCATGAGATACTTGCCGTCGGGATATTTCGACAGATAGAACGCATTGAGATAATGGCGCGAAGAATCGGCAAAGGCCAGGGTGCGCTGGTAGGTGCCGCTGATATTGCTGAAGTAGGCGCTATCTGCAAAATCGTCGGCACGCTGGAGATTGGCATCTACGTTCGTCTTGTGATGATTGTGGCGCTGGCGGATGTCGTTGGCCTTCTTAGCCTCGCAAGGCTGGACCGCAGCCGACAGCAGCACGAAGAGCATGATGATGATGCCCAACAACTGATGGGTTCGGCGGACGATACCTTTAGGCAGACGGAAACTGAAGCGGCTCCCCTCGCCCAACTTGCTTTCTGCCTTGATTTGGCAGCCGGCAAAGAGCGAACTCACCTTCTTATATTTCTCTATGATGCCCTTGCAGTTGAGCAGTCCGAAGCCGTGACCGCCTGTATAGGTCCGGTCGAAGACATGCGCCAGCTGCTCCTCGTCCATACCCTTTCCGGTATCTGAGATGCTGATTTCCACAAAGTCAGAAACCTTGGCGCTAATGGTTACCTTTCCGCCTTCGGGTGTAAACTTGCGGGCATTATCGGCTATGGTATTGATCATGAAGAGCGTAAGGATGCGGTCGGCCTTGACCACGGCATCTGTAGGTTCTACATCGAGTTTCACGCCCTGCATCTGGAAGCTCATCTTGCCCTTGCTTACAATATCGAAAAGCTGCTGGAGCGGGAAACTTTCGATACGCAGGCTGAGTGAGCCCTGGCGCATCTGAATCCACTCTGTAAGCACGTTGTTATATTGGTTTATCTTATCCGTGAGTTCGGCGATATACTGGTAGCGTTCTTGCCGCACCTCATCGCTTTCGCCCCCTTCGGAGAGTCGGTTTACCTCGTGAATCATGCGGTCGATAAAAGGCGTAATACTGTTTACGAGCGAAATCTTAGCCCTTTGTTCCAGATTGCGTTTCTTGTTTTCTTCGATATGCAGTCGGGTTACGTTCAGGTCATCCTGAACCTCCTCCTGCTTATCTTTTAATTCGTTGATTTTCTTAGTGTTATTCTCGCTCCACTCACGCAAAGGTGCAAGCAGTTTATCCATCGACTGGTTCTTCATCTTCTTGCGCTTCATGTGGTCGAAAACGTAGAGTAGAACCACCACGAGCACAATCATCGCCACCACGGCAGCAATCATCAGGTTGAGCTGCTGGGCGTTCTCGTCGAGTGCCGCGGCACGTGCCTCCAGCTGGCGGTCCTGTCGCGAACGGTCCTGCAAATCCAGATAGATATTGCGGTTGTAATCGCTCTGCTGCTTATCATCTATAGCCGAATAAACCAGACAGAGTCTTTCACGTATCGACGCTACGAGGTCGGGTGCCTGCTCGATGGCCTTGTTGTCGTTCAGGGCATGATTCAGGCAGTCGAGCGCAGAAGAATAATCATGGATATCCCAGAAACATTCAGCCAGCGTACGGTTGGCTCCGGCAGTCTGATAAACATCTCCGTAGCTCGAAAAGAGGTTGAGGGCACGCTGGGCAAAGTTGCCAGCCAGCAGATTGTTTGGCATCTGCTCGATGTTGAGATACTGGAAGGCAGGCAGGTTGTTACGGATGAGGAATTCGCTCACCTCTCCTTTTCTGAGATGCTCGCTAATAGACTGCAGGGCGTTAGCCTGCCAGTAAGGATAAGGATGGGCAGGGTCGCTAGCCAACATGTAGCAGCTGATCAGCCGGTCGAATTCCGCCTGATTGATTTCGTTTTCGGTTTCCTTGACGATAGCTCCGCCCGAACCTATATTATAAAGATAGTTGAGATATTGTGCCGAATCCTGTTCCAGCTCATCTGGGTCCAGACGGTTAAGCTCCTGAAGCATCGGCTCGTCTAAGCCCACATAATAAAAATAGGTGGCGGCCACAATATAGAATTCAGATTTCGCATAAATCACGCGTTTGTTTTCCCTCGGGGGCATGGAATTCACCTCTTCGCGAATTCTGCGCAAACGCCTCATCGCCTTTTCGCGATAAGCATAAAAATCTTTGTTGTGCGATTCTCTCTGGCAGAGTCGCATGTTCTGAACATCGGCAATAGCGAGTTCTATCTGATTATCGCTCTCCTCTTCAATCTTCTTCAGCCATCCCTTGGCACCCTTGTTATCCATCTTGGCTATACAGACGAAGGCAAGGTTGTTATAGGCTTCGGCACGGCCTGAGGGATAATCTTCTGAAAGTTTCAAAGCCCTCTCAGCCAGCACTTTAGTAGAATCGAGATTGCGATAATGATAAGCATAGGATTGCTCGTTCAGCTCATCTACCCTTGCCTTATTCGCAGGAGAACAAGCTGAAAGAAAAAATGCCGCCACCACCAGAATTGATGATGGCGACATGAAACAAAACGATGCGAAAAACTGCATCTCTAATGAAAAATAGTCTAAATTAAGCGCGAGCCTTCGCGATGTAACCGAGAGCCTCCTGACACTTGGCTGTGATGGCAGCCCAATCGCCAGCAGCAACTGTCTCCTTAGGGAAGAGCTTAGAGCCCATACCTACGCAGAGAACGCCAGCCTTGATCCAAGGAGTAAGATTCTCCTCTGTTGGCTCTACGGCACCTGTTACCATGATGTTGCTCCAACGCAAAGGTGCCATTACGTTCTTGACGAATGAAGGACCGCCTACGTTACCTGCTGGGAATACCTTGGTTACGTCGCAACCGGCAGCCTGAGCATTATTGATTTCTGTTACAGAACCGCAACCTGGTGAATAAGGAACCAGACGACGGTTGCAAACTGGAGCAATATCTGGGTTGAAGTTAGGACCTACGATGAAGTTAGCGCCGAGCTGGAGATACAGAGAAGCTGTACCGGCATCAACAACTGTACCTGCACCCAAGATCATCTCAGGACAAGCCTTTTCGGCCCACTTTACCAACTCTCCGAAAATCTCGTGAGCGAAGTCACCACGGTTAGTAAACTCGAAAACACGTACGCCACCCTCGTAACAAGCCTTGATGACGTTCTTGCAGATTTCAACATCCTTATTGAAGAAAACAGGTACCATACCAGTCTCTTTCATGGCTGCCATAACCTGCATTTTGCTAAACTTTGCCATTACCTTATATGAATTAACAATGAATAGTTTATAGTTTATAGGAGCTACGCCGTAAGCAAGACAGTCTATAAACTATCAACTATAAACTATAAACTTTAAACTATAATTATCTCTGAACTCGACCATTAGCGTTACCGCCAGCCAGGCTCTCTACCTCGTCAGCAGATACCAGGTTGAAGTCGCCAGGGATAGTATGCTTCAAAGCAGAAGCAGCTACCGCAAACTCAAGAGCCTCGCCCTGAGTCTCCTTAGTAAGAAGACCGTGGATCAGACCACCAGAGAAAGAGTCGCCACCACCAACGCGGTCGATGATAGGGTTGATGTCATAGTGCTTGCTCTGATAGAACTCCTTACCATCATAGATAAGAGCCTTCCAGCCGTTGTGTGTAGCAGAGAGAGATTCGCGGAGAGTAGAAACAACATACTTGAATCCGAACTCCTTCATCATGCCCTTGAAGATTCCGTAATAACCCTCAGCATCAGTCTTACCGCCCTCTACGTCAGCATCTGGCTTGAAGCCCAGGCAGAGCTGAGCATCTTCCTCATTACCGATGCAAACATCAACATACTTCATCAGAGGACGCATAACAGAGATAGCCTTCTCTGAAGTCCAGAGCTTCTTGCGGAAGTTGAGGTCAACAGAAACAGTTACGCCGTGACGCTTAGCAGCCTCACAAGCCAACTTGGTAAGTTCAGCAGCCTTGTCGCTAATAGCTGGAGTAATACCGCTCCAATGGAACCACTGGGCACCCTCCATAATCTTGTCGAAATCGAAATCAGATGGGTCAGCCTCAGCAATTGCGCTGTGTGCACGGTCGTAGATTACCTTGGATGGGCGCATAGAAGCACCAGTCTCGGCATAGTAGAGACCTACGCGGTCGCCACCACGAGCGATGAACTCTGTGTTAACGCCGTAACGACGGAGACCGTTGACAGCAATCTGACCGATCTCGTGCTTAGGGAGCTTAGATACGAAGTAAGCATCATGACCATAGTTAGCCAAGCTTACAGCTACGTTAGCCTCACCACCACCAGGGATGATGCGAAGTGATTCACTCTGAATGAAACGATCATTGCCTTCTGGTGATAAACGAAGCATGATCTCACCTAATGTTACAATTTTTGCCATGTTTGATAGTTTTAATTTTTTTGTTTTTATTTTGTTTGTTATGAGTAACAAATTAAATTCCACTTTTCAGTAGAGAAATGAAGTACAATTATCAGTTGTCGTTCAATTTCGAGGGCAAAAATAACCATAATTTCTCGAATAACGAAATAAAATCGCATTTTTTTTTGTTTTTCGTGCAAAAAAGTTGCTGTGTCTTCGCACAATTCAAAAAATTGTTGTATATTTGCGGCAAAATTCGCACTTGTGGTCGCACACAACAGAATTGCTTAATACTAATTGTGGTCTGTGCACAGCTAGGAAGTACCTGCGACGTTTTATCTATCGTAGCCCCCAGGAGAGGCTCCTTATATAATAAGTACACGCGAGGCAACCAGACCCGTAATGCTAAAAAACAATGGCCGAAAAAATCAGAATCAAGGATATTGCCGAGAGAGCTGGCGTATCCGTTGGAACCGTAGACCGAGTTCTGCACGACCGTCCAAACGTGTCGAAACCTGCACGCGACAAGGTCGAGAAAGCCCTCAAGGAAATGAATTATCAGCCTAATGTGTACGCCAGCGCTCTGGCTTACAACAAATCCTATACCTTCTACCTGCTGATTCCGAAACACGAATCGGAGGCTTACTGGGAGGAGATAGAGGAAGGCGCAAAAAAATGTGAAGATACCCGACGTGACTTCCATATCGATGTAGAGATTCGTTTCTATGAGCGTTCCAGCGAGGAATCGTTCCGCGAAGAAGGCAACAAGATTCTTGAGGCCAGTCCGGAAGGAGTCATCGTGGTGCCTTCATCGCTCGACGTGACCCGCGAGTTTACCGAGGCGTTGCACCACAAAAGCATCCCATTCATCCTGCTCGACTCCTACATGCCCGATCTGCGTCCGCTCTCTTTCTTCGGCCAGGATTCGTTCTGTTCCGGTTTCTTCGCAGCCAAGATGCTGATGATGCTTGCAGCAAAGGAAGATGAAATCCTGCTCATGAGGCAGACCAAAGACGGAAGAGTGGTCAGCAAGCAGCAGGACAACCGAGAGGTTGGATTCCGCCATTACATGCACGACCACTTCCCTAACGTGAAGATTACCTTGCTCGACCTGCCGTTGAGCGGCACACGTGCTGAATTCGTCAAAATGCTGGAGAAGTTCTTTGCCGGACATCCGAACATCCACCATTGCATCACCATGACTTCGAAGGCGCACATCGTGGGCGACTTCCTGCTGAAGACCAACCGCCGCGACGTTCAGATCATGGGCTATGATATGGTGGAGAAAAACGCCCGCTGTCTGCGCGAAGGAAGCATTTCCTTCCTCATCGCCCAGCACGCCTACATGCAGGGTTACTCCTGCGTAGACACGCTCTTCCAGGCCATCGTGCTGAAGAAGAAAGTTACACCGGTAAACTATATGCCTATCGAGCTGCTGATGAAGGAAAATGTAGATTTCTATCGCAGAACCCAGCTCTAAGGCTATCGGGCAGAACAGGGTTTCCGCATGGAAGAATATTCTTACAGGAACATTATAAATTATAAACAATAAATAAAAAACAGACTACGTATGGAACAATCAAGTTTTATCAAGATTAACCCTGCCGACTCGGTAGTGGTTTGCTTGCGCCCTATGAAGAAGGGTGAAACGATTGAAGTAGATGGCAAGGCCATCACATTATTGCAGGATACTCCTGCAGGACACAAGGTGCTCATCAACGATGCTGCCGAGGGTACAGATATTCTGAAGTATGGCTACCCTATCGGTCATGCAAAGACCGGTCTCAAGGCGGGCGAATGGGTAAACGAGAACAACCTCAAGACTAATCTTGCCGGTACGCTCGAATATACCTACAACCCGGTTAACGAGCAGCTGAACATCGCTAAGGAAAACCGCACCTTCAAGGGCTACGTTCGCAAGAATGGCGAAGTAGGCGTAAGAAACGAAATATGGGTAGTTCCTACCGTGGGCTGCGTTAACGGCGTGGCTGAGAAGCTGGTAGAACTCCTCAAGAAAGAAACAGGCAGCGAAGGCATCGACGCCATCCACGCATGGCACCACAACTTCGGTTGCTCACAACTCTCGGGCGACCATGAGAATACCCGCAAGGTGCTTCGTGATATCTGTCTGCATCCAAACGCAGGTGCCGTGCTCGTTCTCTCGCTCGGCTGCGAGAACAACCAGCCAGATGATTTCATGAAGATGCTCGGCAACTATGATTACGACCGCATCAAACTTCTTGTAACACAGAAGGTTGAAGGCGATGAGCTCGAGGAAGGCATGAAGATTCTGCGCAACCTCTATGCCCTGGCTAAGGAAGACAAGCGCGAGGAAGTTCCGGTAAGCAAACTGCGCGTAGGTTTGAAGTGTGGCGGTTCTGACGGCTTCAGCGGAATTACAGCCAACCCATTGGTAGGTGAATTTAGCGACTGGCTCGTAGCTCAGGGCGGTACAAGCATCCTGACAGAGGTACCGGAAATGTTTGGCGCAGAAACCATTCTGATGAACCGTTGCGAAAATAAGGAACTCTTCGACAAGACCGTTCACCTGATTAACGACTTCAAGGAGTACTTCCTGAGCCATGGTGAACCAGTTGGCGAGAACCCTTCTCCAGGTAACAAGGCAGGTGGTATCTCAACCCTCGAAGATAAGGCTTTGGGTTGCACCCAGAAGTGCGGCCGTGCTCCGGTAAGCGGCGTGCTCCAATATGGCGACCGTCTGGAGACAACCGGTTTGAACCTGCTTTCAGCTCCGGGTAACGACCTTGTAGCAGCCACAGCTCTGGCTTCAGCAGGTTGCCAGCTCGTTCTCTTCACCACAGGTCGCGGAACCCCATTCGGAACCTTTGTGCCAACGATGAAGATTTCTACCAACAGCAATCTGGCAAAGAACAAGCCAAACTGGATTGACTTCAACGCCGGCGCTCTGGTAGAAGGTGTAGAAATGAAAGACTTGGTAAGCAAGTTTATTGATAAGATTATAGCCGTAGCAAGTGGCGAGGAGGCTCGCAACGAGTATAATGGCTATCGTGAAATCTCCATCTTCAAGAATGGAGTAACTCTTTAATTAAGAAGAAAAAAGAAGTATGAGTAATAAAAAAGGTTTGCTGGCGTTGTCGCCATTATTTTTGCTGATTGTCCTCATCGTGGCTTTTACCGTATATTCGGTAGACAGCAGTCATCAGGACACCAGCCTCTCGCTCACAGTAGCGTTCATGATTTCGAGCATTTATGCCGTGGCTATTTCCGGCGGAATGCCTGTCAGGAAACGAGTGGACACATACAGCAAGGGTGCCGGCGCCAACAACCTGATGCTCATGCTCTGGATTTACGTGCTGGCTGGCTCGTTTGCCGCATCAGCCAAGGCGATGGGAGCCGTTGATGCAACCGTCAACCTGGCGCTCAGCATCCTGCCAGCCAGCATGATTCTGCCAGGACTCTTCCTGGCTGCCTGCTTTATCTCCGTATCTATCGGAACAAGTGTGGGAACCGTAGTGGCTCTGGTTCCGATAGCCGCCGGACTGGCCCACTCGATGGATGCTAACGTAGGCATGATGACCGCCATCATCGTAGGTGGCGCTTATTTCGGCGACAACCTCTCGTTCATCTCCGATACGACGGTTGTTGCTACGCAGACGCAGAACTGCAAGATGAGCGATAAGTTCAAGGTCAACTCCATGATTGTGGTTCCGGCCGCCGTACTCGTGCTCATCGCCTATTCTGTCATGGGAGTCGGTCTTCAGACCCCAACCCACATCAACGAGGTAGAATACATGAAAGTATTGCCTTACCTCACCGTCCTCGTTACCGCTATTGCCGGCATGAATGTAATGGCTGTTCTCACTCTGGGCACCCTACTCTGTGGCGCCATCGGCATAGGCAGTCATCTTCTGGGTGCCTCCGGAAGCTACGACCTCTTTGGCTGGTTCTCAGCCATGGGCAACGGCATTATCGGCATGGGCGAACTCATTATCATCGCCATGATGGCAGGTGGTATGCTCGAAATCATCCGCGAAAACGGCGGAATCGATTTCATCATCAACAAGATTACAGCCCACGTAAACAGCAAGCGTGGAGCCGAACTTTCTATCGCCGCCCTCGTTTCGATGGTAAACATCTGTACGGCAAATAATACGGTAGCGATTCTGACAGTAGGAAATATTTCGAAAAAGATAGGCGACCGGTTTGGCGTAGACAACCGCAAGGCAGCCAGCATTCTCGACACCTTCTCATGCATGGTTCAGGGATTGATTCCTTATGGCGTACAGATGCTCCTGGCAGCCGGCCTGGCCAATCTCAGTCCGATGGACATTCTTCCTTATCTCTACTATCCGCTGGCGATAGGTGTGGCAGCCCTGCTGGCCATCCTCTTGCGCTATCCTAAGAGATACAGTTAGGAAGACTTCTAAAAATCAGAGGAGGGTCTCCTTCTGCGTTAGAGATTTCTTGACAGGAAGAACAAAACTTTATTATTGACTATTAATAAGAACAAGGCATATGAATTTTCTTCAGCGCAACCTTTTTACTAAGTTCCGTGCCGACAACTTCGGCATCAAGGAAGAAATGGAACCGATGACTACCTTTAAGAAGAAAAAGATAGCTCAGATGCTCAAGAACGTGAATGATGTTCCTGCCGGAAAGGTGAAGATGAACAACGGTTTTCTGAACCGACGGCTCAGCAAGATTCAGGAAGATGAACGCCACGCCATCGATACCTCTATCGAGACTATTTATCTGCTGCGCATCATCGTGGCAAACGTAAATGGAATGCTGGCTAACGGAATCAATCTCAGAGGAATCATCCAGTTGGGAGACTACCTGAGAACCCGAGGCGACAAGGTAGATTTCGTGAAACTGGAGAAGTGGCTTGCCAAGCTCCGCATCCAGCGCATCGCCCAGCTGGAAGGAAGCGTGCTCATCACCTTCTTCGATTTTGAACAGGACGAAATCCCATTCGTTCATCACATAGAAAGAGGCGCCTACAAGCTGACGCTCCGTTCGCTCTACTATAATCTCATGGATCAGCAGGCCATTCAGTTTGAGCAGACCAGCAGCGGCTTTGTACGCACCACGGGGGGAACCATGCGCAAGAATCTGCGCCGCAGCATGCGCTATCTGCAATACGCTCCGATAGAAACCATGAGCAATTTCATGAACAATTTCTTCCGTTCATTATCTGAGATTGAAGAATAAATTTCAGTAAGGATTGAAGGGGTTAACCTGGGATTCATCAGGACGAAGAGTAAAATATCTATAAAATTAATCTCTTAGTAGTACGATTTTCATCTGATTTTCGTATCTTTGCATCTATGAAAAAGTTATTTATCTCTATTATAGCATCCATTATTGCCTTGGGAGCCCATGCCCAGGTGCAATGCGAAGACACTTGTCGGCACGTTCACGGCATCGACTTGAGTCATTATCAGGGCAACGTGTTCTGGGAAACCGTGGGCGACAACTCTAAGATGGCTTACGTTTATCTGAAAGCTACCGAGGGCGGAACCAACATCGACAGCAAATACAAGAAGAATATAGACCTGGCTCATCGCTACGGAATGAAAGTAGGTTCTTATCATTTCTACAGACCCCGCATCCCACAGCAGACGCAGTTGGAAAATTTCAAGGCCCAATGCCGTCCGGGAGATCAGGACCTCTTGCCTATGATTGATGTGGAGACGAAAAGCGGCATGAATACAGAAGAATTCTGCGATTCGCTCTTTAAGTTTCTGCATCTCGTAGAGAAAGCATATAAGCAGAAACCCCTCATCTATACGGGAGCCAATTTCTATGACAACTATCTTCTAGGCAAGCTAGACAGCTACAAGCTGATGATTGCCCAATATACGAAGCGCATCCCTGTATTGCGCGATGGTAGAGATTTCGAAATGTGGCAATATACGGGTAAGGGCAAACTCAACGGAATAAACGGCTATGTTGACAAAAGCCGTTTCATGGGGCGCCACAAGCTCAGAGAAATCAGATTTAGACATCGATAGTACTTGGAACCCTGAACTTGGAACTTTATGATTAGCTTCAAGGTAAAGAGTTGATAAGGTCTGGAAGTAGAGAAGCATGAATTATATAAGTAAATTAATAAACACAAAATAGAATTATGGCAATTATAAAATGTCCGGAATGCGGACGCCAAATTAGCGATAAAGCACCTACCTGCCCTAGTTGCGGAGTAGAAATAGCAGGCAAAATTACCAAATGCCCAAATTGTGGCGAGATTTATTTCAGCAACCTGGAAATGTGTCCTAACTGCCATGAGCTGAATCCTTCGCTCACAAGAATGACGCCTCCGACAGGAATGAGCCAGCAGACTCCTGCCAGCCAGGCTTCTATGACTCAGCAGCATGAAGCTGAAAACGCAGCCAGACAGAATGCAATCAGACAAGAAGAAATTCGCCGCCAGGAGGCTCTCAGGCAGCAGGCTCGTCCTCAGACACCTGTCAGAACAGCAACACCTCCTACTCCACCCGTTCCTCCGGTTCGCCCACAGCAATCTAATTCTCAGAACGGCGGTAACGGCGAGGGAACCCAGGAAAAGAAAAAAAGCAACCGTGGCGTCATCATCATCTCTCTGATTTTCGCCTTCCTCGTTTGTGGCATTTTCTACTATTTCTATGATAGTGCCAATAAGAATAAGGAACTGGAAGCTTACGAGTATGCGATGCAGAGTAGCGACCCGATGGTTCTGCAGAGTTACCTAGATACTTACAAAGATGCTGACGAGGCGCATCGTGATTCCATCATGGCTCACCTCGAACTTCTGAAACAGACCGATCAGGACTGGACCAACGCCGTAGTAAGCGGTTCGAAAGAGGCCCTGCAGGCTTATCTCGACAAATACCCAAACAGTCCACACAAGCAGGAGGTTTTGAACAAGATAGATTCCATCGACTGGAATGTGGCAAAGAATGCTGATAATGTAGAAGCTTACCAGGCTTATCTCGCCGCTCATGCTGACGGTTCGCATATCGAAGAGGCTGAGAATGCGATGAAGAAAGCCAAGAGCAGAGATTTGCAGCCAGAAGAGAAAGATATGGTAAGCAGTCTGTTCCGCCATTTCTTCCAAAGCATCAATACCCGCGATGCTGATGGTTTGCAGGCTTCATGCGAAGACATTCTCTCTTCGCTTCTGGGTAAGAATTCTGCTACCAAGGCAGATGTTGTTACCTTTATGAATAAGCTTTATAAGGAAGATGTGACCAACCTGAACTGGTTCCTCACCAACGATTATAAGATCAAGAAGCGCGAGGTGGGTGACGAAGATTATGAATATCAGGTTCAGTTCTCAGCACGTGAGGAAGTTCAGCTTACCGACGGTACTAAGAAAACCAACCATTTCAAAATCAACGCAACCGTTTCGCCAGACGGCAAGGTTTCTGCGTTCAACATGTCGAAGATTAATGCCGCAGAATAGAATAAAAAACGCCCTGCAAGATCAGGAACTTCATTTCTGAATGTTCCCTTCTTGCAGGGCGTTTTCTTTTTACCTTCATGTTTCAGGAAGGTTCTCATGTCCGAGAACCCGTTCCCTTCTTTTAGAAATTACTTTGCATCCTTCATCTGACGGAGCAAATCTTTCTGCTTATCATTCAACCTGGTTGGCAACTTCACGTTGTAAGTAATCATCAGGTCGCCAAAGGTTCCGTCCCCCCGGTCATATCCTTTTCCGCGAACACGAACCTTCGTGCCATTCTGCGTTTCCGGCTTAATCTTCAGTTTGATTTTAGAACCATTACTCAATTTAATGATTCCTTCGCCGCCCAGCAGAGCCGTATAAAGGTCGATATTCACATTCATGTTCATTTCGCCGTTATTGGCACGACCATTCTGTCCGCAACCGCCGCCACAACCACCAGTACCGAAATCAGCACCAGCTCCGTAGCCAGCACCATTAAAGCCGCTACCATAACCGGCAGAACCCTTAAAACCGCCAAAATTGCCGGAACCGAATCCTTCAGCAGACTGCTGGCTTCTGCCACGCCCTCCGAAGAGATTTTCGAAGAAGCTGGAGAAACCTCCGCCTCCGCCAAACTGGCTGAAGTCGAAACCCTCGAATGGATTTCCACCTGCTCCACCATAGCTTCCGGAACCGCCTGTACCACCAGCTCCGCCGAAACCGCCGAATGCATCAGCATTCTTCCATTGTTCGCCATACTGGTCGTATTTAGCACGCTTATCTGGGTCAGAAATCACCTCATACGCCTCGTTCAGCGCCTGGAACTTAGCCTTCGCCTTCGGGTCGTTAGGGTGCAAATCTGGGTGAAACTGTTTTGCACGTTTACGATACGCAGCTCTCACATCCTTCTGCGGAATGTTCTTGTCTACGCCGAGAATCTTGTAATAATCAACAAATGCCATATTATAAAACCTCCTATTTTTTAGTTTTTAAAAAATATCCAACAAAAAGTATGCCTATTTAAGTTCTTTTTTGTACTTTTGCAGAGAAAATAAGAAACAGAGCTCAACTGATGGGCTTTCATTACTCAAAAGTAATACATTAATTTATATGAAACAATTATTTGCTGCGCTTCTTCTGGCGCTAACTTTCAATTCACAAGCGATGGCACAACAACGTACCGTAAAACTGAGAGTGATAGAGACAAGCGATGTGCACGGCTCTTTCTTCCCTTACGATTTCATCAACCGTAAGCCAAAAGCAGGAACCTTGGCGCGCGTTTCTTCCTACGTCAATAATTTGCGAAAAGACTACAAGGATAACCTCATCCTCTTGGAGAATGGCGATATTCTGCAGGGACAGCCTACCTGCTATTATTATAATTATGTAAACACAGAGGCTAGAAACGTGGCTGCCGATGTGGTAAACTACATGAAGTATGATGCGCAAGTGTTTGGCAATCATGATGTTGAAACGGGTCATCCAGTTTACGACAAATGGATAAAAGAACTCAATTGCCCAGTTCTAGGTTCCAACATCATCAGTACTTCTACAGGCCAGCCATACGTTAAGCCTTATCTCATCCTGAACCGCGAGGGCGTGAAGGTGGCAGTCTTGGGAATGATTACTCCTGCCATTCCAAACTGGCTCACGGAGAATCTCTGGAGCGGACTGAAATTTGAAAATATGGTAACAAACGCCCGCAAATGGGTGAAATATCTTCAGGAGAATGAGAAACCGGATGTCATCATCGGCCTCTTCCACAGCGGAAAAGACGGAGGCATCCAGACTGCCGAATATGATGAAGACGCCTCTATCAAGGTGGCAAAAGAAGTGCCGGGCTTCGACCTCGTTCTCTTCGGCCACGACCATACGCGCGACAACGAAACCGTAACCAATACTGATGGAAAGCAAGTGGTTTGCCTGGATCCTGCCAACAACGCCATTAGCGTGGCTGATGCTGAAATAACCCTCACCCTCAACAAGAAAAAGGTGAACGGAAAGAAGCAGCTGGTGGTAACTGACAAAAAGGTGACAGGCAAGATTGTGGATGTGACAGATTGTCCTATCGACGAGGATTTCATGAAGACTTTCGAACCTCAGATTGCGGAAGTAAAGAAATATGTGGGCAAGCAGATTGGCAACTTCAAGACTACCATCTACAGCCGCGACCAGTTCTTCGGCAGTTCTGCTTTCAACGATTTCATCCTCAACCTCCAGTTGCAGATAACAAAAGCCGACATTTCGTTCAACGCTCCCCTTCAGTTCAACGCGGTTCTGAAAGCCGGCCCAATCTACGTGAGCGACATGTTCAATCTCTATAAATATGAGAACCAGCTCTACGTAATGCGCATGACGGGCGAAGAAATCAGAAAGCATCTGGAAATGAGTTACGACCTCTGGGTGAACACCATGAAGAGCCCGGACGACCATCTCCTGCTGCTCGATGAGAAGACCGTTGGCGACCAGCAACGCCTCGGCTTCAAGAATCTCTCGTTCAACTTTGATAGTGCTGCGGGAATCGATTACGAAGTTGACGTAACCAAGCCAGATGGCGAGAAGGTGAAAATTCTGCGCATGAGCAACGGCGAACCTTTCGATGAGAAGAAATGGTACAAGGTAGCCGTTAACAGCTATCGTGGAAATGGTGGCGGTGAACTCCTTACCAAGGGTGCCGGAATCCCGAAAGACAGTCTTGAAAGCCGAATTATCTATCGCAGCAAGCGCGACCAGCGTTACTATCTGATGGAAGAAATTGAAAAGATGGGAACGGTTGATGCAAAACCAAACAACAACTGGAAGTTTGTGCCGGAAGCATGGACCAAACCTGCTGCCCAGCGCGATTTCGAATTGCTGTTCGGTAAGAAGCAATAGCTCCTCGAAACGCTTCTGGAAAAGCATATTATAAAGATCAAAGTAAAAAAGCAAATAAGTTCAAAATAAAGAATGAAGTATTGGTTTATATTTTGCAAGACTGATCTCTTGCTCGAAAAGAAAGAAGACGGAACCTATACGATTCCTTGTTCAGAAGAGAGTCCAGTCCCAACAAAGCCTTGGACTCACATTCTCAACATTACCCCGATGGAAGACGGAACAGAGGTGAAGACCTTCACCATTCCTGAGCCCGTTACCGGCAATCCGAAGTACGAAATGTGCGGTTTGCGCCCTAGTTTCTACAAACTCTCTCCTGCCCTTTACCAGAAAGCAGGAAAGTGTCAGGAGCTCAACTATTGGGACATGAATACCCAATTCTGCGGCGTTTGCGGAGCTCCGATGAAAATGGCAACCGACATCAGTAAGAAATGTACAGAATGCGGCAAACAGGTCTGGCCTTCGCTTGCCACAGCCATCATCGTTCTGATTAAGAAAGATGATCAGGTCTTGCTGGTACACGCTCGCAATTTCAAGGGAAATTTCGACAGTCTCGTGGCTGGTTTCGTTGAGACTGGCGAGAATCTGGAAGAGGCGGTTCATCGTGAAGTAATGGAAGAAACCGGTCTGACTATCAAGAACTTGAAATATTTCGGTTCCCAGCCTTGGCCTTATCCGAGCGGTCTGATGATTGGCTTCTCGGCAGAATATGTAGATGGAGAAATTCATCTTCAGAAAGAAGAGCTCTCTCGTGGTAAATGGTTCACGAAAGAGAATCTCCCTATTCTCCCTGAGAAACTTTCCATCGCCCGAAAACTCATCGACGCCTGGCTGGCGGACAAACTCTAATAATGAGGACAAACTCTAAAAGTGAGGATAAACTCTAAAAAATGATGAAAGAGAAACTTTGGAATGCAAACTACATCAAGGTGATGACTACCAACTTTCTGTTGTATTTCGCCTTCTATCTGCTCACACCTTTGCTCCCTCTCTATCTGAGCGAAAATTTTGGAGCCACGAAAGATGTGATTGGAATTGTGCTGAGCGGCTATACGGTTGCCGCCCTCATCATTCGTCCGTTCAGCGGATATGTGGTTGACAGCTTTTCGCGCAAGAAGGTTCTGATGGTCTGTCTCTCGGCCTTCGCCATCTTCTTTGCCGGCTATATTGCAGCCAGCACGATCCTGATGTTTGCCATTTGCAGAACCCTGCACGGAGGTCCGTTCGGAGCCGTAACGGTTGCCAACAGCACCTGCGCCATCGACGTTCTTCCGGCAAGTAGGAGAAATGAAGGAATCGGACTCTACGGACTGAGCAACAATTTTGCCATGGCAATTGCTCCATCCATCGGAATCTATCTCCATAATGCGGTAGACAGTTACATGATTCTCTTCTGGATAGCTTTCATCGTGGCGATTGCCTCAGTTGTGATTGCAGGAACCATCCGCCTCCCCGAAAAGGAAATCGTTAAGAACAAGGAGAAGCTTTCTCTCGACCGCTTCTTCCTGACGCGTGCCTGGCTTCTTGCCATCAACATCGCCATGTTCGGTTTCTGCTGGGGCGTTCTGAGCAATTATCTCGCAATCTACAGCAAGGAGGAACTCGGAATTACGGGCGGAACGGGCACTTATTTTGCCCTTCTTTCCATGGGTCTGTTCCTGTCAAGATTGCAGGGAAGAAAAGCCTTGAGCCAGGGCAAACTTACCCAGAATGCGGCCGAAGGAATGCTGCTTTCGCTTGTTGGTTTCATCATCTTTGTTGCCGTCAAGCACCCGGTAGCCTATTATCTTTCGGCTTGTCTCATCGGCCTGGGCAACGGTCATCTTTACCCAGCCTTCCTCAACATGTTTATTAATGTGGCTCGTCACAACCAGCGTGGAACGGCAAACAGCAGCATTCTTACAGGTTGGGATTTGGGCTTCGGAATCGGCTGTCTGCTAGGCGGAGTTGTGGCAGAACATTTCGGTTACAACGGAACATTCTGGATGGTTGCTATAGAAAATGCAGCTTCCGTTCTCCTCTTCTTCGCCGCTTCAAAACAATTCTTTGAGAAGAGACGTAGAGAATAGAAAACAGTTAATAAAGAGAAATATAAGATTATGAATAAAAAAAGAGCACTTCATCCGAGACAGAAGAAAGTCTCAGGCGAAGTGCTCTTATTTTTATCTTACTTTTCTGTTTTTAGAAAGGAAGATCATCTGCGCTACCACCCTCTGCTGCAGGAGCTGCAGGCTGAACTGGAGGGAATGCTGCAGTTGCGCCATTAGCAGGAGCTGCTGGCTGAGCAGGAGCTACAGGAGCACCTACTGGAGGAAACGCACCTGGCTGCATTCCGCCCATAGCACCAGCTACGGCGTTAGGGTCAACACGCTGGATGTTCCAGGCACGGATGCTGTTGAACCAACGGCCCTGATACTCGTGAGCATCAATATCGAAAGAAACCAGGAGTTCCTCACCACTCTGAATGTTGAACTGAGCCAGACGGTCTGCTCCGAAAACATCAAAGCACAATTTCTTTGGATACTGCTCGTGGGTTTCAATTACGAACGACTGAGCTTTCCACTCTCCTCTTGCAGAGACGCCGCTTCTTTCAGGCAAAACGGCAATAACCTTTCCTTGTAATTCCATATGATAATATTTAAAGTTTTTCCTTTGTTTAAAGGGTGTTTTTTTCTTTCTGACTGCGAAATTACTAAAAATAGTTCAAAAACTAGAACTTTTCTCCAATTATTTTTGCTTATCAGCGATATTTTTTGTATTTTTGTGCTCAATTAGGTGATATTGCCTAATTAAATTAAGGTGAAACAGAAAACAAAATAAAATTTAAATAAAATACTCATGAGATTTACAGTATCAAGTTCTGCATTGAGCAGCAAGCTCAACATGCTCGCAAAAGTGATTGGAAGCAAGAATTCGTTGCCAATCCTCGATTGTTTCCTTTTCCAAGTTGCTAACGGTGAAATGAGCATCACGGCTAGCGATAGTGATAATGTCATCAAGAGTACACTCGCTCTTACCGACCACGATGGAGAAGGTGAGTTTTGTGTGCCTAACCGCGTTATCCTCGATGCGTTGAAGGAACTGCCTGAGCAGCCTCTTCACTTCGATGTGGATACTGCCGGAGAAGCCGTTGCCATCAAGATTGTTTACCAGAACGGTCTTTACAACTTCACAGGTCAGAGCGCAGAGGAATATCCTCGCACACAGAGCATGAACGATGCTTGCACCACCGTTTCTTTGCCTACAGAAATGCTGATCAACAACATTTCACGCTCGCTCTTCGCTACAGCCAACGATGAGTTGCGCCCTGTCATGAACGGTATTTATTTCGACCTGACAGCAGATGCTCTCGCTATCGTAGCAAGCGATGGTCACAAACTGGTTCGCAGCAAGAACTTCACTATCAAGAGCGAATCTCCTTCAGCATTCAACTTGCCTAAGAAGCCAGCTTCTCTGCTGAAGAACATTCTGAGCAAGGACGGCGACGACGCTATCATCAAGTTTGATGACCGAAGCGCAGAAATCCAGTTTACTGACGGCGTTATGAGATGCAGACTGATTGATGGCCGCTACCCTAACTACAACTCTGTCATTCCAAACAATCCTAACGAGGTTACAGTAGACCGCAGAGGCTTGCAGAGTGCTTTGCGCCGCGTATTGCCATTTGCAAGCGAGAGCAGCCAGCTCATCCGTTTCCACATCGAGTCAGGCCGTTTCGAGGTTTCTTCTGAGGATATTGACTTCTCAACATCTGCAAAGGAACAGTTGTCTTGCGAATACAACGGCTCTCCTATCAGCATCGGCTTCAAGGGAAGCAGTCTGATGGAAATCCTGAGCAATCTCACCAGCGATAACATCATCATCCAGCTGGCAGACCCAAGCCGTGCCGGAATCATCGTACCAGCAGAACAGCCTGAGAACGAAGATATTCTGATGCTCATCATGCCTATGCTCCTTAACGACTAAAGGAGCACGGGCTTTCTCTGAAACAACAAAAAGAAAAGTATTTCTACAAAAATGAAACTCAATTTGACAAAGCCTCTGATCGTGTTCGACCTGGAGACAACCGGTCTCGACATGATCAAGGATCGTATTATACAGATTTCTTACATCAAGGTAATGCCTGATGGAACTGAAGACCGCAAGAACCTCTATGTAAATCCTTGCAAGGAGATTCCTGCCGAAGTAGTTGCCCTTACAGGCATCAGCAACGAAGATGTAAAAGATGCACCAACCTTCAAGCAGCTGGCTTCTACATTAGAGAAGGAATTTACAGGTTGCGATTTCGCAGGCTACAATTCCAACCACTTCGATGTACCGATGCTCGCAGAAGAATTCCTGCGTGCTGGAATCGACTTCGATTTCAACAAGTGCCGTCTCATCGATGCGCAGACCATCTTCATGAAGATGGAACGCCGTAACCTGGCTGCTGCCTACAAGTTCTATTGCGGCAGAAAGATGGAGGAAGATTTCGAAGCTCATCGTGCAGATCAGGATACAGAGGCTACTTACCGCGTGCTCATGGGCGAGCTCGACAAGTATGCTCCAGGCGTGCAGGACGAACCTGAGCGCGTGCTCAACAACAATATGGATGAACTTGCCGATTTCTCTAAGCAAAAGGATAATGTAGATTTCGCCGGACGCATCGTTTGGGAAGAGGTAAAAGACGCCCAGGGCAACGTTGTAAACGATGAGAACGGAAATCCTTTGAAGCACGAAGTATTCAACTTCGGTAAATACAAAGGATGGGATGTGGCTGAGATTCTGACCAAAGACCCGGGTTATTTTACATGGGTCTTGGGAAGCGATTTCACCAATAATACCAAGCAGGTGCTTACCCGCATCCGCCTTCGTGAATTCAACAAGAGAATGGGAAAATAATTGTTACCGGACTTTCGCAAGCAGTTGAAAAACAAACCTTGCGAAACTCGGATTTATTTCTTAACAGTTAGAAAAATTCATGTTAAAAGGAAAGAAAATCGTATTGGGCATTACGGGCTCTATTGCAGCCTACAAGTCTTGCCTCATCATACGAGGTCTCATCAAGCGCGGAGCCGAAGTGCAGGTGGTCATTACGCCTGCAGGAAAGGAGTTCATCACTCCCATCACCCTTTCGGCTCTTACGCATAAGCCTGTGGTAAGCGAATTCTTCTCGCAGCGCGATGGAACCTGGAATTCGCACGTAGACTTAGGTCTGTGGGCCGACGCCATGCTCATCGCTCCTTGCACAGCCTCTACCATGGGAAAGATGGCTCACGGAATTGCTGACAACATGCTCATCACAACCTATCTGTCGATGAAAGCGCCTGTTTTCATCGCTCCAGCCATGGACCTCGACATGTATAAGCATCCTTCTACCCAAGCCAACATGAAAACACTTCTGGGCTATGGAAATCACATCATAGAACCCGAAGTGGGATTCCTGGCAAGCGGACTGGAAGGAAAGGGACGCATGGAAGAACCTGATATTATCGTAGAATGCCTTGACAGATTCTTCGATGAACAGGCTCAGCAGAATGCGAAGACCGATGAAGCTGCATCAGAAAACTGCAAGGAAAAAGAAAGCGATAAGCTCGATTTGAAAGGCAAGAAGATCATGATTACAGCCGGACCAACTTACGAAAAGATTGACCCGGTACGTTTCATCGGCAATTATTCTTCCGGCAAAATGGGCTTTGCCCTTGCTGAAGAGTGCTGCCGTCGTGGTGCTGAGGTTACGCTGGTTGCAGGTCCGGTTTCGCTCAGCTGTTCCGAAGCCATTCATCGCATCGATGTAGAAAGTTGCGAGGAAATGTATCAGGCTGCCACTAAAGCTTTTGCCTCAACCGATGTAGCCATTCTCTGTGCTGCTGTTGCTGATTTCAAGCCAAGCGAGATTGCTGACAGGAAAATCAAGCGCGAGAAAGATGATCTGGAACTCCGCCTCGTCCCTACTCACGATATTGCTGCAGCCCTTGGCAAGATGAAACAAAAACATCAGAGAATTGTGGCTTTCGCCCTGGAAACCAACGATGAAGAGGCTAATGCACAGAAAAAACGCAAAAAGAAAAATGCCGATTTCATCGTGCTTAACTCTACTCGCAATCCGGGAACCACATTCCGTACGGATGACAACCAGATAACGATTATTTCTGAAGAGGGTAAGAAAGAATATGAGAAGAAACCGAAAACTGAAGTGGCTCGTGACATTATCAACGAGCTGGCTCATCTCTTGTAGCCCCATCACATCAGCCGCTCAGGAGTTACAGGCTAAGATTACCATCAACCATGCCCAGATTCAGGGCACGGAAAACCGGATATTCGATAATCTGCAGCAAACTCTTGAGCAGTTTGTGAACGACAGGCAATGGACGAATCTTCAATTCAGGAAGAACGAGCGCATCGTGTGCAACTTCAATATCACGGTAAGCAAGTATGATAAAGACCAGAATATCTTTACCTGCAAGGCGCTCATCCAGGCCAACCGTCCCGTCTACAATTCAGCCTATACGTCCACCTTATATAATAATGTGGATGAAAACTTCACGTTCAAGTTTGCCGAGTTCGACCAGCTGGAGTTTACCGAAGAGCGGATTGACAACCAGCTAACGGCTCTGCTCGCCTACTATGCTTACCTCATCATCGGTTTAGATCTTGACAGTTTTGCGCCTAAAGGTGGTGAAGACATTCTGCAACGTTGCATGAACCTCACCAACAACGCCCAGAATCTTGATTTTCCGGGCTGGAAAGCGTTTAGTGACAACAGAAACCGGTTCGCCATCATTTCCGATTATCTCGACGGAGCCATGGAGCCTTTCAGAATGCTGCAATACAACTATTACAGAAAAGGGCTCGATGAAATGGCGAATAATGTGGAACGAGGCAGAACTGAAATCACCAACACCCTGCTCCAGGATCTGAAGAAGGCACGTACAGACAGACCGCTCAGTCTGCTGCCACAAATCTGGACCGACTATAAGAAGGACGAGCTTGCTAACATCTATCAGAAACATGGCACTCAGAAAGAGAAAGAAAGCATTTATGAGCTGCTCTTCTCCATTAATCCTTCTCAAAACTCATATTGGGACAAAATCAAGGAATAAGGCTACATGCAGAATGATTCGAGGCAACTTCCCGGACGATAAAGCAAAGATTCTTCATAGGTAGGTTAAGTTCCTTTAAAACAATAAGATAAGAAATTATGCTCAAGCAATTATACATCAAGAATTTCACGTTGATTGACGAGTTGGACATTCCTCTTTATCCAGGATTCTCAGTCATCACGGGCGAGACGGGTGCCGGAAAGAGCATCATTCTCGGAGCCATCGGACTGCTCCTGGGCAATCGTGCAGACAGCAAGGCCATCAAGGCAGGAAGAGACCGATGCGTGATTGAAGCACACTTCGACCTGTCAAAATACGGAATGCAGGATTTCTTCGATGCTAACGATATTGATTATGATGCAGAAGACACCATCATCCGCCGCGAACTGACTGCTGCCGGAAAGAGCCGTGCCTTCATCAACGACACGCCCGTCCCCCTGAGCAAGATGAGAGAACTGGGCGAACAGCTCGTCGATATTCATTCGCAGCACCAGAACCTCCTGCTGCAGAAGGAAGACTTCCAGCTCAGCGTGGTCGACATTATTGCCCACGATGAAAAGCAGAAGAAGGCTTATCTTGCCGAATACAAGAACTATAAAAAGGCTAAGCAACAGCTGGAAGACCTGAAAGCGGAAATCGCAAAGAACAGGGAGAACGAGGAATTCATGCGATTCCAGTTTAAGGAACTGGATGACGCTAACCTGCAGGAAGGCGAACTTGAGCAACTGGAACAGGAAGCAGAAACCCTGAGCCATTCTGAAGACATCAAGACTGCTCTCTATGAAGCAGATAATGCACTCTCGGGCGAAGACGGCAGTATTCTCGACAAACTGAAGAATGCAGCCCAGCAGATTGACAACATCAAGGAGGTTTATCCGGATGTGAAAGAGGTGGCTGAGCGAATGCAGAGCAGCTATATAGAACTCAAGGATATTGCCCAGGAAATAAGCGGAAGCGTTGACAATATAGAGTTCGACCCGAACCGGCTTGAAACCATCAATTCCCGGCTTGACCACCTCTACTCGCTCCAGCAGAAATTCCATGTGGAAAATGTAGAGGAACTCATCGCCACTCGCGAGCGAATCAACGAACAGCTACAGCACATTGATAATGGAGATGAAGACATAGAAGAGCTGGAAAAGCAAGTTGCCCTTCTGCTTGTTAAGGCTGAAAAGCTGGCTGGTGAACTGACTGCCATCCGAACAAAATCGGCTAGAAAGATAGAAGAAGAAATGAAGAAACGTCTCATTCCTCTGGGAATTCCAAATGTCCGCTTCGAAATTTCATTCTCCGCCAAGCCGCTCAGTTCTGATGGTGTTGACAAGGTCAATTTCCTGTTCAGCGCCAACAAGAGCACGCTTCTCCAGCCGGTGAGTCAGGTTGCTTCCGGTGGAGAAATCGCCCGCGTCATGCTTTCTCTGAAGGCTATGATCAGCGGCGCCGTAAAACTGCCAACCATCATCTTTGATGAAATCGACACGGGAGTAAGCGGTAAGATTGCAGAAAAGATGGCGGAAATCATGACAGAGATGGGCAATTTGAACCGTCAGGTTATTTCCATCACCCACCTGCCGCAGATTGCTTCCATGGGAACCCATCATTACAAGGTTCTGAAAGAAGAAACCGAAGAGGGAACTCTTTCTCACATGAAGGAACTCAACGAGCAGCAGCGTATAGAAGAAATCGCCCAGATGCTCAGCGGAAGCGACATTACGCCTGCTGCCCTGGCAAATGCTAAGGAGTTGCTCAATAAACACAAGCAACACAAATAAGATTATGAAAAAAATAAATATGATCATGATGGGACTGATGCTCGGAGCATCGTCCCTCTATGCCCAGCCGGGTTCGGTCCAGAAACTGGCTAAGAGCGTTTTCACCTTGACTACTTTCAATCAGAAAGGCGACATTATCGCCTCTACCCAAGGTGTTTTTATCGACAACAAGGGAACGGCTATCAGCACCTTCAAGCCATTTGTCGGAGCTGTAAAGGCTAGCGTTGTTGACGCTTCCGGAAAATCGATTCCTGTTGAGGCCATCATGGGAGCCGACGAACTCTACGATGTGGCTAAATTCCGCATCAACGCCTCTACAGTTGCTGCCCCTATTGCAACCAAGGAATCGGCTGCTGGCGACAAGGTCTGGCTGGTTCCATATTCTATCAAGAAGCCGGCTTACCAGCAGGAGGACATCAGCAGCGTAGAGAAGTTCAAGACTACGTACAACTATTACATCTTCTCGAATAGTGCTCCCGAAAATGCAGTAGGTTGTCCGTTTGCCAACAAGAACGGTCAGGTCATCGGTCTGATGCACAGCAATGGTCAGGTTACGGCCATCGACGCCAACTACGCCAAGCAGCTGAAGGTAACCGGTCTTTCGAGTCTTGATGCAGCACTTCGCGAAACCACCATCCGTACAGCTCTTCCTGATACAGAGAACGAAGCGATGACGATGATGACTCTGAAGAAAGGCCAGACTACAGCTGATGAGTATGCGAAATATAGCGATGAGTTTATCAGCAAATTTCCTACTTCAGCCTTCGGTTACAAGGAGAAAGCCGCTTATCTGACGGATAAGGCCGAATATGATGCAGCTGCCAAACTGATGGAAGAAGGCATTAAGAAATCGGCTGCCAAGGATGAGGCTCATTCCAACTATGCCGACCTGATTTATCAGAAGATTATTTACAAGGGCGATTCTGTTTATAAGGACTGGACGCTTGATAAGGCCATAGCTGAGGCTCAAAAGGCATACGAAATCAAGGCTCAGCCTATTTACCGCCATCAGGAAGCGCAGATTAATTTTGTAAAGGGTGAGTATCAGAAAGCTTACGATACTTTCATGGATTTGACCAATACTTCACTTCTCAGCGGCGAACTCTATTTTGAGGCTGCCCAGGCTAAGAAGAATCTCAAGGCTCCAGCCAAGGAGATTGAGGTTTTGCTCGATAGTGCGGTAAGCGTTGGAAACAAGATCGGAATGGTTGCGAATTATTATCTGGCACGTGGAGAATTTCTGAAGGAGCAGGGTGAATTCCGCCGCGCTATTCAGGATTATAATATGTACGATTCCATTGCCCGTCCTGTTTCGCCAGCCTTCTTCTACACCCGTTACCAATGCGAAACCAAGTTACGCATGTGGCAGCCAGCCCTGCTTGATATTGCCCGCACCTGTTACCTGGCTCCTAAAGAGCCTACTTATTTTGCAGAATGGGCAAGTCTCGACTTGCGTGTAAAGCGTTATGATGAAGGAATCAGCGCAGCCACCCATTGCATAGAGTTGGCTCCTGAATATGCTGACGGCTACCTTCTCTTAGGACTGCTCCAGAAGGAGAAAGGAAATAAGGAAGAGGCCATCAAGAACCTGAAGAAAGCCCAGGAACTCGGCGATTCCCGCGCTGGAGAATATCTCAAGAAAGTGAAGTAATTATTTTAGTAATAAGTAAGAAAGTCCGTGGGCATTTTAACAGAACGCCTACGGACTTTCTTTTACATTTTAGTCATGTGGTACCCCAGCATTTTAAGCTCTACGGCTATTCCCATAAGGAACATCTGGTGAAGGGCGGCAACGAAACCACGGAAGGCTTCCTCGCTTCCAGGCTGCAGATTCAGATGAATCAGCTTGCTGTAAGAGCGCGAAGCACATTCTGCCACTACATTCGTAACAGTCTTATGCGCTTCCTCATTCAGCAGCAGAACCTTTTCGCAGATGTAATCATCCATGTGGTCGAAATCTATTCTGTCACGAAGATATTCATAATGATTCTCTACCTTGCTGTAGAGTTCCCAATCCTCATCCCAATACTTGGCAAGCGCCATTCCTACATACATGATCCAACCCAATGAAACCGTAGGATATTTGGCAAACTCGCGAATCGCATCAGGCAGATAACTCTCGCCTACTTTCTGCCACAGCTCTTCCAAATCCGGAGCTTCCGGCAAATGAGCGTCTACCTTATCAATACCCAGCAGATATTGATAAAGATCTTCCTTGAAGACAGCTTCAAAATTCTTTTTCTCTTCCATTTATCTTTTCTTTTTCTAATATTTTTTTACTGAACTCTGCAAACCCTGATTCCTATTTGCACCGGATGTTTATGCATGTAAGTATAAAGTGTCATCGGTTCATCAATCACCTTCTTGTGAATGCTGCTGGCGTTGAGCAGATGCAATCCGTCTTTGTGCCAGGAGGCAATACCGATGTGGGTTGTGTCGAGACCCTTTTTGTTGGTAATGATGGCGATAATGTCACCATCATGAATAGCGTTGCGGAAAACTGCCGTGTTGGCAATCTTGCCCTTCGGAACATAACGGTAACGCTTGCCGTTCACACTCTGTTCCAGTTTTCTGATTCCCGATTTCCATTCCGGATGAGCCTTAAGCATCTTATAGCTCGAAACATGCGTACTCATCCAGTTGATGTTCACGGTCTGAACGGCCGAGAAAGGAGGATTGGGCGCAATATTCTTCACGATTCCCTCGCGCTCGTTTGCATCCATCCAAATCGTGAAATAATGCTGGCGCTTCACATAGGAAACCTCTCCGCCCACATAACGCACATTCCGGAGATGTTCACAGAAAGCCGAGAAAGAAGTCTCATTCTTCTTGGCGCATAGGGTGAGCGCCGTTACCATCTCTACGTATGTGGTGCAGTCCAGCTCACGGGTGTTCACGATGAGCACCTCTTCCTTCGTTCGGTCCAGCGTGCCGCCCACATAAGGAACGCCCGCCATCTGCTTGCCGAACCAAAGCATCCAACTGGCTGGTTTCTTCTTCATCGCCCTTGCCTGCTGCAGCAGTCCTACAATCCGCAGACTGTCCTGCCGCTGATAAACCACATTCCCCCTGGCTTCTCCCGGAACAGCCAGCACGACAGCCAGCACGACAGCTGCCATTTTCGTAAATATTTTCATCTCTTCTCTTTTTATATATTAATGATGACGTTTCCTGCCGAAGTTCACACCCACATAAATATTGAGTGAGCCAAACGAATTGTTGGTAGAAAACTGTTTTTTCTTATAGTTGTAGGAATGGATGATGGTGCTGGCGCCCGCGTACCAATGCGTGTTGTTCCACACAATACCGAAGCGGCCTATTCCATCCAGGTTCACATTCTTGAAACTGAAGTTGGTAATGTCCAGATGTTCCCTTTCATTATCCGATTTCGAGCGGTTGTAAGCCACACCTACCGAGAGCGAAGCGTTGAAGAGCCAGTTCTTGGCGAAAACCCAGTTGTAAGCATAGCCGCAGGTTACGTTCACATCGCTGTATTTCACCTTGCTGAACATCAGCGAACTGTCTATCTTGGCTTCCGGAGTTCCCCCGTTTGTCAGATTTTTATTCAGCTTTTCATCTACAAGATTGGTCAGTTTATCCCAGTTCACCTCCAGTTCATGCTCCGTGTAACCGATTCCCAGAAGCATGGAACCGGCACTTCTCCGCTGCACCGTACTCTGCGAATAGGCGGCAGGATAAGAGAAGCGGCGATGGTTGAAGATGTAATAAAGATTGAATCCCTTGATGCTCGATTTGAAACCGTCGAAAGGAGCCTTGCGGATAGGGGCACAATCGATGTGCTCACCCAGATTCATCCGCTGAACATGATAGTCATTTCCCGTCTGGCGCCAGAACAGATCTATTCCCAGCAGACTGCTGTAGAGGCTCAGGTCAAACTCCTTTTTATTAGTGTGGTTATTCCTGAAATTAATGTGCTTCAGGTCGAACGTATAACCCAGAAACACCCATCGCCAGCCCAGATAAGGCCCCAGGCGGTAAGAAGGATCAGGCGAGAAGGAAATGCTCTGTCCTTCGCTGTTTCTGAGCGTATATTCCTCGTAGGTATTGGTGTTCTGCAGCATCACCGTATAATTGTAATGCTGGTCTTCTATATAAGCCGAATCCGTACTGTTGAATTCTCTGAAGAACCGGGTGAACACATCTCCCACCTGATGGAAGAAGGTTTTGCGATGGCGCTCTTTCACGAGGCTGTCCTGGGAATTGGACATGAACATCGTCTTGTTGAAGAGCGTTCCCAGCATGGTAGAATCCACGGACTCCCCTGCCCTTGCCGAAGTGCAGACAAGGGAACAGATAAATCCTACTATACAGAAACATCTCTTCATAACTTACGCTCTAATCCTGATGATGATTTTGTAAAAAATCAGTTCTTCCACAATACTCGGTCCAGCACCCAGTTGACAGCCGTAGCCGAAACGCTGGTGCAGTCGCATTTTCCTATTCCCTGCAGATGCTGAATCACACTCTTGATGAGCGGCAGCTGCACATAAGGCGGATTCGGAACCGTAATCAAGTTCTTTCCTTCGCTCGTAATCACTTCTATCGGCTGGTAAGTGAACACCGAGAATGAGAGCGAACCTTTCTCGCCAATCACCTCGATGCAGTCTTCCTTCGCACTCTCATGTCCCACGAAGCACCAGCTTCCGCTGCCCGGAATTCCACTCTCAAAGAAGAAGCACGCCGAGAGCGTATCTTCAGCCTGATAAAGATGCGCTCTGTTGGCAGGATAGCCGTGCGCACGGGTAATCACACCAAACAGATTCTGGAGCAAATCTATCTGATGAGGAGCCAGGTCGTAGAAATAGCCGCCGCCCGCAATATCCGGCTGCAGTCGCCAAGGCATTTCCTTGCCGCTCTGAAAGTCGAGATCGCGCGGAGGAACCGAGAAGCGCACCTGAACATTCACCACGTTACCGATGGTTCCGCTCTCGATAATCTCCTTCACCTTCTGGAAGTAAGGAAGATAACGGCGATAGTAAGCTACGAAGCAGGGAACACCCGTCTGCTCGCTGATGCGGTTGATGCGGATGCAGTCGTTGTAGCTCGCTGCCAGCGGTTTCTCTATATAGCAGGGTTTGCCCGCACGCATCGCCATGATGGCAAAGATGGCGTGAGAAGAAGGTGGCGTGGCGATGTAAACAGCATTCACATCGGGGTCTTCTATCAATTCCGATGCATCCGTGTACCATTTGCGCACATGATGGCGCTCAGCATAGCTGCGTGCCTTGTTCTCGCTTCGGCTCATCACAGCCACCACCTGCGAACCCTCCACTTCGTTGAAAGCCGGTCCGCTTTTCTTTTCGGTTACTTCTCCGCAGCCGATAAATCCCCAATTAATCTGTTTCATTCTCTGTTGGTTTATTCTCTCCCGAAAGATTATTCTCCGGCGAGCGATTTGTTGATTTCGTCAATATAGTCGAGCACCTCGTCGCGTCCCATCTTCTTTTCACTACTGGTAATGAAATAAGGTGGAAGTGCTTCCCAGCGGTCTTCCAGCGCATGCATCCATTTCTCCGCATTCATGCGAGCCTTGACCGGACCCAACTTGTCGGCCTTGGTAAAGACGATGCAGAAAGGAACGCCGCTCTCGCCCAGCCAGTCTACAAACTCGCGGTCTATCTTCTGCTGGTCGTGGCGCACGTCGATGAGCACAAAGACATTAGCCAACTGCTGGCGCTGCAGAATATAACTGCTTATCATTTGTTCCAGCTGCTTCTGTACGGTCTTCGAACGCTTGGCGAAACCATAGCCAGGAAGGTCAACCAGATACCATTCGTTGTTGATAATGAAGTGGTTGATAAGCAGCGTCTTACCCGGTGTGGCTGAAGTCTTAGCCAAACCCTTGTGGTTGCAGAGCATATTGATGAGGCTCGATTTTCCCACATTACTTCTGCCAATGAAAGCATATTCAGCCTTCGTATCTTTCGGACACATGCTCACTCGTGGAGCCGATATTGTAAATTCTGATTTCTTAATTTCCATTCTTTCTATTTTTCTTTTATAAATATTTATTATTAACGGCCGCACATCAACTAATCATAAAGTTCAATGTTCAACGCTCAAAGTTCAAAGTCTAGAGCATTTCAGCCAGTTCCAGCCATCTCATTTCCTTCTCATCAAGTTCATCCTTGATTTCAGGCAGGCGCTTGCTTTTCTCCGTCAGTTCCTCAACCGATAGATTTCCGCTGCAGAGTTCCTCTTCCAGCTTCTTCTGTTCCTCGGTCAGCGCATCTATTTCCTGGGTCAGCTGCTCATATTCGCGCTTCTCCTTGTAGCTCATCTTGCGCTTGTTCTCAAAATTGGCGTCGCGCTTGGCCGTGCCAGCTCCGTCGTTTTCTGCCGTTGCATTTCCGCTCTTTGCCGGTTTCGCCTGTTCCGCCTCGTCCTTCGCCTGCATCCGGCTCCATTCCCTGTACTGCGTATAGTTGCCTGGGAAATCCTGTATTTCGCCTTCGCCCTTGAAAACCAGCAGATGGTCTACTACCTTGTCCATGAAATAGCGGTCGTGGCTCACCGCGATGACGCAACCCGCAAAATCCTGAAGATATTCTTCCAGTACCTGCAGCGTCTGGATGTCAAGGTCGTTGGTCGGCTCGTCCAGCACCAGGAAGTTCGGATTCCTCATCAGCACCGTACAGAGGTAAAGCTTGCGCTTCTCGCCGCCGCTCAGCTTGTAAACGTAGTTGTGCTGCTCCTCGGGCGTAAAGAGGAAGAACTGCAGAAACTGCGAAGCCGTCATGTGCTTGCCGCCGCCCAGATCTATATAATCAGCAATCTCCGTAATCACGTCAATCACCTTCTGGTCTTCACGGAATTTCAGTCCCTCCTGCGAGAAATAGCCGAAGCGAACCGTCTCGCCGATGTCAAACTTGCCGCTGTCGGGCTGAACCTCGCCCAGCAGCATCTTGATGAAGGTCGATTTTCCCGTTCCGTTATTACCCACAATACCCATCTTCTCGAAGCGGGCAAAGTTGTAGTAGAAGTTGTCGAGAATCACCTTCTTCTGTCCCCTGTCGTCGAAAGCCTTGCTCACATACTGGCATTCAAAAATCTTCGAACCTATATAAACGGTAGAAGCCTTCAGCCTTACCTGCCTGTCTTCGATGCGCTGCTTCGCCACCTTCTCCAGCTCGTAGAAAGCATCCTCGCGGTATTTTGCCTTGTGTCCGCGAGCCTGAGGCTGACGGCGCATCCAGTCGAGTTCCCTGCGGTAGAGATTCTTCGAGTGCTGAATTTCGGCTCTCAGATTGTCCATTCTCTCCTGCCTCTTCTCCAGATAATAGGCATAATTGCCGCGGTAGGTGTAGATGGTGCGGTCGTCGAGTTCCAGAATCGTATTGCACACCTTGTCCAGGAAGAATCGGTCGTGCGTAACCATGAAGATGGTCTTGTTGCCGCGGTTCAGATAACCCTCCAGCCACTCTATCATCTCCAGGTCCAGATGGTTGGTCGGCTCGTCCAGCATCAGGAAGTCGGGTTCCGTAATCAGCACATTCGCCAGCGCCACTCGTTTCTGCTGTCCGCCGCTGAGCTGTCCCATCGGCTGTTCCAGGTTGGTAATGTGCAGCTGGGTGAGAATCTGTTTCGCCTTCAGCACCTTCTCCGGATCATCCTCATGATTGAAGCACGCCTGCAGCACACTTTCCTCCGGATCAAACTGCGGCGACTGCTCCAGATAGCCCACCTTCAAGTCGCGTCGGTAGATGATGTCTCCGCTCTCGTGTCCCTCTTTATCCATCAGCACCGACATGAGCGTAGACTTTCCCGTGCCGTTTCTCGCCACGAGTCCCACTTTCTGTCCTTCAGCGATAGAGAAGGAAATATTATCAAAAAGAACCTGTGCACCAAAGCGTTTGGTGAGGTTTTGAACGTCTAAATAGGGTATTTGACTAGCCATTTTTATTTTTTTTGTGCAAAGATAGGCAAAATATTTGGCAGAAACAAATTTTTTAATTATCTTTGCACACGAATTTATCAATCAATACCGTGTTTCCATTCAGAAACGCGACATTTCAGAAAAAAATCATTAATATACAATATATAATATATGTATAGCAAAGAAGAATTACAAGCAAAGAGTGTCGTTCAGTTGAAGGACATTGCCAAGGAACTGGGAGTCAAGGTAAAGAAGAGCGATAACAAGGAAACTATCGTCTATGCCATTCTCGACGCCCAGGCAGAACAGCCAGCTCCTGAAGCAGCCCCTAAGCGCAAGCGCACCCGCATTGCAACCAAGAAAGAAGACCGTGTCTATTCCGTACACGGTAATGAAGGAGAGAATTTCGACGTGCAGAAGAACCAGGTATTGGGTCCTAACGGCGGCGAGACTGCTCCTCAGGCTATGAGCGAAACTGCCCCAGCCCCAGCGGTTGAGGAAGAAATCCAGTTCAGCCCGGCAGAGCAGAGTTTACAATCAGCTGCCCAGAAGCAGACTCTAAACCAATCAGGCGAAGACATCGAGGCTCAGGTACTTGCCAACTTCCCGAAACACCGCGGCAGAAGAAGCAAGGCTGAACTCGAAGCCATTGCAGAAGCCAGAGCAGCTGCCATCAGAAAGCATCAGGCGGTAAAAGCCGAGCTAGAAGCGCAGATGGCGAAAGATGCACAGGAGACGGCTAACCGGCAGGCTGCTACTGAGGCAGAACAGCAGGAAGAGGCAACAGCCGATAACCAGCAGACTGCTCCTGAGCAAGTTGCCGTTCCGGAAGAGCAGTTCTCTGCCGGAAACGCTGAGAGCGCTAACATCAGCGGTGATTTGCAGGCGATGCTCCAGGCTAAGATGAATGCACAGAACGCAGCAGCTCCGGCTCCGGCAGCAGCTCCGGCTCCAGCTGAGGAGGCAAAGGAAAAAGCTACTGAAAAAACTGCAACCGATAAGAAACAGGAGTCAGCTCCTATCCACTATACTGAAGGTATGAAGGTAGAACTCGATGCAGACGGAACCTGGAAGGGTGATCCGGGCGATGGAACCGATTTCATCCTGGTAGTCGACATTCCTATCGAAGACCAGGCTGCCATTCCTACTGTCGATATCTTCGACCGTCCTACCACTCCGCAGACTTCTCACCAGCACACACCTGCTGCTGCCCCTGCAGCCAAGAACAAGCAGGAAGCACCAGCCTACGATTTCAGCAATCTCGTGAAATCCAACGGTGTGCTCGAAGTGATTTCAGAGGGCTACGGATTCCTGCGCAGCAGCGATTACAATTACCTTTCTTCACCGGACGATGTTTATGTAGCATCCAGCTTCGTCAAGAAGTTCGGTCTGAAGACTGGCGATGTCATCGAGTGCAAGGTGCGTCCGCCTCACGAGGGCGAGAAATACTTCCCGCTCACCAGCATCATCAAGATCAATGGCCGTGACCCGTCAGAGGTTCGTGACCGTGTTCCTTTCGAGCACCTCACCCCACTCTTCCCTGATGAGAAGTTCAATCTCTGTGGCGACCGCCGCACCACCAATCTCAGCACCCGCATCGTAGACCTCTTCTCGCCAATCGGTAAGGGTCAGCGTGCGCTCATCGTGGCTCAGCCTAAGACCGGTAAGACCATCCTCATGAAGGATATTGCCAACGCCATCGCAGCCAACCATCCTGAGGCTTACCTCATGATGCTGCTCATCGACGAGCGTCCTGAGGAGGTTACCGACATGGCCCGCACCGTGAATGCAGAGGTTATCGCCTCTACCTTCGACGAGCCAGCAGAGCGCCATGTCAAGATTGCCGGAATCGTGCTCGAGAAGGCTAAGAGAATGGTAGAATGCGGACACGATGTTGTCATCTTCCTCGATTCTATCACCCGTCTCGCCCGTGCCTACAACACCACAGCTCCTGCATCTGGTAAGGTGCTCACCGGTGGTGTGGATGCAAACGCCCTCCAGAAGCCTAAGCGTTTCTTCGGTGCTGCGCGTAACATCGAAGGCGGCGGTTCGCTCACCATCATCGCTACTGCCCTCATCGATACAGGTAGTAAGATGGATGAAGTCATCTTCGAGGAGTTCAAGGGAACCGGTAACATGGAGTTGCAGCTCGACCGCTCACTCAGCAACAAGCGCATCTTCCCTGCTGTCAACCTCATTTCTTCGTCTACCCGTCGCGACGATCTGCTGCAGGACAAGACAACGCTCGACCGCATGTGGATTCTGCGCAAGTATCTGTCCGACATGAATTCTATCGAGGCGATGAGCACCATCCACAAGAATATGCAGCATACTCGCAACAACGACGAGTTCCTGCTCTCTATGAATTCATAACCCCTCATCCGGGTTTACCCATATCTGAATATCCGGCAAAAGGCTCCGTTCATTGGCAGTCTTTACTAGATATAAAAGAAGAGAGATTTGAAAGAGAAGGGCAAGTTCCATTTTCGGGATTTGCCCTTCGTGTTTTTTTACTGTTTAAAATCATTAAAAAAATATCGCATTTCATTTTTTATTCGTATCTTTGCTTATCTTAAACACAGAGGGGGCGCAAAGCCCCAATATAAATAATGTATAACTTAAAATCAAAAGAACCATGAGCAAATATTTTGCAGAATCAGAATTGATTATCAATGAAGACGGAAGCTGCTTCCACCTTCATCTTCGCCCGGAACAAGTGGCTGATAAAGTAATCCTCGTTGGCGACCCAGGTCGCGTAGCCCTCGTAGCCTCCCATTTCGATGAGAAGGAATGCGAAGTTTCAAGTCGGGAATTCCACGCCATCACCGGCACATATAAAGGCAAGCGAATCACTGTGCAGAGCACCGGAATAGGATGCGATAATATCGATATCGTAGTCAACGAGCTCGATGCGCTGAAGAACATCGATTTCAAAACCCGCACCGAGAAACCCGAGCACACCACGCTCACCCTCGTGCGCATCGGAACCTGCGGCGGCCTGCAGCTCAACTGCCCTGCTGGAACCTTCGTAGCCTCGCAGAAGAGCATCGGTTTCGACGGACTCATCAACTTCTATGCCCGTCGCAACGAAATCTGCGACCTCGAAACAGAGGCAGAATTCAAGCGCCAGGTAAAATGGAACGACCAGATTGGCAACCCATACTGTGTAGACAACAATCCGGAATTGCTCAACCAGATAGCCGGCGATGATATGGTTCGTGGAATCACCATAGCCTGTGGCGGTTTCTACGGTCCTCAGGGCCGCGAGCTCCGTGCCCCACTTGTCGACCCGGAACTTAATCAGAAGATTGAAGCATTCGAGTATAACGGTCTGCGCGTCAACAACTTCGAGATGGAGAGTTCAGCCCTCGCCGGTCTTTCCCTTCTCCTCGGTCATAAGGCATTAACCTGCTGCATGGTCATCGCTAACCGCCGTGCCCTCAGCGCCAACACCGGCTACAAGAGCACCATCGACAATCTCATCAAGGTTGTATTAGATAGAATTTAAACAATAAAAAAATGAATCAAGAAGAATGTATCTGCGCCCTGGCAACCCCAGCCGGCGGTGCTATCGGAATTATCCGACTCAGTGGCTCCGACGCCATTACCCTCACCGACAAAATCTTCCAGTCTGCCAACGGCAAATCCCTGGAAGAAGCCAAGCCCTACACTCTGCATTATGGCGAAATCAAGGATAAGGATGGCAACACCATCGATGATGTACTGGTGAGCGTGTTCCGTGCACCCCACAGTTATACAGGCGAGAACTCCACCGAGATTTCCTGTCATGGCAGCCGATACATTCTTCAGCAGGTTCTCCATCGATTTACGGAGGTAGGATGTCGCCAGGCAGAACCGGGCGAATACACCCGTCGTGCCTATCTCAACGGCAAGATGGACCTCTCTCAGGCAGAAGCCGTAGCTGATCTCATCGCCTCTACCAACAAGGCAACCCACAAGATGGCGCTCAGCCAACTGAAGGGCCATTTCAGCAACGAACTCTCCCTCCTTCGCGAAAAATTATTAAAGATGACTTCGCTCCTGGAGTTGGAGCTCGACTTCAGCGACCACGAAGAACTGGAGTTTGCCGACCGCAGCGAACTCCAGGCACTAGCCGAAGAAATCAATCACAAGATTACCACCCTCGCCCACTCCTTCGAAACCGGCAATGCCCTGAAGCAGGGAGTAGCCGTAGCCATCGTAGGCAAGACGAATGTGGGCAAGAGCACCCTGCTCAACCGTCTGCTCCACGAGGAGAAGGCAATCGTGAGCGACATTCACGGAACCACCCGAGATGTAATCGAAGACACCACCCTCATCGACGGAATCACCTTCCGCTTTATTGACACAGCCGGAATCCGCAAGACGGATGATGTGGTAGAAAACATCGGAATAGAGCGCACTTTCCAGAAGATGGAAGAGGCGAAGATAGTAATCTGGCTATTAGATGAGCAGCCGTCAGCCTCAGAAATCGAGGAGATGAAGCTGAAGAACCAAGGCAAGAAGCTGCTGGTAGTATTTAATAAGATGGATAAACTGGAGAATGATAAACTAGCGTTCGATAAATTCACCCATTCCTGTGGCTCAGATTCCAGTGAATCAGAAGCCCCACTCTTCATCAGTGCCCGCACAGGCGAGAATGTTTCATCCCTGGAGCAGGCATTAGTAAAAGCCGCTGATATTCCTGAGATTACCGAGAACGACGTCATCATAACGAGTGCCCGCCACTACGAGGCCCTACTCCGTGCCCATGATTCCCTCTCCCGAGTATTGGAGTCGATGGAAATGGGCATGAGCGGCGACATCGTCGCCGAAGACCTGAAAATGGTGTTGGAAGAACTGGGTGAAATCACTGGCGGACAGATCAGTAGCCAGGAAACGCTAAACAATATCTTCAAGCACTTTTGCATCGGAAAATAAGTATAAATAGGGAACGCAGCGCGTTCCCTATCTGTTAGCCCCACTCCTTCTTCACATCAAAGCAGGGGCAGGCCTTATTGGCAAATTCATTATGACCATGAATCGTGGCTAATGGATATTCCTCCTTCAGCTGCTCGATGAGCGAGCGCATTGCCGCTTTCTGGTCTCGGGTTCTTGTATCCTTCGGCTTACCTTTCTTTGATAAACCGCCGATGTAGCAAATGCCTATACTGATGGAATTATGGCCCTTGCAATGGGCGCCAACCTCCTCTATCGCACGGCCTACATGAATGCTGCCGTCACGATAAACCACGAAATGATAACCTATGCAGCGCATTCCGCGCTCCCGGTGCCAGCGGTCAATATCCGCTACGGTGAAGTTGCGACCTTCCTTGGTCGCACTGCAATGAATGATGATTTCCTTTATCTTACGCATGATAATGATTTTACGGATGATTTGAAAGGTGATAAATACTTAAGCGGAATCGCATCAAAGCCCCAGTCTCTGATAACGAGCGTGATGTGCTCCCTGTTCCTGATTGCCTCATCCACCTTCTCGCAAAACTCCGAGAAGTATTCCTCAGAATGAAGCACAAGTCCCGAAATGTAAGATCTGCCCAGAATGATGCTGCCATACATTAATTTATAAGGACCATTACCCGGAACAAAGAACGGCTTGCGGATAACAGACTTCGGAACTCTGCCGTTTTCCTTCAGAATAACAGGCATGATTCTGCTCTTCTCATCATCCCTCAGAAACTTCGGGTTGGAAACCGGCACAAGTGCCAGTCTGTAAGCATCAGCTTTCAGATAGCCCTGAGGACGCTCCAATGTTCCGCAGAAAAACTTACCGTTAATGACCATTGTGCCATCAACTCCCCATGGAGTGAAACGGCGGCGAAATATACAAATATGCATGATAATTTACAATTAATAATGAATAATTGGTTTAGGGGTGGTCATTAAGGCTGGGTTCAGACCCGAAAACCTTAATGACCTTAATGACCTTGACCTTAATGACCGGAAATGACCGGATTTAAACCGTAGATGCTACTTTCTGATAACGCGAATCGGGCAGAATATTGATGAGTCCCTGGCGCTTCCAGTTCTTCAGCATCTGTCTTACAGCCTCGTGCGTAACGTTAGCGCCCTTGATGGCAACACTCTGCTGCTGAGCCTGTTCGAAATTGAAGGTTACGTCTAAGCGCTCAAAGATAGTATCGTTTCTTCCACGACGTATACGGTCAGCAGGTGCCTGTCCGCAATAATCCTTGGATGAGAAAGCAGCTTCGATACGACTGCGAAAGAAATAGAGTGCATTCTCCAGCTGATAGTTAGCCAGAACATCAAAGGCTGAAAGCATGCTCGGTGTCTGCATTTTCACAATCATTTCCTTCCACAAGAGAGGATTCTCCTTCAATCTTGTTTCTGCCTCTTCCGCTCCAAGTTTCTGTATCAGCGATTCTGCCACCTTGCAGAGCATGATGCACGCCATCATTCTCATCGTGGTAGGACAGATACGAAAACGCTGGCGGGCTTTCACTTTGTCATCATCTTTCATCGTCTCCAGTCTTATCTGCTCCAGCCATTCCCTGCCCTTGGCTTCCAGCTTAGGCAGTTCTACTTCGCCTGCCATCATGGGTAACAGATGTGCTATCTGCAGAATATTGCTTTGCTGGCGAGGTGTAAGCACGAAGAGGTTATCAGTGAGCGGGGTGAAGGTATTATCCGGCGTACGAGCCACGACAATACGGCTTTGGAAACCATCCGTATAATTGTTCACTACTCGATAAAGTGCATCGGGAGTGCCGCACATCACCACATTCCATAACAGTCTGTCTATATGGACATTCACCGCATCTGCACTTCTTGCCTCGCGCTCATAGCTTGTTCCGTCGTAAGCCTGTCTTAACATGACGGAAAAGTCGCTCATCGCCGATTTCCACTTCTGTGCTACGGTGTCAGCTTCCGGTGTAAATGAGAAGGCGTGTTTGCCTTCAGTATTCGCCAGTCTTTCAGCAAGATTCGCCACCGTATTGTTCAGTGTCAAGCATCTTACCGGCAGTTTCGGCTCTTCCGGCTGCTCCTTCTTGTTCTTAGCCGCACGCTTCTTGGCTCTCCATTCATCCTCCTTCAGCTGGTACATTTTGTCCATTGCTTTTACTTCTGAAGTCCATACATTGATTACCGGGTCAATGCTTCCCTTTCCTGATGCAAAATCACCGGCAATGTAAGAGATGAGGTTGAGCGAATTCATCTTGCCGTGAATGGAGATTTTCACGCCAGTAGCCAGCATTCCGATGACAGGACAGATAGCGGTAATCACGGGTAAAGCAAGTGTCGGCCCTACTGCATTAACCGAGTCGCGTACTCCCTGCGGCAATTTAGGCAAGGCTTTGAAATAGAACAGTTCGTCCTGGGCATTTGCCTCGTCCAGTGCATTGATCAGTTCCTCGTTCTCCTTAAGCGTTATGCCTTTCAGAGTAGCTTGCTTCAACTTTTCCTGTCTCAGCGCAGCCAGTACATCTTTCAGTCGCTTAGGCATTTGCGTAAGTTTTTCTCCGAGTGCCGACTTGATGCAAGCCATCTTCTCCTGCTCAGAAAAACCATCATAGCAGGGAATAATCTGAGCCATCAGATTGCCATCAAAGCCGCAGATGTGGCGCAGGTTCACAGCCAGCTCAAAGGTCAGCGTATTGCGGTTGGAGCGCATCGGCTCCTGCCCATCATTATACATCTGCCACCACTTCTTAATGATTTCGCCATAAGGAATCCCGAGGTAATTGTCTTGAGAAGCAGAAGGAGAAGCTGATGAACCAGCTGGGGATGAAGCAGCAGAAGAAGAAATTCTCGAATTCTCTAATTCTTGACTCTTAAAACTCCCTTGAGAATCCTTCTTGAATTCTTCCTTCCAAGGCATAAAGTGCTTGTTTGCCTTGTGCGCCCCTTCCGGTAGTTCCTCCTTCCCATACCGTTCTCTTTCTTCCAGCACTTTCCCTTCAGCTGCTACGGCAGCCTCATCATATTCATCCTTAAAGAGCTGTGGCGAAAGGAAGAGCAGATCTTCGTCATCCGATGTGGTAGTGAAGTAAACCCGGTTAATGTCGTGAGCCGAAGTATCCATTTCGCACTTGAGCATCGTAGCAATCCTCACCTGATTCTCCAGAACCGTCTTGCCCTTTTCGCGCTCAAACACCGCATGTCCGCCTTGTCGTGCGCTACGTTCCAGCATCAGCAATCCGTACTTGTCCGGTTCTTTCAGCAGCAGCTTGGCAGCCTTGGCGAAAGCCTCCGGCTCATCCATATCAAACCCGAAAGCACCGCTGGGCAGTTTCATTCCCTTCACCACGCCTTGCGGATAATGGCCGGAATAATTAAACTGCACCAGTCTCCGTTTCGCAGCATCGTTTCCGGCACGAGCCAGGCGAAGATTCGCCTTCTGCTCATTGCTTCCACGCAGCTGCTTATACTCCTCTTCCGAGGTGATGGAGCGGGCAACCTTGTGCCCGTTCTCCACCTTAATTAAATAACAACTCATCTATCTTATTACTTATCGTTTTAATTGATAATCCACTAAAGCATCAGCCCCTTCTGCTGACTCAACAGTCAGCGTTTGGGCGATGTTGAGTCCCTCATGGAAGAACACCTTCAGCGTGAGCTGAATAGCCCCATCCTTGGTCTTGCTCACACGACCATGCGCCAGTTTCTTAATCAGTTCCGACTGGCTTTTCGGCTTAGAAACTGCTACGAAATCAAATGTTCCGTCTTGCATTTGCTGAGCCACACCATGACGGCGAAACGCTTCTACAACACCCTGATTTACAGAATCAGGACTGAAGAGGAAATACTGCTTATCATCATAGTAAGCCACACCACCGAGCTGCACATGCTGGCAGCCGTTATTATTCACCTGCTGGTTCTGAACATTGTTCTGAGCATTGTTCTGAACCTTGTTTACTTTCTTAACCATAATCTGAATTGAATTTTAGGAGAAGAAACATCCGGATTGTTGCGCGCTTTACCATGGAAAATCCTCCTCTGTTTCAACTCAGTTTTTTACTTTTTACCCTTTTACCTTTTCTATGTCCGTAACCAGAATATCCTGATAAACCTGACCATTATGCTCATGGGTAGTAAAGCGGAGCGTAACAGCCACCAGCTCACCAGCCGCATACTTACATTGCGCCATATTGCCGAGCATTGCCGCAGCATACTGGTTCTCATACTTGCCGCCCATCTCCTGGAGAACGATGTTGCATTTCATCATCTGTCCGTTCTCACTTTTCTGACTCTGTACAGCGAACGCCTCGCCCTGCTGCACCACTCTCATAAACATTCCGTTCATAATCTATAAACCGCAAGGTCTAACCTTCCTTTAAGGTTTTCTTTAATCCGCCCAACCTTGCTAAAGCTGGTGCAAAGATAACAACACTTTCGATGCGGCGGAATAGTTGGTGAAAGAATGCCCCCTCATCTTTTCACCACTTTTTATTTCAGCTCCGCTTCAAGGATGTTTTTCATCACGATAAGCAGGCTGACGGCTCCGTCGCCCCCACAGGCCATTCGCCGTTCATATTCCTTATTAATAAGGTCGAAGAAGAGTTTCAGATAGAACCGCTCCGTAGCTTTCTTCATCTCCTTCCCGTCTCTGATATTCCTCAGCGTAGGATAGTTGATGCTGCTGTCGAGCCTTGCCAGTTTGCTGTGCGTATAGCCCAGCTTGATGACGGCTTCATAGGCAATGCCCAGAGCCGTAAGCTGATGTTTTTTTTCTGCCATGATTCCTGATCGGTTTGCGAGAGAAGCCGTGGATTCCCGATGGCCATCTTCAATCACTTTGTGAGGTTCCCCGCCTCCGCTCAGGTTAAACAAAATGGGCTGAACATATAAAAATGAAAAAGCCCCCGAAACCAGCTTGCAACTGATTTCGAGGGCAAATTTACTTGTTTTCTTCTTAACGCTTGCTTTACTAAAGTAAGGCAAATGCTTTACTAAATAAAAAATTATTGATGAATTTCCATCAATTCCTGGGTCAAATCATGGATAAACAGCTCAATTTCCTTTCCATCGAGTAGTTTTTCCATGAGCGGTTTGAATTTATATTTTACTGTACCGTTAGAAGGATTCAGGGTTTGACTGATGGCAGTATCCTTATCTGTACCGAAAGCATTTCTCAGAATATCATTCAATGCCTCATCACGGTTCTTCAAAGGGTTGCCATCAACATCCGTAAACCATCCAGCTTTATACATGGCATTGAGGACAGTCAGCACAGAGGTTTTCTTTCTTGGGGCAATACGGATTGAGCTTGGTGCGACAGAAGGATTTTCCATGCCAGCATCTCCGTCCATTGAATCAAGCAGAGAATCAATTTCTTCGGAGATAAGGCGCTCACCCTGCAGATAATCGTACACAAGCCCAGCAAATCCGTCCTCATCAACACAGCAAAAACCGCGCCTGAACTCCTCATCCAGTCGCCGTGAGAATTCTTCACTAATATGATAGGCAATCTGCAATTTCAGATTAGAAACTATCCCCAGCCTGCTCATGTCGCGACTTCGCAGCAACCATTCTGCACATGTCTGAATAATCAGAGCAAGTGCAGAATGTCTCTCGTGATCCGAATCTCCGCCATAGATATCCCGCAGAACTTCATCATATTCATACCATGCCTCGTCCTTAGAATAGAATTCTGCTTGGCTGGTACTCTGACCTTTCATCCTATCGATAACGCAGAAAGCAAGATAGTATAGTTCTGTGGGATGCAACTTGATTTCTTTAGCATCGTTCATTACTCTCAGGCATGTACCGCGAATGGAGCGGAACATGCTATCGTCAGCAAGCTTTTCTTCTAGGGCCCTTCTTACGTCCTTTTTGAAGTATTCCAGTATTGGCATAATCTTTCAGTATTTCGTTCATTTTATCCATCCATTGTATCAGCGCAAAGGTCGGACTATTGCCATCAAAACAACTTAACAGTTCAACACCAAAGGAGCTGATAGCCTCTTCTTCGATACCGAATTGCGCCATGATATCAGCACCATAGCGATAGCAGCCAAAATGGGCAAAGTGGACGGTAAGGTCAAAAATGCCTTCATTAAGACAGATTGCAGCAATATGGGTCAGATCATCATGCAGTTCTTGTAAATTAATTTCTGGAGAACCGGGCTTGTGTGACAATTCTAAAAGAGCTGCACAGTCTCCCTTTCTGGCAAGTTGGGTAATCAATGCCATCAGACCATCGGCACTCTTATTCTCTCCTTCTCCACGAAAGTCGAGTTTTATAAAGCGTACACGGTCATTGAACTTTTTGCGGATGTCCCATACCACTGGCCAGAAATCTGTAGTTTTCTTATGTAGAGGCTGAATGACAATCTCCCTGCCATATACAGAAAGTTTCTGATTAAAGCCTTTCTGCAAAACTAAGGCAGCCTTGTCTGTATCTCCCGAAAAAGCTGCATTTTTCTCGATGGCGACAATCTGATAACCCTCTCTGTTGTCGATTATTACACGACAGTATGGATGATTAGGATGTTTGACTCTCTTCTTGTTTTCAATCGTTGTCTTCGTACCATTACTCTCCAGTTCCAGCAATATTACATCTTGGCATGCAGAAACAACAACATCGCAGTTGTATAATTCATGATTATATGCTCCAGCACTACCATGTGATTTCATGATAGATAGCTGATGGCGTTGCTTGGAAGTAAAGAAACTTCCAAAACATTCTCTGGGAGATTGGTATTTCCCCTGATTAAATCTAGCCTCTGCCGCCTCTTCTGCAGCAAAAAAACTAGGTTCATTATCTACTTGCTTATTTTCAAAGCGGTAAAAATTAAAAATAGGCATAAGTTTGTTGTTTTTTATAAAATAATCTTATTGTTTAACTCTCATTTATTTTTACTGATGCCAAGATTTATCTTGCAATAGTATTCAGGAATGTTGCCTATTCTTCAATAACTACAGGATATCAGATGGTACAGACTTGACTTCAAAGGTACAAAATATTTATGAAAAAAATGCATAAATTTTAAATTTTAACACTAAATAAGATTTCTCTCTTTCCGGTCATTAAGGTCAAGGTCATTAAGGTCATTAAGGGTTTCGGGGGGAACGGAATATATATATAATATAATATTAAATAATTTTAATATTATATTATAAGAAAAGAGAGCGAGCGAAAAGTGCTTAATGACCTTAATGACCTTGACCTTAATGACCGCTTTTTCACGTTTCTTCGGCTACCTTCAAAGCGTATTTTCCTGTTTTGCAATGTTTCTGCAATAAAGTTCTGATAGAAAACGATAGAAAGTATTATCTATCAACTACTTACGTCATTTTCAGCATAGAAAGTTAGGGTGAAAGCTTGCATTCTGCCCGAAAATGTTGTATCTTTGCACCGGCAATCGAAAGAACAGCCTTTTGTGCCTTGCTCGGGTCTTCTATTAAGACCAACACGGGTTATAAAAGATGGCAGGCGCCGGTCATCAATGAAGACCCCGAAAACGGCAGGAACGGGGCGTTCTGGGGAGTTGCAAAACAAAGGACTCTAAACATACTACAAACGACTATGATTAATTACAGCATCGTAATGCGTAGCGTGAACGCAAATCTTCTGGAAATCAACCAGGCGAAGTCACGCATCAACCAGGCAAAGAAGGAGGGTACACCCCCTGACCCAAAGGACCTGAAACTCGTGAAGACTGAGAAGCAGAACGCTTTCGCCATCTCACAGTACACCGATATCATGACCATCGAGAAGTTTGCCAAGCACATCACTTCACATGGTAGTGTTTATTCGAGAGCCGACATCAGCGCCATCCTCTACATCGCCGTAGACTGCATGCGTGAGATGTTGCTTGAGGGTAAGAAGATTCGTCTGGGTGACCTCGGTGATTTCTCTCTCCTTCTCACCTCAAAGGGTGCCGAGGATGCCGACAAGTTCACCGCACAGAACATCACCGGCGTGAAGGTTCAGTGGGAGCCTGGTCAGGAGTTCAAGAACCTTCGCGATGACGCCGAGTTCAACCTCGTAGCCAGCCGCAGTGCTCAGGCAGCCGTTATCAAGGCAATCAAGGAGGGTAAGACCAACGTTGACCTCAACGCCCCAACCACTCCGGATAATACGCCAGGCGGTTCTACCCCAGGTGGTTCAAACACCGGTCAGACCGGCAGCGATGGCCAAGGCTCAGAATCAGGCGGCGGTACTGGCGAAACTGGCGACGGCCTTGAATAGCCCAAGGATAGACTGGCTAGGGTGCTAGCCCCTAGCCCAGCCTATCCGCCCCCAAAAAGTAAACATGAAACACTAAACTTTAAACATTAAAAAGATGAAAGCGAACACTTGGAAAACAATTCTGCAGGTAGCCATCAGCATTCTGACCGCTATCGCTACTACGCTCGGAGTAACGAGCTGCATGGGATAAAAACAAAATCGACCGCTCACCTCAATATGAGGAGAGCGGCCGTTTTCGTTCTACCGAGAATTCCGGTCATGAAGGGTCAAAGTCATTAAGGGTCATTTTCAATCCCCCTAAAGGGTCCGGTCATTAAGGTCACGGTCATTTTCGGTCATTAAGGATTTTTGGGGGCAAAATGCGAATACACTGGTAACTAACAGAATGCCATTCGACACGTATAACTTAAGTGCCGAATTACGTATTTCCAAGGGTGTCATGAAGGGGCAGTGTCTTTTTATGAGCTTAAGCCAATAGCGTCCGCAGTACGGACGCTATTGGTTCTCTATATAATGTAGAGCCTCAACTAAAGCATTAAATTAATACATTTCTTTGAATCAAAAGACTCAGATTCTCCATGATTTACATACCCAAGCTGATTCGAAACACATTGAGTATTTCCTATTATCCTGTCTATGTTACGATGAGAATGGCCATAAATCCAATAATCTATTCGGCTATAAGCAATGAAGTTCCCCAGCTCTGCTGTGAAAGCACCGTTTATCGGACTTCCCTTAAAATCCGGAGACACCAGTTGAAATGATGGAACATGATGCGTTGCCACAACAATATGCTTTGCCTGGCTTTCACTAACAGCCTTTTCGATGAAAGCGCGGCACTTAGCATGCTCTTGATTAAACCGTTCACTGTTTATCACAACGCCACAATCCTTAATACGGTAGAAATCATTTACTCTGCGCTCGGTTGAAAAAGCATCCTGCGGCTCTATATATCCCCATAGTGTAGAAACGATGAGGTCTGTATCATCTGAAAGATGTATTACAGCATTATAATAGCATTTGATATTGTGCCGAATTTCCATGCACCATCCATCATAAAGTTGCCCCAAGTCATAACCCAAATAAAACTCATGATTACCTGGTATTACTATTACTTCCTTGAAATTCTCTGAAGCCCAATCCCAGAATGGATGCTTGACAAAACCTTCATCACCTAAATAGCCAGTATCTCCAGCCAACACCAGGATGTCAGCAACAGGCTGAAGAGGATGAGTCTCCAAATACAGGGTATTCTCCATGAATTCCAGATGCAAATCTGAAGCATATTGTATCTTAACCATAACTACAACATTGATTTCTTAAGTTGTTCTATAATCTGCAGGCTTGTAACATTGCCAAGACCTGCAGACTTGATGAAATCGGCATTTGGCAAATCCTGCATGATAGCATCACAAAAGTCACTAACATCTGTTTTTAATATGTCGGGCAGTTCATATCTACTTGCTGGAGTAAGCATTGCTGCAAGACGAAAGACATCTTTCTTATGCTTTGCAATATGCTTGCTATCAACACTTTCACCTTTAGCTTTTCTTTGACTTAAATCCAAGAAAGCCTTGCTTTTCAAACAGATAAGACTCTCGATATTGGCGATATGCACGCCATCTTCCTGCAAGCTATGTTCTATCGTGAAACGATATTTCACTTATCAATCGTTCTAACTCTATTTGTATTCGCTCATCTTCATTGTCTTTCAATGACAGATAAAGCGAGAGCTTATCAACCACTCCTTCAGTACTTAATATTTTTGGGTTATACTTCCATACTTGGATTTCATTTTCTCCGAACTGCTTGTCGGTTACGATGGCCAGAGTTTTCAGCTCTTTCCTTGTAACAGCCCAACTCTGCCTTGATTCTACATTAAGCATCGTGTAGGAAGCCAGTGCATTCACTCCACTTATCTGTTGTCCTTCAAGTATAGCATCCGTATAGTAAAGCTGCTCTATCGGAGAAACCAACATTGGCAATGCTTTATTCCAAAGTTCCCTATTGCTTATATCAATTTGCACCGTCTTGGTCTTTGTTCCTTCCAACTTAATCAGATCTTTGGAAACAAGCCAGCGCAATGATTTGTTTGCTGTCGCATAAGAAACGCCAAACTTATCGCTCAGTCCATAACCTGTTGCCCCAACAATGGATTCAATCTGCAAATGATAAAGCAACAAACATTGGGCAAAGGGAGGAATGGTTTCTTTCAAATCCAAGCCAACCTTCCTGTCTGGCTGGATGTCAAGCAAAAGAGATGGCAGGAACATTTGCCTGTTGGGGATAACAAAGTTAACTTTTTGTGCCACCAATCTAACCTTATTATAAGATGAAATGCATGGAGTGATTAATACGACGACGAGCTGTGTCTGTCGACCTATAATATCCAATTGTTTCTTCAACTGGGCAGGTGGCACAGAGTCACCATCCTTTAGGTAAGCCATCAAAATGAGCTGCCCCAAAATACATCCTTTATAAAAAGAGAACCTGGAAGAAACATTCATAGGGATTCTTTCCAACAAATCTTTATCTGCTGATTCCAAAGCTACTTTTTCGCCCAACATGTTGCCGAAATATGCAGCTATTTCAGCTATATAATATTTAATATTGCACATAATAACACCACTAATATTACGTGCAAAAATAATGATTATATTCTGAATATCAAAACTTTCTATAGAACAAATAAGATTTTTTAAGATAATTATGGGGGAGTTTACTCATCACGAGCAAACTCCCCTTGGTGTATATGTGTACATATATTCATGAATCCGGTCATTAAGGATTTCAGATTATCAAAATATCCCTCTATCTTATAAAATAAGGTTAAATCAAGTTCGCCCTGCCAACAAAATCCATCCATATAATCACTTTTCTGAATATTTTTTGTATTTTTGCAGATATATTGCCTAATATGGGAGTTGAGCATGGCTTATCCTCCTAGATTACAGGCGCATCATTATCAAATGATTAGAGCATGAAGAAGATATTATTCCTACACGGATTCTTCGCCACGGGCAGCTGTCCGATGGCAAGAGCCTTGAAAGAGGCGTTTGAGGGGACGGCGGTGGTGCTGACTCCCGACCTCCCTTTGCACCCCAAGGAGGCACTGAAGGAGATTCGCTCCATCATCGACCGGGAACAGCCCGACTTGCTTCTGGGCAACAGCTGCGGCTCTTTCCTCGCCCAGATGCTGGCTCCGGTGGTGGGCATTCCTGCCCTGCTCGGCAATCCGTATTTCATGATGACGGAGTTTCTGAAGGAGCGCATCGGCGAGCATGAATACAAGGCTCCGAGAAGGGACGGAAATCAGCGGCTGGTGATTGACGAGGCGCTGATAGAGGAGTTTGCGGAGTTGGAAGCCGTGCAGTTTGACCATTGCAACCCCTATTATAAGGATCGTGTGTGGGGACTTTTTGGTGAGCAGGACACCCTGGCTCACTTCTCTCCTCTCTTCCTGGAGCATTACAATCAAGCCTTCCACTTCCCCGGCGGTCATACGCCTACTGAGCAGGAGGTGAAGACATGGTACGCTCCCCTTGCCCAGAAAATGCTGATGGAGTTTTCGGCAAAGGAAGAAAGATATTTCCAGCACTTTAAGGGCGGTAAATACAAGTTCATCCATTCTGCCTTCGACTCCGAAACTCAGGAGCGCATGGTGGTTTACCAGGCTCTCTATGGAGAC